>JBCCGJ010000165.1:0-12452 GCA_039029335.1 Actinomycetota bacterium | reverse complement strand
GCGTTTCGGCGGCGCCATCCCGGGGCCAACGTGGACTTCACGGTGAACCACAGCGGTGACTTCGATGAGTGGCTGGAGAACGGGAAGGTTGACGTTGCGCTGCTCCAGACCACGGAAGAGCGAATCGAGCCGGACGATGTGCGGCTCTGGAGCGAAGACCTTGTGTGGGTCACCTCCGAGAACGAGAACTTCGACGAGCAGCCGGTTCCCTTCCTCGACTTCGGGGCCCATTGCTACTACAACAGCTTCTCGCACGGGATCCTCGAGCGGGCGGGGATCGAGTTCCGGGTGGCCTTTTCCGCTCCGACCTCGTTCGACGTCCGCGCTGCCGTGCAGGCGGGGATCGGTGTGGCCGTGATGAGCTCCCGGTACCTGTGCGGCGACGTGGTCGAGTGGAAGCCGCCGGTCGGCCTCGATCCGCTGCCCCACATCGTGCAGGTGATTCGGACCGTACCCGGTGAGCGGTCCGACGCCGTCGACGCGCTGGTCGAGACGATCCGAAACGAACTGTTCGCCAGCCGGCCGTGATCCGGCGCCGGATCCGCCGGTGGGCGCAGGCGGGGGCGGTGAGCCCGTCCACTTGCTGTCAGGCCACGATTGTCAGCAGCGCGATGATCAGGACGACGGTCTGGGCGCTGTGGACGACGATGCCGATCCAGGCGCTGCGGTACCGCTGGGTCGCGTAGGACAGGGCGAAGGTGTCGACGAGAACAACCGCCGGGATCGCCCACGGCACATGGACGTGGTAGGCGCCGAACAGCAGCCCGTTGACCAGCCATGCCCGTTCGCCGAACGACTGCTGCATACGGGGGAGCAGGTAGCCGCGGAACAGCAACTCCTCGCCCAGCACGGTGTTGAGAACAAACATGATGACGATGAGACCGAACCAGCCCCAGTTTCCCCGGAAGAACGCCTGTCCGGCTTCTGACTCGAGGGTCAGACCGAAGTCCCGTTCCGCCGGGTGGGGCAGGGAGGGGATCGCCTCGCCGGCGGCGAACAGCACGATGAGGGGCAAGGTGACCAGCCACACGCGGCCGCCGACTCGACCGGACCTCGGACTCCGGGGTGCGTTGAGCCACAGGGCTCGGCGGAGTCGGGACCAGCGGAGTGTCCGTTGCTCGGCACCGACGAGCCCGACCACCAGCACGGTCTGCCACGCGAGACCGGCGGTAAGGGCGACCACGAGGGCCTTGAACAAGCTCAGGCCGTCCTCGGGCGAGTTGGCGAGAATCGGGGCGACAAGCCATGCGGCCGCTCCCATCGGCAGCGCGGCGGCGGCCCAGACGGCGAGGACTTCGCGCCGGGAGAGCTGCCGGATGATGGCAGGGGCGGCGGCCACTGCAGGGCGTTCGATGACGTTGGTCATGATCTGCTTCCTTCCACGGGTCGGCCCGGCTCAGGCCGAGACGGGACCGGCGTCGATGCGGTCAGCGCGGTCGACGAGGTCGGCGGTCGGTTGGTCGAGGTCTCTCCAGCGGGCGCTGATCGTTATGACGATGACGGCGCCGAGGATCTGGACGGTGCCGAACACAAAGTCGTCCGGATCCTTGGGCCAGCTGAAAAGGACACCGCCGATCATCATGACCCCGGCGATGATGTTGACGATCCGGTTCGACCGGCGAGGCAGGACGCGGGCCAGGACCACTACCGAGGCGATGAAGGCAAGTACGAGCCCGGACCAGAAGAGCGTGGCGTCGGTGACCACCCTGCCGTAGTTGGTGCCCTCGTTGGCCAATTCGTCAACGAAGCCCGGGCGAAGGATCTCGTGCACACCGCGCAGCACGTCGGCGAACAGGACAGCGATCCACAGCGTGGAGAGGAGCTCGGGAATCGTGATTCGAGGGTGCCGCCACGGTAGATCGGCGGTTTGCGCCTCCGTCCGAGGTGGTGGCCGAAAGGGAGCGGGCGTGGTCAAGGATTTCGTTCGATCGGTCATACGATGACGATGACCGTCGATGGTGGAACGCCGTCGGTGTCAGACCGGAGCGTCGGTGGAACCCCCGTTCGTTGAGATCAGCCGTCGAGAAGGCGGTCGAGCGTGTCCGTCATGTACGCCAGGGCCTCTGGCGCGGTGATGCCCACGTCGACGGTCCTGTCCCGCACCATCGCCGCTGCGGGGTCGTCGGAGACCAGCCGATTCGGCTCTTCCAGCAGGGCTCGGAACCACTGACCCCCGGGATCGAGCAGTCTGCTGCTCTCGAAGTAGCCAAGGATGACCGCGGCCTCATCGAGCTGCCCGGCCCGGGCCATGATGTGCAAGAACTCCAGCGCCACCACGGTTGTCCCGTTGACATCGTCGACCTCGAGCAGGTCGCCGATGTGGTTGCGAAGGATGAGGTGGGCGGTGCGGTGGTCGCCGTTCTTCGACGCTCGCCGAGCGGCCATCACCTCGGTCGGCGAACTGGCTCGGGGCGGTAGCCGCATCGCCGCGATCCGGTCGTAGATGGCTTCGGCCGCCACTGCGTCTCCCTGGAGTGCCCGGGCGGTCGCAACCAGGTACAGCAACCAGTTGAGGAACGTTGGTGGCATCGGTTGGTCGGCTCCTTGCCGGCTGTCGATGAGGGCGTTTGCCCGCGCCTCGGCCTCGACGATCTGTCCCGAGGTGACCAGATTCCCAACTGTGAGCACCGTGCACAGCTGCATCAGAAGCACGTCATTCCTGCGGTGCGCCTCGGCGACCGCCTCGTCGGAAATGGCGATGATGCCGGCCGTGTCGCCTTCGACGATCAGCTTGGCCAGCCGGGCATAGACCAGGTCGGGCGTTCCGAATCGATCCATCAGGCGATCGACGTCGGTTCGGTCATCGGTCAGCTGTGCATAGAGGGCCGTCCAGAACAGGCCGTCGGCGATGATGGTTGCGTCGTTGTCGACGTCGGCGACCTCCATGGTCCGTTCGATCCAGTCGCGAAGCTCACCGAGACCACGCCGCATGAAACCCTGGGAGACGATCGGTCCGACGAGGGCGACGGCCAGGTCGAGATCTTGTCTGCCGAGCGCTTCGTCGACGGCGACCCGGAGGTTCGGCCAGAGTTCGTCGAGTTCGACCGCACCCCGGGTCTCCTGCGGGCCGGCGAGCAGCGCGCGAATGTCGGCGATCCGGCTTCGGACGTGGTCGGTATGACGTCGCCGCAGGTCACTCCTCTCCTGCTGAGACCGAAGCTCCTCGGCGGCGAACTGCCGCATCGGTTCGAGGAGCCGGAACCGGCGGCCCGAGGTGCCGGACTCGACGATGCACATCGATCGGTCGACGAGGTCGCCGATGCCGACACCGACGTCGATCACGCTCAGGTCTTCGTCCGGAATCACTTGTTCGGCGGCGGCCAGATCGAAGGATCCGGCAAAGACCGAGAGCCGGCGGAACACCAGCTGCTGTTGCGGCGAGAGCAGATCGTAGGACCATTGGATCGTTGCCCGGAGTGTCTGATGGCGTTCGACGGTGCCCCGGCGGACCCCGGTGAGGAGACGAAAACTGTCATCCAGCCTGGCCAGGAGATCGGCGGGTGCCAGACTTCTGACCCGGGCTGCGGCCAGCTCGATCGCAAGCGGCACACCGTCGAGCCGTCGGCAGACATCACCGATTGTTGCCCGCTGGCCGTCCGCATCGAACGACCCGTCGGCGGCCAGAGCTCGTTCGATGAACAGCTCGACGCCGGCCTCGGCGGCCTGGAGCGGTCCGACAACAACCAACTGTTCGGCCGGCACGCCGAGGCCCTCTCGCGAGGTGGTGAGCACCGTGACGTCGGGGCACCGCTGGATCAGCTCCGTGACGAGTCGACCTGTCCCCTCGATGAGATGTTCGCAATTGTCGAGGACAACAAGACTCGTCCTTGAGCGGAGCGCGGCGACGATGGTGTCGAGCACCGACCGTTGGGCGGTCTCGTGAACGCCGAGCGCGTCGGCCACCGCACGTTCCACCTCGGCCGAATCTGCGATGTCGGCGAGCTCGACGAACCATGCGCCGTCGCGCCCGGCGGTGCCATCTCGGCGCGCCGCCTCAGTCGCCAGCCGGGTCTTGCCGATCCCGCCGGGACCAACAAGGGTCACGACCGGAGCTTCGGCCAGCGCGACGGCAATCGATCCCAGGAGGTCGTGGCGTCCAATCAGTCGATTGGCGGGCCGGGGCAGCCGGTCGAGCGACTGGGTGGTGATCTGCAACGGCGGGAACGATCCCGGACCGATCTGGTTGAGCGAGAGCTCGTCGGGAACGCCCTCCAGGGAGACCCAGCCGAGATGCTGATCAGTCTCACCGCTGAGCAGTGCCGTCACGGTTGTTGCGATGGTCTGGCCGGGGTGGCCGAGCGCGACGAGCCGGGTGGCCAACGTGACCGTGGGGCCGTAGTAGGAGCCGTTGCGCTCGTCAGCCTCGCCGGTGTGGAGTGCGACCCTGGTCGCAACCGGCGACCCGTGGGGCCACTGCCGATCGGCGAGGGCGCCGTGCAGCTCAGCGGCCCAGTTCCCGGCCTCGGTGGCGCTGTGAAACGCGACCCCGAGTGTCTCGGCTCCCCTTGCGAAGAGGGTGCCACCATGGTCGCCGGCAACGGTGCCCACGATGCGTTCGAACTCGGCGATGACGTCGGCTGCGTCGGCGGGCTGATCCGCCCAGAGGGCAGAGACCCGATCGAGTTCGGCGAAACCGAACGTCACAACGCCGACCGGCGGGGCACCACCACCATGGCGGGGATCGGCACCCGGATCCGCACGCCGCTCGAAACCCGCCGTGAGCTGTTCGTCCTGGTTGAGAATCTGCCGCTCCAGATCCCGAAGCCGGGGGCTGGGTTCCACGCCCAGTTCCTCCACCAGCGCGGCCCTGGCCCGCCGGTACGCGTCCAGCGCCTCGGCCTGTCGTCCGGAGCGGTAGAGGGCAGTCATCAACAGCGCCCACATCCCCTCCCGGAACGGGTGGGCGGCCACCATCTCGGTCAGCCGGCCCGTCGCCCCACCGGGATCGGATTCGACGGCCTTCGCAAGGTCGACCTCGACGGCGCCCAACCACTCCTCGACAAGGCCGTCCAGTAACGGCTGGAGGCCGTCGACCTCGATGCCGGCCAGTGGTGCACCTGTCCACTCCTGCAGCGCCGCCTCGTTGTCACCTCGCCGCAGCGCACTGCGAAACCGGAACGTGTCGATCGAGGCGGGATCGATGTCCAGCCGGTAGGCGGTGCCGGCTCGAACGATGGCGTCGGCCCCAAGCGCCTTCCGCAGGCGGGCCACATAGGTCTGAAGGGTCTTTTCCGCGGTTCGAGGCGGGTCTTCGCCCCAGAGGAGCTCAACGAGACGGCCAACGGTGATCGCAACCTGTGGCTCCAGCGCCAGCGCGGCGAGCAGCTCCTGGCACTTTCGAGGTCCCGGGTCGAGCTCCACCCCCGGTGCCGCCTCGATCCGCATGCCGCCGAGCAGCGTGATGCGCAGTGGCGAGCTTGCTTCGGCATCACCCATCCCGACATGGTCGCAGGCGCTGACGGACGTGTACACACCCTCGACGATCGCCCGGGCAGGTGGAGTGTCGGTGGAACCCCGGTGGAGCCACTGCCGGAAGGACTCATCCGGTTTCCGAGCGGCGCTGGCGCCGGACGCAACCGGGACCATCGAGGATTGGCCGCATCGAATCAACAACAAGCCAAGGAGTTCAACATGTCCGCTACCGCGCTGCTCACCCGCCCACCAACCGACGAGCCCCCACCGACAACGCCCATCGTGGAGGTCAACGGCGTCGTGGTGCGTTTCGACGCGCTGACCGCCGTGAACGACGTCAGCCTCAGTATCAACGCCGGTGAGGTACGGGGTCTGCTCGGGCCGAACGGCTCCGGCAAGACAACCCTCGTCAACGTCATCGCCACACTTCGCCGTCCCACCGCCGGCACGGTCCGGGTCGGCGGCCACGACGTGGTGGCCAGCCCGACCGGTGTACGCAGAACGATCGGGCTCGCCGGCCAGTACGCGGCCGTCGACGATCTGCTGACGGGGCGGGAGAACATCGAGATCATCGGTCGGCTGTACGGTCTCGATCGGCGCTCGGCCCGCCGGCGAGCGGACGAGGTCCTCGAACGGCTCTCCCTGACCGAGGCCGCCGATCGGCAGGTCCGAACCTATTCGGGTGGCATGCGGCGTCGCCTCGACCTCGGCGCCAGCCTCGCCGGTCGGCCACAGGTCCTGCTCCTGGACGAGCCGACCACCGGTCTCGACCCGCACACCCGGCTCGAGCTGTGGGACTTCCTTCGTGACCTGGTCGCCGAGGGCACCACCGTGCTCCTCACCACGCAATACCTCGAGGAAGCCGACGCCCTCGCAGACCGGATCACCGTGATCGACCGCGGCAGGGTCATCGCCGAGGGAACTGCGGACGAGCTCAAGTCGAGTGTGGGGGCAAGCCGGATCCGGGTTGTCCCGACGTCCGGCGATCAGCTTCCCGCAGCCGCGTCCGCCATGAAACCGATCCTCGGCGAGGCAGTCCGGATCGACGGACAGGCGGGTGCCGTCACCGCCTCGGTGAGCGGTGGCATGGAGACCCTGCTCGCAACGGCTGCGGCATTACATGGTGCCGGGGTCGACGTCACCGACATCGCCGTTGAACGCCCAAGTCTCGATGACGTCTTCCTGTCCATCACCGGCAACGACGCCGACCGAGCCGAGATCCGCGCCGCACCGAGCAACGAGGTGGCGTCATGATCAGCATCGCTCGCGACAGCACAACCATGACCCGGCGAAACCTGCTGCGCATACGTCGAACCCCGCAGCTCGTGCTTTTTCTGTTTGTCGGCCCCACCATCTTCGTCCTCCTGTTCAACGTGGTGTTCGGAGGCTCGATCGGCACCGGCGAACTCGACTACATCGACTTCCTGATTCCCGGGATCCTGGTCCAGATGGCCGTCTTCGACGGTACCAACACCGCCATTGCGCTGGCCCAGGACCGCCAGCGAGGCACCATCGACCGCTTTCGATCACTGCCGATCAGCCGAGCGTCGGTGCTCATCGGACGGGTGGCGGCCGACGCCGTACGCACAACGGCCACAGTGTTCATCGTTGTGTTTGTCGGTTTTGTCTTCGGCTTCCGACCGTCCGGAGGTCCGGAGATGATCCTGCCCGCCGTCGCCCTCGTCGTCGCCTTCGCCACGATCTTCAGCTGGGGCTACGCCCTGCTCGCCTCCTACGTGCGCGAGACCGAGGCGATCGAAGCAGCCAGCTGGATTCCCGTCTTCCCACTTGTCTTCGCCGCATCCACGTTCGCCCCGGTCGACAACATGCCCGGATGGGTGCAGCCTTTTGTGGAGCACCAACCGGTGACGGTCACGGTGGACGCCGTCCGAGCGCTTGTGCACGGTGGCGAGGCCGCCTCCCTGGTTGTCCAGTCACTGGTCTGGACCGTTCTATTGGTCGCGGTTTTCGCCACCTGGTCGATTCGGCGATTCAGCCACGAGTGACGGGGCCGGTCGGGTCGGCCCCGCCTCGGTGGCTCCGAACGTGTAGGCCGGTGATCGCATCGCGCGTTCGGGCCTCCACGGATTCGCTGCGGGAGATCCACCACGGATCCCGTCCTCGCTCGAGTCGGAAGAAGACGCCGTACGCCACCCCCCCACCCGAGGGCGGACCCGGAATTGTGGCTGCGGCGGACGAAGAGCAGCCCCTAGGCCACACCGATGAGCTTGGCGATCAGCAGGTGGACCATCACGCCGACGGCATCGGACTGCCTCGCCGACCAGTCGGCCACCGTTGACAGAAAGCCGATCCGGACCATGACCACGGTGAACACCGCACCGCCGATCAGGCCGGCGATGACCCCCTGGCCGCTTGCTCGTACGCTTCGGGTGCCGAGTCCTTCTTCCGCCACGATCGACTGACCGTCGCCGAACAATGCCAGTCCCGCCGCGGTCAGCCCGTGATGGATGCGGCCCACGGCAGCTCGTCCCCGGCCCAGGAGCGGGATCACGGTCGAGACGGCCACAATCCACCAGGCGAATCCGTAGACGAGACCCCGGATGATCCCGGTCCCGGCCCGGGCCCGGCCTGAGGGTGGATGGCGCCGTAGCCGATCCCGGCCACGAGACCAAGGGCCCGAGCCGAAGCCCAGTTGGTCGAGGCCGACAGCGTATCCATCACGCGTTGAAGCGCTCCGGTCATGTGGTCACTGAAGATCCCGACGACAGCGCCAAAGTTGAGCAACCCACCTCTGATCAGCAGATAGAGCACAAGGGCCGGGCCGGCGCCTGCCGGCCACCGGACATATGGCCAGGCCGTGTGCCGCTCCTCCCCGGCTGCGGTTCGGATAACGGTCATGAGCGCCTGCCGATCATGCCGGCGGCCCGCGCGATCTGGATGAGGAACAGTTTCGCCCCGACCTCGAACTGCCAAACGCCGAGCATGTCGACCACGCCCGGCCGCTTCTGCCGTGTCGTCCGTATCGGCCATGTCACCTACCTCCAGAGGTCACTCGGTGGGTGCGTAGATGACTCGCCGGGCAGTCGGCCTGATACAAGAGTTATGACGTTGGCCGGTGCCTGCCCTGGGACTCCAGGCCCGCTTTTCGGCGAATCCATCGCCATTGGAGGAAACGTCGGCCGACCAGACCGACGTAGATCGCACCGAGGGCTACGGCAATCCAACCTGCCCATCCGAGCCAGATGACGATGGCGATGCCGATGACCATCAGCACGACCCCGATCGACGCGTCCGTTGCAAGGATGGTCTTCCAGTTGGTGGCGAACGTGGCCGCCCTGGCATGTCGCATCATCGGCCCCAGATCGAGCGACTCCAGATCGATGGTCCCCTCCGGAACGCCCTCATCGGCCATGACCCAGACCTTACCAAAGCCGTCCGATCCACCGCCGCTCGGGAAGCGGCGTGGCCCGCATGTACCGGATCAGCCGCCGGGCTATGCGGGCGCGGATGGAGTCCGGCGGCCGTCGAAGCTCGACGGCCACGACCGGGCCTCGCCAGGTCTCGCCGCTACCTGAAAGCCACCGCCCGACAGCAACCGACCCACTGAGCAGGCCGTCGCTGCGGGGTACGTCTGGCGAGCGCGTGTCACTATCGCTCAGGCGGGCCGCTTTGCAGGGAAGCACTTAGCTCGACCGGCAGGTTCGTGTGCTGCCGTCGAATGGGCTGGTCGCTTCCTCACACTGGAATCTCTGAACGAATGTCTCGGCGGGACCGGAGCCATCGTCAGCGGGTTCGAATCGGGTCAGATCGTATTCGATGGGCGACGTGTTAAGCAGTGGGCCCCTGATGTTGAAGAAGTCCTCCGTGTCGGGCTCGATGCCGCCGATCTGCATCGAGATGCCATCGTCGAGCAGTTCGCCCTCGACCCGGAAGCAGTTGTTGTGCGACTCGGCCAGTTCGAGCATCGCCGGGTGGCCGAGTTGCCGCCAACTCGTAGGCTTTGTCGCGACGCCCGTGATTCCGGCAGTACCACCGCGGTGGAGCTTGCCGATCAACTTGCGGTCCATCGCCCATCTCCCCACCCGCTCGGAGGATTCATCGTGAGCATCGATCAACAACAGGCCCTCGGTTCCGGATTCTCTCCGAAGAGCGAACCGAACGAGATCCTGGCCTATGTCGATCTGACCGGAAAGACGGCGGTGGTGACCGGCGGCTATTCCGGCATCGGCCTTGAGACCACCAGAGCCCTTGCCGCCAAGGGGGCGAAGGTGGTGGTGCCCGTTCGTTCGCCGGAGAAGGCGGCCGAGAATTTGGCCACGGTCGACGGAGATGTGACCTCTGCGGCCATGGATCTGGCTGACATCACCAGCGTCAACGCCTTTGCCTCCCAGTTGAACGCAGAGCTCGACTCGATCGATTTGCTCATCAACAATGCCGGGGTCATGGCAACGCCGGAGCGGCGGGTCGGGCCGGGCTGGGAGTATCAGTTCGGCATCAACCACATGGGCCACTTTGCGCTGACAACCGCGGTGATGCCGCTGCTCGAGCGGGCCGAAGCCGCCCGGGTCGTCGAACTCTCCTCCATCGCCCACAAGCGCAATGGCATGCTGTGGGAGGACATCAACTTCGAGAACACCGAGTACGACAAGTGGGTGGCCTACGCCCAGGCCAAGAGTGCAAACGCATTGTTCGCGGTCGCGCTGTCTTCTCGACTGGAAGCGTCGGGTGGTCGGGCGTTCTCGGTACATCCCGGTGGCATCTTCACGCCGCTGCAGCGGGACCTCGATGTCGAGGAGCAAATCCAGCTCGGTTGGCTCGACGCGGACGGCCACCCCAGCGAGATCGCCCAGCAGATGTTCAAGTCACCGACCCAGGGCTGTACAACAACGCTCTGGGCCGCGACCTCTCCGATGTTGGCTGACAGGGGCGGCCTGTATTGCGAGGACTGCGACGTGGCGCAAGCGGTCGGTCCGGACACGCCGGCGTGGCTCGGCGTGGCGGAACATGCGGTGGACGAGGCCCAGGCCGAGCGGCTGTGGACCACAAGCGAAGCGCTACTGGCCGCCGCTGGCTAGCAACGCAACCTCAAAACGGGGGGTGTTGAGCAGCGCGCCGTTGAGTGGCCCGGTGCGTGGTCATCACCCTCATCAACCGATTCTGTCCCCTGACGTCGGTGATCGAGGATCAGATTCGAGCGGCTCTGGTCGGCACCGGAACAGTCGAGACCTACAAGCTGACATACACCTTCGAGCCGCCGTGGTCGCCGGGCGATATGAGTGATGTCGCCCGCGCCGAGCTTGGCGAGAACGGCTTCAGTTTTGACTCGACGGTCACGTGCTCATCGACGAGGCGGGCCGGCTCCCATCGGTGACGGACAGTCGGTTCGCCTCAATCGGGAGAAGTTCTGCAGTCATGACCGGGGGCTCGCCCGTCTGCGTCGGTACCTGAAGGCCATCACTCGCGAGCAACTGGCCGACTGAGAGTTTCGAGCGGCGGGCCAATCGGACGGCGCCGAACCTCCGCCAAAAGGGGCGTCCGCATCGACCAACCACACCTTCGGGATTAGACGGCGCCGTAGGCGAGCATGGCGTCGGCGACCTTCACAAAGCCCGCGACGTTGGCACCCTTCACGTAGTCGATATATCCGTCATCGCCGCGGCCGTGTGCCACGCACTGGTCGTGGATGCTGGCCATGATGTCGCCGAGTTTGCCGTCGACCTCGTCCCTCGTCCATGAGATCCGGAGGGCGTTCTGGCTCTGCTCGAGACCGGATACGGCGACCCCGCCCGCGTTGGCCGCCTTGCCGGGTCCGAACAGGACCTTGGCATCGAGGAAGACGTGGACCCCGTCCAGCTCGGTCGGCATGTTCGCCCCCTCGACCACCGCCCGGACGCCGTTGGCCACGAGCACCCGGGCCTCGTCACCCGAGAGCTCGTTCTGGGTGGCGCACGGCACCGCCACATCGCTGGGAACGTGCCACGGCCGCTCGCCCTGGTGGTAGGTCCCGCCGAAGCGTTCGACGTACTCGGCGATACGGCCCCGCCGCACCTCCTTCAGCTCCTTGATCCACGCCAGCTTCTCGCCCCCGATGCCGTCGGGGTCGTGGATGAAACCGCTCGAATCGGAGAGCGTGAGGACCGTGGCCCCGAGTTGGTCGAGCTTCTCGGCCGCGTACAGCGCAACGTTGCCCGAGCCGGACACGACGGCCCGTTTGCCGGCCAGGTCGTCACCGGTCTCGGCCAGCATGTGCTGGAGGAAGTAGATCGCTCCGTAGCCGGTGGCTTCGGTCCGGACCAGACTGCCACCGAAGGCCAGACCCTTGCCGGTGAGGATGCCCGTGAACCGGTTCTCCAGCCGCTTGTACTGGCCGAACAGGTAGCTGATCTCCCTGGCCCCAACGCCGATGTCACCGGCGGGCACATCGACGTCCTCACCGATGTGGCGATGGAGCTCTGTCATCAGCGACTGGCAGAACCGCATGACTTCTCGGTCGCTTTTTCCCTTCGGGTTGAAGTTCGACCCTCCCTTCGCCCCGCCCATCGGGAGGGTGGTCAGGCTGTTCTTGAGGATTTGTTCGAAGCCGAGGAACTTCAGGATGCTGAGGTTGACCGACGGATGAAAGCGCAGGCCTCCCTTGTACGGCCCGATTGAGTTGTTGAACTGCACCCGCCATGCCCGGTTGGCTCGGATGTTGCCTTCGTCGTCCTCCCACGTCACCCGAAAGATGACCACACGGTCCGGCTCGGTCAGCCGCTCGAGAATCTGGGCCCTGTCGTAGTCCGGCCGCTCGACGATGACCGGCATGAGGGACTCGGCCACTTCACGGACCGCTTGATGGAACTCCGGCTCACCCGGGTTGCGCTTCTCCAGACCGGTCATGAATCGGTCGAGTCGGGTCCGGGTCTCCGGGGTTGGATTGCGGGTCATGGTGTCGAGCCTCCAAGCAGGACGGGGATGGTGAGAGCGAACAAGATGGTGAGAGCCCACAAGCCCGGAGCCGAACTGAGGAGCTGGCGGCTCGCCTGCTGAGTCCGGGCCGCTTCGGCCTCGCTCCGAGAGACCCACCATGGATCCCGCCT
>JBCCGJ010000164.1:0-12466 GCA_039029335.1 Actinomycetota bacterium | reverse complement strand
GTGCTGTTCGGGTTCAGCCTGGCCCTCATGGTCGCAGCGGAACTCGGCCTTGACCCGTGGGACGTGTTCCATCAAGGCCTGGCGGAGACGCTCGGCCTTCGGCTCGGGGTGGCGGTTGTCGGCACCAGTCTGGTGGTGCTGCTGCTGTGGATCCCGCTCCGCCAACTGCCGGGCATCGGCACACTGGCGAACGCCGTGGCCGTCGGTGTGGTCTTCGAGGCGTCCATCGCCGTGCTACCGGTGGTGGAACGGCTGGCCCCCCGCCTCGGCCTGTTGGCGGCTGCGGTTGTGCTCAACGCCATCGGTACCGGGCTGTATATCGGCGCCGGCCTCGGGCCGGGTCCTCGGGACGGCTTGATGACCGGCCTGGCGGCCCGAGGGCTGCCGCTGCGGGTGGTCCGCACCGGGATCGAGGTGGCCGTGCTGGTTGTCGGTTGGTTGCTGGGTGGCACGGTTGGTATCGGCACCGTCGTCTACGCTCTGGGCATCGGTCCTCTGGTCCACATCACACTTCCCCTCTTCACCATTCCGACGGCCGAGGATCCCGAGCCGGTGACACCGTGAGCGTCTCCACCGTGCTGTTGGATCTGGACGGTGTGGTCCGACACTTCGACCCCGACCATCGGGAGAACACCGAACGAACGCACGGCCTGACCCCCGGGATCCTGTGGGATGTCGGGTTTGAGCCGGCGCTGAACCTGTCGCTCACCACCGGACGGATCACCCGGGCGGAGTGGATCGCGGAGATCGGTCGGCGGGTCGACAACCCCGCCGCCGCGGAGGAGTGGCTGGCCGCCAGGGGCACCGTTGACAAGGAGCTGCTGGAGGTGGTCGACCGGCTCAGAGCCGACCGCGTGACCGTTGCGATCCTGACAAACGGAACGGACACCGTCTCGGCGGAGCTTGACGAGTTCGGCATCACCGACCGGTTCGACGCCGTGTTCAACTCGGCCACCATCGGGTACAGCAAGCCGGACCCTCGGGCCTTCGCTCACGTGGTGGCGGCCCTGGAGGTGGCGCCGGAATCGGTGTTCTTCACCGACGACTCGGCCGGCAAGTTGGCCGGAGCGATCGAGCTGGGCATGACCGCCCGGCAGTACGTGGACGTCCCGACGTTTCTGACCCACCTGGCCGAACTGAACCTGTTGCCGCCGGACTGATCGAACCGGTCCCACTGCTGTTCATCGGCATCCATCGGCATCCGAACAGTCACCGGCATCCGAACAGTCGCCGGTCGGTCCTCCGCCGATCCATGGTCCGCCGGTTCGTCGTCTGATCGGCGACTGAGTTCAGTTGGTGAACGGCGTGCTCAGCTGCACCATGGTGGGAACGCGGTCGACCACCACAAACCCCCGTCCCGGCTGCATCGGCAACCCGGGGTGCCACGGCACCGGCACACCGAGGACCTCGTGGGACTCCCGATCGTCGTGCGGTTTGAGATAGACGATCGTGCGACACGCCTTGATCAGCTGCACGATCGGGCTGGGGCTGAACCCCCGCGGTTTCGGACCGGATACGGCGTATCGGACCGTGCCGAGCAGCCGCTCCAGTGGGGCGATCAGCTCCCGGTCGTTGTCGGGCAGCCGGTCGTGGTCGTCCAGGAGGAACAATCGATTCGCCGAACCGGACCGCTCCACCGTTGCCGCCAGACCCTCCAGGAACTCCGCCCGCTCAGGCCCTTCGGCAAAGCAGGACATCGTGGCCTCGCCGAGCGATCGAAGCGGCGAGCCCGGACTGCCGAGGATCCACACCTCGGTGCCTCCGGCGGCGGCCTGTTTGCCGATCGTGGCAAGGGCGGTGGTCCGCCCGGAACGGGGATCCCCGATGACGGACACGTTGTTGTGGGTCAGGTCGATGACGTAGGGCTCACCGGTCAGGTTGGCCCTGCCCACCACCGGCAGCAGCGGATCGGACGACGGCAGCAGCGGCACCGTTGACGGAAGCGGCCGGGTGACGAGGCGGGGGTCCACTCGGCCGATCAGGCTGCCGGCGATCGCCAGGAGGTTCTCCCTGGCGTGGCGCTCCCGCTCCTCGTCGGACAGAGTGCCCGGTCCGGCAACCGGGAACAGGCTGGCCACCTGCAGGGTCGTCGGACCGTTGAAGAACCCCTGGCCCGGGGCGAGATCCAGTTCCTTGGCGTCGACGGCGCTGATGCCGCATTCGGTGTAGCCCTGGATGTCCGCCTGACGAAGGGTGAGCCGATCGGAGATGGCGGACGTCAGCGTGCTGCGGATGGCCGACTGTCTGGCGGTGGCGATGATGGGATGGATCCCCACCTGTCGACCGTCGGTCAGGACCTTGGTCAGCTGGGCGTAGGCGGCACCGAGTGCACCGGCCCCCGGGCCCTGCTCCATGGTCTGGATGATCGCCTCCATCCCGTCGATCAGGAAGAGGACGGCGCTATCCTTTGCCGGGACCTCGGCCCTGGCAACCGCATCGGCCAGCGCCTGTCGCCGACGCTCGAACTCCCGGTGGAGCAGACCGATGATCCGGGTCACCGCCTCCAGATCGTCGCCGGTGGCCACACCACCGCACTGCGGCAGCCGGTTGAGCCCGCCGAGTTCCCGGGAGGCGAAATCGAGGGCGAAGATGGTCAGCGTGCCCCCGCCGAGGGCGGAGTCGTCCATCGCCGCCGACACCGCAGCGGTGATGAGGGCGGTCGACTTGCCGGATCCACCGGTGCCGCTGATGATCAGGCCACCGGACCGAGCCAGGTTGACCACAGCGGGGTACTGGGCCTGGGCTGCCGGATCGTCGATCATGCCGATCACGATCCGCGCCCCCGGTTCGAGCCGGTCCGGCTCCGCCGCGGCCGCTGCGTCCCGGACGTCGTCGACGGGGATGACGGGCGGGAGCACCTCGAGCCACGGCGCATCGCCCCGGCGGTGGCCCAGTTGCTCGCCGGCGGTGCATACCGCCTCGAGCAGCGCATCGATCTGGGTCCGCTGCGGGACGTGGCCGTGGTCGTGGCTCTGCAGCTCGTCGGGGCCCACACCGGCGGAGGGACCGATGACGGAGCCGGGGGCGGCCGCCTCCGAGGATCGTGCAGCAGCGGAAGCAGCCGCCGTTTCCGCCGCAGGACCGAACGGACGGACGACCACCGGCGGTGTTCCTGACTCGGCCAACAGGGGTGCGCCGGACCACGCGGACTGGAAGGCCACCAGCTCCCCCGGACCCATCTTGGCGAACCCCCGTCCCTTGAGCGGGGCGGGGATCGCCGCTGCGTCACCAACGCCGATCACCGCGGTTGACTCGGCCCCGTCAAGCATCCGGAGGGAGATCCGAAGGTTTGTGTTGGCCTTGATGTTGTCGTTCACCGAGCCGGACGGCCGCTGGGTGGCCAGCATCAGGTGGATACCGAGGCTCCGGCCCCGCTGGGCGATGTCGACGATGCCGGCCACGAAGTCCGGAATCTCCTTGACCAGCGTGGCGAACTCGTCCACCACGATCACCAGCGACGGCGGGGCCTCATCCGGATACTTCTCGATCATTTCGGCAAGGTCCTTGGCCTTGCCCTGCAGCAGGTTCATCCGCCGGTTCAGCTCGGCCCGCAGCGAGGTCAGCGCCCGCATCGCCAGCAGGCCGTCCAGGTTGGTGACGTACCCGACGGTGTGGGGTACGTCCTTGAACAGATCGCTGGAGGCACCGCCCTTGTAGTCGATGAACAGGAAGTTGATCCTGGTCGGCGGGTTGTAGGCGATGAGTCCGGCCACCATGGACATGACAAGCTCGCTCTTGCCCGCACCGCTGGTGCCGCCGATCAGGCCGTGCGGCCCGTGTTCGACGATGTCCAGGATCAACGGACCGGTGTCGGTGTAGCCGATCGGCCCCTGGAGCGAGTAGCCCCGGTCGGTCTTCCACTGCTGCTCGATCCAGAACTCGTCGACGGCCTCGATGCCCAGTGCGGTGAAGAGCGGCACCACCCGGGGGATGGCGGTTGCGGCGTTCGCCGAAGACGCGTCGCGAAGCGGGGCCAGCGCCATCCCGGTCCTGGCGGCGAACGCCGCTGTCGCCCGATCGATGTCCAGGTGCAGGTCCTCCCGATCGGGGTCGGTGAAGGACACGGTGGACAGCTCGCCGGACAGCGCGGGCCGACACGTCACCACCGCCCGGGCCTGGCGGGGAACCCGCTCCGCCGTGTCGGTCAGCCACACGATGGAGATCCCGGCGGCCGGACACGCGTCGAGCAGCCGGGAAACCGCGGCGGCGTCCGGCTCGACCGCCCGGTCCAGGAACACCAGCAGCCATGGAAACGTGGTCCGGTCGGCCCCCACCGCCAGCCGCCGAGTGGCCTCGTTCGTAAGATCGGCGATCAGCTGGTCCGCCGCCTCCTTGGTGCCGACCAGATGGCGACCGGCAACCGGGGAGCTGCTCGACCGGCTGTGGGGCGCCCACTTCAGCCACTCGGTCAGCTCCCTGGCCGGCGAAAGCGCAGCGAGGACCACAAGATCCTCCGGGCTGTGGAGGCAGGCCGCCTGGATGGCCAGCGACGACAAAAGCGATGAGGTCTCGACCGCGCGACCAACCAGACCAACCACCCCCAGCTCGGCGAGGTCCAGGGTGACCGGCACATCGGTCATGACGTCGGTTTGGCCGTACGCCTCGACGATCTGGTCCCGGAACTCGGCGTCCCCGGACGGGCTGTGATCAATCGAAAGCGCCGTCGGCAGGTCACCGAGGCCCACCCGGAGCCGGAGGAAGTCGTGGGCGGTGCGATCCCGGACCCACAGGTCGACCGCCCGGCTGACCGCGCGGCCCTTCAGCCCGGCGATGTCTGGCGTTGCGACCACCCGGCGCAGCCGTTCGGCGGCCAGCAACCGGCGGACCTCGCCGGTTTTTTCGACGAGCATCTCCTGGAATCGCTCCACCGCCTGGTCGAACTTGCGGCCGGAACGCCGGCGCTGTTCGAAGTAGTTGCCGATGACCATCAGCGGGGAGAACACCGCAAACAACAGGTAGTACGGTCGGTTGAACAGCACCGCAAGGGTGACGCCCATGATGAGCGGCAGCAACGCCGAGAGGTAGGCGAACCGGGACTTCTCCGGTCTGGTCGGGATGTCCCGGACGGCGTCGACGGTCACCTCCTGGACCGGTGCGGGGAAGTACGGGGTGCGGTGGAACGGCACCTGACCGAACGCATCGACCGGTGGGGTCCGCAGCGACGGCCGGGTCCTGATCACCAGGCTCGACGCCCCGACCCGGACAACCTGATCCGGCCGTATCACCGTTGAGCCGATGATCCGCTCACCGTCGGTTCTGACCTCGTTCCGGTCCTTGGCCAGGACGTCGATGGTGACGGTGTCGTCCTGGGCCACGGTGACGACGAGGTGGCGGCGGGAGACCTGCGGGTCGGTGAGGATGACCTCGTTGGTGGTGTCCCGGCCGACCAGGAAGGAGCCCGGGGTCAGGTCCACCTCCATCCCGGTGTCCGGGCCGGAGGCGATGGCAAGGAACAGACCGCCACCGGCCGGGGCCCGCATCGGGGCGGCTCGCCCCAGCACAAGGGTCTGCCCGGACAGCAGCCCCGCCTCGGACACGGTGAGCGAATCGTGCAGCGGGGTGGACTCCCCAAGGCCGACATCAACCCGGGAGACCCCGAAGCCGGGCGGGAGCCGGAAGCCAGGGTGTTGGAGGGCGCAGTGTTCGGCGACGGCGTCCGCAACGTCCCGAATCGTGTGGGACGGCTCAACCCGGACGGCAACGTCCAGGGGGCCCGATGTCCGCGGTGACCCGCCCCGCTGCTGCGTTCCCTGCTGCGGTTGCCCGCCCGCCTGCCCAGGCCGGGCCCGCCGTGGGGGCCTGGCAGGACGCGGCGGCCAATCCGGCGGTGGTGGAGGAGGTGTCGATGCAGGTGCAGATGACGATGAAGGTGCGGGCGGAGGAGGCGGCGGCGCCGAACGCCCCCCGACCCCGTCGCCCTGTTCGACTCGAAGGTAGATCTCCATGGCCGTCCGTTCCGCTCGTTGTTGCCGCCGTTCCGGCGAGCGTAAACGGGGACCGGGCGGCGGGATACGGGGACCGGTCCCCATTGGCCGATGTCCGATTGGCGGGGAGACTGGCCGCACCATGTCGTATCCCGCATACAGCTACCTCACTCCCAGCACCCTGAACATGGCCCTCGAGTTGGCCCGGGTACTGCTCGCCGCATCCGAGGACGTCTCCACCCTCGGCTTCGGTGAGGCCAACGCCATGAGCTTGGGCACCGGGCGGGCCGGTGACCGGCTGGTCGCCACCCGGGAATGGATCGGCCCCCACCGGGACACGTTCGAACAGCTGATGGAGAACGAACTGGACTCGGCCAGGACCACCAAGCTGCGGCTGGCGACCGAGGCGGACGCGTGGAGCCGCTTCTGGGCCAGAGCCACCAACGCCAGAAACGACCGGCTCCACGACGAGGCGATGACCGTCTTCGGCCAGAGCATGGACACCTACCAGGAGCGGGCGACGGCGTACGGGGACAAAATCGAACAGGACCCCGAGGCGGCGATTTTCCTCACGGCGCCGTCCCCGCCGACGGCACCGACCAGACCGCCGTACGTGGCCGCCCCAACGGCGGCATCGAACTACTGGCCCAGTTGACCGGCGGCCGGATTCGATTCCGATCGAAAGCACAATTTGGGCGTTCAGTGCACCCGATCGCGTGTCGAAGACCAATGGGTGAACAGCACGGCCGAAACCGACGAAACCGGAGATCTACAGCGGGATCAGGTACTGGAGGCGGTGGCGTCAGCCCTGTCGAACGGTCCGGTCGGTCTTGTCCTTGTCGAGTTGTGGGTCGAGGGTGAGAACGGTGAGCCGATCGACCCCGGCGCGGAGACCCGTCGAGAGCTGGCCACCCGACTCTCCCGCTGTCTGGACAACTCGGACGAGTTGCTCACCGCAAACGTGGACCGTCAGCTCATCATCAAACGGAACCTCTCGGCTCCGGCCGAGACCGAGGGGTTCGCCCTCCGGTTGCTCAACGCGCTCGGCGGGCCGGTCAACGGCGGTCCGACCCGAGGGGTCTGCCACTCCACGATCGGTGTGGCCGTCAGCCACGCCTCAGACGGGGCCGAGGACCTGTTGCGACACGCCGAACACGCACTGACCGACGCTCATCTGCTCGGCGGGGACATCGTGGTGTGTTTCGAGGACGAGGACCGGGAGATCCTCCCCGAACGCCAGGGCTGACCGGTTCTGATCGGGGTTGGTCGGGCCTGATGCCCGGTGGCTCAGACGTCGTCCGGATTTGCCCGCAGGGTGGGGAACAGCACAACGTCTCGGATCGTCTGCACATTGGCCAGGAGCATCACCAACCGATCGATCCCGATGCCGAGACCGCCGGTCGGCGGGAGCCCGTACTCCATCGCCCGCAGGTAGTCCTCGTCAACCACCATGGCCTCGTCGTCCCCGGCTTCCTTCTGCTTGACCTGGTCCTCGAATCTGGCCCGCTGTTCGTCCGGGTCGACCAGCTCGCTGAACGCATTGCACAATTCCCGACCGGCGACCACCGCCTCGAACCGTTCGGTGAAACCGGGGAGCTCGCGATGGTCCCGGGACAGCGGCGACACCTCTTTCGGATAGTCGGTGACAAACACCGGGTCCCACAGGTTCGGTTCGACCGTCTTTTCGTACAGCTCGAGGATCAGCTTGCCCGGCCCGTAGGCGTCCTTGACCTCAACCCCGTGCTCCCGGCAGATACGCCGCAGTTCGTCCAGTTCCATGGTGAGCCCGACCCCGGCGCCGATCTGCTCATCGATCAACTCGACCATGGACGCCCGGCGCCACGGTGCGGTCAGATCCATCTCCCGATCCCCGTAGGTGATCATGGTCGAGCCGGTCAGCTCGACCGCCAGGTAGGCGACCAGTTCCTCGACCAGGGTCATGATGTCGGAGTAGTCGGCGTAGGCCTGGTACAGCTCCAACATCGTGAACTCGGGATTGTGGCGGGTGCTGATCCCCTCGTTGCGGAACACCCGGCCGATCTCGAAGACCCGTTCAAACCCGCCGGCGGTCAATCGCTTCAGATACAGCTCCGGGGCGATGCGGAGGAAGAACTCCTGATCGAGGGCGTTGTGGTGGGTGGTGAACGGTCGAGCGGTCGCGCCGCCGGGGATCGGGTGGAACATCGGGGTCTCCACCTCCATGAACCCCCGATCCTCGAGCCACCGCCTGGTCAACGAGACCAGCCTCGACCGCATGATGAACACGTCCCGGCTCTCCGGCGTGACCCACAGGTCCATGTACCGCTGCCGGTAGCGAAGGTCCTGGTCGGTGATGCCGTGGTACTTGTCTGGGAACGGTCTGCGGGCCTCGGCCAGGACCGTCCACTCCTCAACCTTGACCGACAGCTCACCCTTGCGGGTCTTCATGATCTCACCGGTCACCCCGATCCAGTCCCCGAGGGACAGCTCGCAGAACCGGGCGAAGTCCGGCGTCACCTTGCCGGGGGCGAACAGCTGAATCCGACCGCCGGAGTCCTGCAGGGTGCCGAATGCCAGCTTGCCCTGGACCCGGCGAAGCATCAGCCGACCGGCGATGGTGGCCCTCGTGCCGGTCTCGGACCCGTCCTCGATGCCGTCGAACTCGGCGCGGATGGCCGCCGAGTTGGTCGTTGGCTCGAACCGGTAGGGAATGGTCACCTCGCTCGTCGTCTGCTCATCGGCTGCGGCAACGGCCGCCGGCGGGGTTTCGGTTTCTGGGACTTCGGAGCTCGGGGTTGGGTCAGACATGTTCGTTTCAGTTCTGGTCCGGCACGACATCGAGGCCGATGTCCAGCACGGGTGCGGAGTTGGTGATCGATCCGGAGGACACGAGGTCAACGCCAGTGTCGGCGTAGGCGTCGAGCGTGTCCAACGTAATACCGCCGGACGCCTCAAGCAGGGGGCACGGTCGGTCGTTGGCCTCGGCCCACGCCTTGGCCTTGGGCACCAGCGCGGTCAGCTCGGCGGATGAGAAGTTGTCCAGGAGGATGATGTCGGCCCCGGCCTCCAACGCCTCGAACATCAGTGGTTCGCTGTCGGCCTCGACATGCACCGTTCGGCCGGGCCACCGCTCGCGGGCCGTTGCGACGGACGCGGCGATGGTGGTCCCGATGAGGTGGTTGTCCTTCAGCATCAGCCAATCGGACAGGTTGCCCCGATGGTTCGACGCCCCGCCGGCCCGGACCGCCGCCTTCTGCAGCGACCGGTAGCCGGGCGTGGTCTTTCTGGTGTCCCACACTGTGACGCGGCCGGCGGCGAGGTCAACCCATCGGGCGGCGTTTGTGGCCACGCCGGACAGGTGGCTCAGGAAGTTGAGTGCGGTCCGCTCTGCGGTCAGCAATGTGGCGAAGGACCCGCGGGCAACGCCGAACGTCTCCCCGGCCTCCACTCGATCACCGTCGGACTTCGACCACTCGACGGTCAGGGCGGGATCCACCGCAACAAACGTCTCCTCGACGCACAGGCAGCCGGCCAGGACACCGGGGAACCGGGCACCGAACTCCGCCGTGGCCTGGAGGTTCGGGTCGAGCAGTGAGGAGGTGAGGTCCCCGAACGGGGTCAGGTCCTCAGCAAGCGCTCGCTGTACGAGGAACCGAATGTCGGCCACCGGTGGGAGTAGGTCTCGTCGCATTTCAGCCCGTCCTGTCGTGTTGCCCATACCTGCTACTGCCTGTTGCCACCCGTTGCCGCTGGGGTGCCGCAGGTGAGCGTTCGTCGCCGATCCGAGAGGCCGCGCGGCGTTTCACGGCGCCTGCAAGCATAGGTCCGGGTTTTGGCTCTCCGTCCGGACCGGTTGGTTGCCCCGCTCCGGCCGGCAGCGGATCGGCGCCTACCCCCGGTCCTGACCCGGGGTCGCCTCACGGGCCCCGGCCTGCTCCAACCCGTCCAGGATCAGATCAAGCCCGATGAAGAAGTCCCGGTTGTCCGCCAGGTTGGCGATGCGATGGTTCGCCTGTTCGACCAGCCGCGGGTACTTACCCTCGGAGATCTGCTCGAGGAATCCGGCGACCGCAAGGTCGTCGTCATCGACCTGGACCTCCAGCTCCTCGGCCGCGAACCCCAGCAGATGGCGGTTGATGGCCCGGAAGCCGTGGCTGGTGAGCTCCGCCGAGAATCCACCGCCGGTCCGGAGAATCTCCAACAGCGTCTCCATGTATCGGAGGCGAGCGGGCCCGGAGCCGGTGGTGTACCACAGCCTGGTCAACCACGGGTGCTGCTCGAGCGCCCGGTGGGCCTCCCCGATCAGCCCATGGACCGCAGCCCGCCACGGCATGTCTCCGGGAGGCTGGACATCAACCATCACCAGATCGACCACACCGCTGAGGATGTCGGCCTTGTTGATCACGTGGTTGTACAGCGACATCACCTCGAAGCCGAGCTGGTCCGCCAACTTCCGCATGCTCAACGCCTGGATGCCGTTGACGTCGGCGAACTCGATGGCGGCGCGGAGGATCCGCTCCCTGGTCAGCGGCGTCCGACCACCGGATCGTTTCCGAGCTGCCACTACCCGACCCTGACCGTCGATGGTGTCGATGTCACCGGGGGGAGCCGGAGATCGGCGATCACTGCGTCGCCATCCGAATCGCCTCGATGATCGGCGGCGCGGCAACCAGGAGCCGACGGAGCGGACCGCCGAGACCCGGTTCCAGGCTGACGACGTGGCCGACCGTTCGTTGTCGCCACGGCCCGGATCCCGGGAAGGTCCGGATCTCCCCCACCTCGCGGCGACTGTCATCAAGGACCGTGAGCCGAGTGCCCCGCACCCCCTGAAAGCCGGCGCCGACGATAAATCCGAACGGCTCCCGGTTCTGTACGATCGTCAGTTCCGACGACCGTATGGTCGGCATCGTGAAGCGGGCCGACGCCACACCCTCGACCCTGTGGTTGAAACGGAACAGCTCCCGGGTCGGCGTGACCTTGAGGAGCGGCGCACCCCACGGATCGGACAACTCCACCGACGTGGCCGGGAGGGCCCACGGCCGGACTTTCCTGCTGAGCCCGCGGGGTCGGTCAACGTGATCGAAAATCCGGAACTCCGTCGGGGCCCGCCAGGACCGGGACAGGTACACCAGGACCGGATCGGTGAAGATGCTGGTGCCTTCCTCGTAGACCATGGCCCCGGCCAACGCAGCCAGCCGCTGGGCGGGCCCCGGCGGCGGTGGCGTGTGGGACGGCCACGCCGGCGGAGGGGGAACCGGAGCGGACCTGACCGTCGGATCGACTGTTCCTGCCGGTTCAGGCTGGCGAGGCTGGGGAGCGGTCGGCACGAGGGGCTTCCATCCGGCGATTGTGGGCTGCGGTTGTGTCGGGTAGCGGGCCCGGTGGGTTACCGACCGGGTTTTGCCGACGTCGGGATGCAACCCAAGATACTCGGGATGGCTCGCACCACGAGGCGACCCGTTCAGGCCGCCCGCCGGGGCGGCTCCCGTAGCCCGGCGACGACAACAAGGCCCGCACCGGCAAGCTCGAACAGCACCACAATCCAGGTGAGCGCGTCGGTCCCGGCCGCACCGAGATGGTCGCTCGGCAGGCCGAAGGGAGGCACGAGGCGGACAACCACCAGGCCGACCAGCACCACAACCCCGACAACCACGGCCGCCGACGGGGCCGCTGCGTGCCGCGTCAGGACCAGGGTGAACAGGCCGGCGACCAGCATCGCCGCGATCGTCCGCCCGAGGATGACCCCGTCGTCGACGACGCCATAGCCGCGGCGGACATGATCGAGGTGGTGGACAAAAAAACCGACGGCGAAGACGGCCGTAGCGGCCCGAAGACTCATGCGCCACCGACACTACCCGCGGTCAGGTCCTGACAGGGCGGGACCGAGGTGGTGAGGCGGACGTCGACGCTGACCGTTCGGTCGCTGTTCGGATCAGCGCATCGACTCTGTAGGCATCACCGGATCGACGTTGCCGTGACCGCACAGATGGTTGAGCAACCGGAGCACGCGGTCATCACGTTTTGCGCCCAGGACCGACACCGTGGCCGTGCGGAGCGGGAACCGCCGACCGTCACCGGCCGCCAGGCCGAGCCACCGGGCGATGGCGATCGACAGGAAGTGTCCGTGGGCGAACACCACCACTTCTCCCGGGAGGTCATGGATCCGTTCGAAGAACCGATCGGCCCGTTTACCCACCGCGTCAGCGGTTTCGCCTCCGGGCACGCCGTCGATCCACTTCGACCAACCCGGTCGTTCGACGAGGATCTCCGCATTGGTACGCCCTTCAACCTCGCCGTAGTCCCACTCGACGAGATCGTCGTCGACCGCCGGGTCGAACCCCGCAAGGCTCGCCGTCGATCGCGCCCGGAGAAGCGGGCTGGCAAACGCCGCCTCGAACTCCCAATCGGCGAGCGTGCCGGTCACCAGCCGTGCCTCGTCTTCACCCTGCGGGGTCAGCGGAATGTCGGTGAGACCGGTGTGACGCCCGGTGCGGCTCCACTCGGTCTGGCCGTGACGGACAAGCACGATCTGTTCTGGCATACCACCCATGGTCCCACGCGCG
>JBCCGJ010000163.1:0-12587 GCA_039029335.1 Actinomycetota bacterium | reverse complement strand
GTTGAGATCACCCGTCTGCCGTTTTGCCAGTTGCTCCAGCGGCATGCGCTTCAGCTGCTCGCCCAGGTTCGAGCGGGTTTCGTCCGAGACCTCGATGTAGACCCGCCAACTGGCCTTCGACTCACCGAGACGGAACAGGGCGTCCAGGATGATGAGCCCGGCGATACCGGCGAAGTACCACCAGACGTCGTCCGAATCGTCGACCAGGGACGTGAATGCCGGGAGGATGAGGGCGTAGGCCAACCCCTGGGTCACCGCGGACAGGAGGGAGAAGATGAGCGCCATGCGCATCAGATGGGCCTTTGAACCACAGGCCTCGATCAGATTTCGGAATGTGGTGATCATGACTGCACCGCCCCTTCGCTCTGGTTGACCCGGAGACCCCAGTCCTGGGCCTCGTTGAAGTGGGCCCACAGCTTGGCGTAGCGGCCGCCGTTCTCCACGAGCTGTTCGTGGGTGCCGGACTCCGCAACGCGGCCGTTATCGAGGACAACGATCTGATGGGCGTCGATGATGGTTGACAACCGGTGGGCCACCACGATCAGTGTCTTGCCCTTTGCCAGTTCGGCGAGGGCTCTGTGGATCTTGGCCTCGTTGTCCGGGTCTGCGAAGGCGGTCGCCTCGTCAAGGACGATGATCGGGCTGTTCTGCAGGATGGCCCTGGCGATCGTGATTCGCTGCCGCTGTCCGCCGGAGAGGCTGGAGCCCCGTTCGCTGACCACGGTGTCGTAGCCGTCGGGTAGCTCGTCGGTTATGAAGTCGTGGGCCTGAGCCGCCTTCGCCGCGGCCACGATCTCCTCCTCGGTGGCGTCCGGCTTACCGAGGCGGATGTTGGCCCGGATGCTGTCGCTCAGCAGGAACGGCGACTGGAAGACAAACGCCACCGACCGCATCAGGTCGTCGGTTGTCATCTCCCGGATGTCAACGCCGCCGACCAGGATCTGGCCTTCGGCCACATCCCAGAATCGGGGAATGAGCTGGGCCACCGTGCTCTTGCCTGCCCCCGACGGGCCGACCAGGGCGGTTACCGTGCCAGCCGGCATGGCGATGTCCACGTTGGTGAGCGCATTGTCGGTGCGACCGTCGTAGCGGAAGCTGACGCCCCGCAGCTCGACCGACGCATCGGCCGGCGCCCGGCCTTCGCTCACCTCGGGCAGCAGGTCGACACGTCGCAGTTCACCGATCCGCTTTACCGCGGCGGCGGCGTTCGTGAGCAGCTGCTGGAGCCACACGATGGGCACGATCGACTCCGTGACGGTGGGAGCCAGCAGCAGGAACATCATGAGAATGGGCAGCTCGAGGGATCCGTTGCGGTACATCGGGATGCCAACCGCCAGCAGCACAAGGACCGTGGGGAGGGCGGCGAACAGGGTGCGGGCGATGAACGCTCCGTTTTGGGACTTCTGGGTCCACTCCCGCAGGGTTTCGGTTGCGGCGTTCAGCGCTGACCGGTACCGCTCGAACGATCCGGTGCCGTCGTCAAAGGTTCGGACGACGTGCATGCCCTGGACGTACTCGTTGATGACACCGTTGATCCGCTCGTTTGCGTCATCGACCTTTTTCCTGGCGACTTCGTAGTCCCGGAAGGCGAAGAACATGCCGATCATCCCGACCGGGAAGAGGGCCAGTGAGATAAGGGCCAATCGCCAGTCCAGGATGAACATGAGGATGACGCCCAGGATGGGAGCGGCGATCGTCTTGGCGAACAGCGGGGTGCTGTCGGCGACAAAAACGTGCAGCGACCGAACGTCGTCGAGGACGACCTTCTTCAGCGCCCCCGAACCCGCGTTGACCACGTAGCCGAGCGGGACTTTGGCCAGGCGGGTTGTCAGCTCCGTCCGCAGTATCTGCTCAAGCCGAAACGCTCCGAGGTGGGAGATGTGGAACGACGCAACCCGGCACACGAATGCCAGGATCACCAGGCCGAGGCTGATGCCAAGCAGCGTCCAGAGCCGGCCGGAGTCCGTATCGTCCGCGGTGATCTCCCGGGCGATCGGTAGGAACAGCATGATCGAGCCGAGCCACGCCACCAGGCTCAGCAACGAAATGAACATGCCGGTATAGATCTCCCGGTTGACCGGAGAGATGATCGTCCACAGGCCCGGCTCCGTCGTCTCGTCCAACGTCGGTTCGACCGTCTCGCTCATGCCTCGCCTCCTCAGCTTCTCTTGGACTCTGAATGACCATCCTAGCGCGCCCGCCCCCAGTAGGTAACCGGCCTAGATTGGACGGATAAGGATGGCTTAACCCTTTTGTTACACTCAGTGCCATGACTATACAGAAGCTTCTCCGGCTTGGGCTGACGATCGGCCTGGCAGCAACCCTCACGGTCGCCTGCGGCTCCGATGACACCTCGGACGACACGGCGTCGGACAGCGCATCGGCAACCGAGACCGCGGCCTCGGGCTCTGATTCCGGATCGGCCTCCGGGTCGGGTTCCGGTTCCGCATCGGCCAGCGAACCGGCCGATACCGACGGTGCCGGTGAGGAGACCGAGGACACCGAAGACACCCAAGACACCGAAGACACTGAAGACACCGAAGACACTGGGGATGCGGCCACCCGTACCGTGCAGTCGGCGTACGGTCCGGTCGACGTTCCCGTCGACCCGCAGCGGGTCTTCGCCCTCGACGAGTACGCCGGGGCCGCCATGCTTTACAGCGGTTTGGAGCCGGTTGCGGTGTTCGCCCCGTTCCGGGCCAGGATCCCCCTGTCCGTCCTCCAGGATCGGGGTGTCGAGGTGACCGAGATCGTCTTCGGCGAGTGGAACATCGAGCAGATCGCCGCAGTCGACCCCGACATGATCGTGATGACCGACGTCGGGGACCCCAACCTGATAGAGAACCTGGGCGGCATCGCCCCCACCGTGGTCCTGCCGTTCGTCGCCCCGTGGGCGGACATCGTTGCCGCAGTCGGTGACGCGGCCGGTACGCCGGAGGTCGCCACCACCATCACCGACGAACTGACGGCCAGGCTCGCCGAGCTCCAGGCCGAGTCGGCGGACCAGACCTTCTCCATCCTGGCCACCGGTCCCCAGTTCGGGACCTTCTCACTCGGCGTCGGCGGCGTGGGGTCATCGGTGCTCGAGCAGGCGGGTTACCTCCGACCGGAGGCCCAGCTCGCCCCGCCGGACCTGGGCGTGTCGCTCTCACTCTCGCCGGAGAACCTGGGGGACCACGACGGCGACTTCGTGCTCCAGCTCGGCGGCGACGAGTCCTTCTATTCGATTGCGGACCTGGAAGCCCTGCCGACCTTCCAGGCCATCCCCGCCGTTCAGGACGGCCGTACCGCGGTCGGGCTGGGGGAGATCTGGACAAGCTCCGACCCGTTCTCGACGTACTGGATGGTCGAGGACCTGCGGGCGATTCGTGACGGTGAGCCGCTCGGCACCATCGACGACGTCGACGCCCGTTGGAACGACTTCGTCGCCCTGGCCGGTGGGTGAGCCGGTCAGCCGGCGGTGATCGCCGAGGCCACGATGGTTGACGTACTGTCGGCCACCCCGAACGTGCCGCCGAGGTCGAGTGCGGCGTTGAGCTGCCACGAGATGTCGTTCGGGCCGTCCCCGCCACCGATGGCCAGGTCCTGCACGGCGTAGAGGCTGGTCGACCCGCTGTCGATGTCCGAGCACAGCAGCGGGTCGCCATCACAATTGATGACGGTCTGGGTGCCGGTACCGGTTTCCAGATCGAACCTGCCGGTGGTGTAGATGTGGGCGGTGCCGAGCGCGTTGTCGATCTGCTGGTCAAGGGCGAAGACCAGCACGTCGCCCTCAAGGCGGGCGTCGCCGGAGTACCGGTACTCGGAATCGACGATGTCATTGGTCCGGCCGACCAGCGTTCCGGTGCCGTCAAGGGCGTGGGTCGGCTCGTCGACGCCACTGAACGGCAGCGGGGGGAGCACGACGTCCAGGTTGTACCAGGGTTTGATCGCGTACTGCTGGAAGTTGTCCCGGAAGAAGACCGCCGCCGGTTCGCTGCTGAGGAACCGGTCCCACGGCGTTGACAGCTCATCGATGGTGAACGACGCCGGAACCTTGACCGGCACGTCGAGGGCCTCGGCGTCGTAGTAGTAGCGGTCGCAGACACCGTTTCGGTGGCAGGTGTCGTCCCCGGCCTCGATCCAGTCCAGGTGCAGCGGCCGTTCCGTCGGGTCCGTGGTGGTGATCGTGGCGGCGAATCGGACGTCGGGAGAACCCAGTCGGGTTGTCAGCGTGTCCCCGTCCAGGGTGTGAGTGATCGCCCCCGGCCTGCGGTAGATGGTGATCGGGTCGATCGTGGCCCGTTCGGTCAACGTGGTGATGATCGTACGATCGGGCGGTCTGGTCGGGTCGGCGGCACCGCCGTCGTCATCGGCCGGCGCTTCGTCGACCGTGGTGTAGACCGCGAACTCCGCCCGGACCCCCTCGGGGCCGTCGTCGAACTCGTAGATCGTCACGGAGAGATAGTGGCGGGTGTCGTCGTCGACAAACAGCGAGATCGGGGCAAGCCGGCGACCCGGTGCCAGGTCGAGCTGGGCCTGCAGTTCGGCCGGGTCGGTCACCTCGAAGAGGTAGTGACCGGCCGGGACGCCGTTGCCGATCTCCCGGCCGACAAACGGATCGGCGGTGCCGGCGAACAGACCCTGGACCGCGCCCTGCATCAGACCGTCCTGGTGACCGTTGGTGGTGAACCGGATCAGTTCCTCCCGCCACTCCGGCGTGATGTCCAGATGCTCCGAGGTGACCAGGTTGGCCATCGGGGTGACCACGTACTCCAACGTGTTCTGGTAGTAGACCGCGTCCTTCACCTCCGGTTTGAGGTACCGGGCCCAGGGGGACAGGTCGGTGTAGGTGAGTTGCGAGACGTCGACGAAGTGGGCGTCGTGGTTGAACGTGGTTGCGTTGTAGAGCACCCGATCCGAGACTCCGTGGCCCCAGTAGATGTAGTCGTTGCCGATGGCCATTTCCCGGGTGAACCGAGCCACCGGCGCTTCGCCGGGTACGGGTACCGGGAAGCTCGATTCGAAGACCGGTATCGGTGAGCCGTTCCCGTCGAACCGCCCGACGGAGGAGACGACCATGCCGTTGTTCAGTCCGTGCGAGAGCGGTTGGCTGGTTGTCAACAGGTTGGTGGCGTCGGCCGAAACCTGTTCGGCCAGAGCTTCGACGACGGCGAATCGGGGTCGGACGCCGGCGTTCGGATCCGCTCCGTCCGGTCCGTGGACAAAGACATCCCATTCCGCCCTGGCGCCGCCAACCACGCTGCCTCCGGCGGCGTCGTACAGGTTGAGCGCAAAGAAGATCTCGCCCTCCGGGGCGTCGCTCTCCAGGAATCGGGTGGGGGCCAACCGGAAGCCGGCCGGGAGCTCGTTCCGCTCGAATTCCTCGATGGCGGCCTGGTCCCGGAACTCCCAGCGGATGTAGACCGAGCCCGCAGGGGTTGGTTGCTCGTCCGACGCCTGGCTCTTGACCACGAAGTCCAGCCAGGCCGGCTCGCTTCGCGCACCCACGGCGTTTGCGTAGGTCAGGGCCTCCATACCGACCGACAGCTTCTTGATCACGTTGCGAACCTGTGTCGTGTCCTCGAACGACCCGTCGACGGGGAACGGCGGAAGTGGAACGATCACCTGGTCCAGGCCGGACACGATCGGTTCGGAGACGGTGACGGGCTGCTCGGGCGGGTCGTCGCCCTGCGTGGCGGGCCGGTTGAGCAGGTTGTAGGCGTCGACGAAGTCGGCGGCATCCGGGGTGTGGAAGACGAGCGAGCCGACGAGGCGTCCGTCGACGACGTCAAAGGCCCCACTGACGGCGGCCGCATCGGCCAGAGTGGTCGTGGCGGTTGCAGTTCCGCTGCCGCCGGTTTCCAGAAGGTGAAGGAAGCTCAGGTCGGCATCCACGGCCAGGGCCGGGAGGAACCGGTCGAGCGGACCGTCCGTCCCGTCGTCCTCGCCGTCCGATCCGGTGCTGTCCGGTCCGTCGCCATCCGCCCCGTTGCCGTTCGATCCGTCGCCGATCGGTTCGCCTGCGGCGTCGACGGCCAACAGCTCGGATGGTGCGGTCGGGTCGGCCGGGGTGACCAGCAGTGCGCTGGCGGTTCCGTTCGGGGCATCCTCCGAAGCCGGCGCCCCGACCAGCTCAAGGAATCCCCGGAGCCCCGGGCCGGTCGCCGTCGGATCGACCGGGAGCGCCTCCGCGTTCCGAACCACCAGGCCGATGGTGCCCGCCCGAGCGTTCGTCAGCAGCCCTTCGATCCGCTGCTGGTGGGGGATCGCCTCCGCTGCGGCTCCCTCCTCCGCCGCGGATTCCGAGGCCGTGGCCGACCCGGTTGACGACGCAGCGGATTCGTCCGCAACAGCCTCCCCGCCGTCGGTGCAGGCCGCAGCCACAAGACCAAGGACAACCAGCGCTGGGACGAGACGTCGGAATCGAACTTTCACCACGGAGCAGTATGGCATCGGCGCAATGATGCGCGGAATCCGTTGGCTCGTACCGGGCCCGTTGGCCGACGTTCGACGGACACCTTTACTAGGGTCGCCGGTGTGGAAGCCGGACCGGTAGCGATCCTTCGTCAGCAACTGCAGACCACCTGGTCGTTTGCCGAGTCGGCGTTGGAGGGGCTTACCGACGAGGAGGCGCTCTGGTGCCCGTCGCCGGACAGCTGGACGGTCCACCTCGGAGACGACGGCGGTTGGCACGCCGACTGGTCCGAGCCGGAGCCGTGGCCTGCGCCGCCGACCAGCATCGCCTGGATCCAGTGGCATGTGATCTGGTGGTGGTCGACGGTCATCGACCGCAGCTTCGGTGACGGGGACCTCAAGCGGGAGGACGTCACCTGGCCGGGTGCCCGGGAGGCGATGGGCGCCATAGACGGTCTCCGTCGTGTCTGGCTCGACCACCTCGACACGCTCACCGCCGCCGATCTGGCGGCCAACACCAGAAGCCGCTGGCCCTACACCGATGGCCGACCGTTCGGCCTCATCGTCGGCTGGGTCAACGTCGAGTTGATGAAGAACGTCGCCGAGATGTCGCAGTTGCGGCGCATGACTCCCACCTTCGCCGACCGAACCTGAGCGTGCTCGGCGGCCTCTCCCGACGGCCCGCTCGACGGCTGGGGTCTTGTGCCGCTGGTGCCCTAGGGTGAGCGGGAACCCACCCGCCGGCACGGAAAGGACGGAGCGATGTCGGAACGCACCCGAGACGAGCTGCAACGTCCTGCCGAGCCGGTTGCCGACACGTTCGCTGCCATCCCGAATCCGGTTAGAACCGACCTGCTTCGACTGCGGGACCTGATACTGGAGGTCGCCGAGGAGACGGCGGGCGTCGGACCGCTCGAGGAGACCCTCAAGTGGGGACAGCCCAGCTACCTTACGTCGGAATCCGGATCCGGGACGACCATCCGGATCGCCCCGACCCGGCCGGAGGACCCCCATGACTACGGCCTGTACGTCCACTGCCAGACCGACGTGATCCCGAGGGTCCGCGACCTCTTCGGCGACACCCTCGACTACGACGGCAATCGAGGTCTGCTGTTCCGCGCCGAGCAGGAGCTGCCGGTTGACGAGCTGCGGCAGTGCATCGTCCTGGCGTTGACGTATCACCGGCGCGACCGTCGGTAGGGCATGGAGCAGGACAACGTGGCGGCGAGTGCCGTTCGCAACGACGAAGCCGGCGCCCGGGCCACGCTCCTGGTGGCGGGGCTGGCCGCGCTGGCCACCTACCTGGACACCACGATCCTGTTCGTCGCATTCCCCGACATACGGGAGAGCTTCGGTGAGTCGCCCCCGTCGACGCTGTCCTGGGTGCTGAACGGCTACACGATCACCTTTGCCGCTCTGCTGGTCCCCGCCGGCAAGCTGGCTGATCGCCTCGGCCATCGGCGGGTCTTTCTGAGCGGCTCCGCGGTGTTCACCGTCGCATCCCTCGCCTGCGGACTCGCCCCGCGGGTGGATGTGTTGATCGCCGCCCGGGTGGTCCAGGGAGCCGGTGCCGCGCTGTTGGTGCCGGCCTCCCTCGCCCTGGTGATGGCTGCGTTCGCCCGGGACCGCCTGCCCCAGGTGGTTGCGATTTGGGGGGCGATCGGTGCGTTCTCCGCCGCGCTTGGGCCATCGGTCGGGTCGCTGATCATCGACGGCCTCGGGTGGCGTTGGGCGTTCTACATCAACCTGCCGATCGGCCTGGTCACCCTGGTTGCCGGGGCTCGTCTGCTCAGCGAGCGCAGCGACCGTTCTGTCCGTCTCCCAACCCCGGTGGGCGTGTTGCTGGTGGCCTCGGCGGCTGGTGCTCTGGTCTACGGCATCGTGGAGTCCGACACCTACGGCATCCTCAGCGCCCGGACGGTGGCGGTGATGCTTATCGGTTTGGTGCTGCTCGGCCTGTTTGTCGTCCACCAGCGAACCACCGCGGCGCCCACCCTTGATCTCGACCTGTTCCTGCTTCGGAACTTCCGGTGGGGCAACGTCGGCATGCTGGCGTACTCGGCCGGCTTCTCGGCCATGTTCTTCGGACTGATCCTGTTCCTGGTCGAGGTGTGGGAGTGGTCGATCCTGCGCGCCGGGTTTGCGATCGCTCCCGGCCCGCTCGTTGCGGCGTTGCTGGCGTCGCGGTTCGGGAAGCTGGGTGGCCAGATCGGTCAGCGGCCGCTGGTGATCGTCGGCGGGCTGCTCTTTGCCGTTGGCGGGGCCTATCGGTTGTTCTTCCTGACCGAGGAGGTGGACTACCTGGTCGACTTTGTCATTCCACTGGCGATTGTTGCGATCTCGATCCCACTGGTCTTCCCCCAGGTCACCAGCACTGCGGCCCAGGCGCTCCCGCCGAACCAGGTCGGTGTTGGCGGCGGGACCACCCAGGCCATTCGCCAGCTCGGCGGTTCGGTCGGGGTTGCGGCCACGATCGCCCTGCTGGGTACCGGCACCGGTTTGACGGAGTCTCTGGCGGGGTTCGACCGGGTGTGGTGGTTCACCATCGCCGCCGGGCTCCTCACCGCGGTGGCTGCGTTGCCGCTGCAGACCGGGCGCGCCGGCTGAAGGCCGCGGGTCCGTGGACGTCGGAAACTCCTGACCTGCTCGGCCGGGCTCGGTTATGGTCCGGGCCATGATCGAGCCCGCACCCGTCGGCTACTACCAGTGGCTGGACTTCAACAGTCCGATGACCGCCGAGACCGCAGACCGGCTGGTGACCCAGCTGTCCTCGCCGGCGCCGTCGCGCGTGCTGGACATCGGTTGCGGGTGGGCCGAATTCCTGCTCCGTGTCCTCGCCGCCAACCCGGACGCATCGGGTGATGGTATCGACAACGACGACGTCCTCATCGACCGGGCAGGCCGCAACGCCGCTGCTCGAGGCTTGGCCGATCGGGTTGCGTTCCGCACCGGGCTTGACGATTCGGCGCCCGCGGACCTGGTGGTCAACGTCGGCGCCGAGCATGTGTTCGGCACGCTCGACCAGGCGCTCGAGCGGCTCTGGCCGTTTGTCGAACCGGGCGGTCGTCTGTTCCTCGGCACGATGATCTGGGAACGTTCACCGACCCCGGAGGTGGCGGCTGCCATCGGTCAGGTGCCGACGCTGCCTGAATTGATCGACGCTGCGGTTGGCGTCGGCTGGCGGCCGCTGGGGCTCACCGTCGCCGCTCCGACGGACTGGGACCACTTCGAGTTCGGTTACCTCCGGGACTGGGAGCAACACGTCATGGCTGCGACAAACGGCGAAGACGCAGACCGGGCGCGGCGTGCCGCCGACGAACACCGGGCCGGCTACCTCGAACGGCGCGGTGTCCTCGGGTTCGCCTACCTCACCCTCGGGCGGCCCGGAAGTCCGGCTGACGTTTCTCCATGAACGCGGCAACCGCCTCGTGGTGTTCCGGCGTCCCGTAGGCCTCGGCGAGCGCCTCATGTTCCCGTCGGCCGACCTCGTTGATGTCATCGCAACTGCCGTTTCGGGTCAACAGGTCCTTGATCATGCGTAGCGACGGCCCGGGGTTGGCGGCGATCGTTGCGGCCAGTTCCAGCGCCTCATCGAGGAGTTGATCATGGGGGACGACGCGGTTGACGAGGCCGGTGCCGTCGAACTCGGCGGCGTCGTACAGCTTGCCGGTCAGACACATCTCGCTGGCCAATGCGAAACCAACCCGCTGGACCAGGAAGTGGGAGCTGGCCAGCTCGGGCACCAGGCCCATGCGGACAAAGAAGAGGCCGATGCGGGCCCGGTCCGAGGCGAGGATCACATCGCAGGGGAGCATCATGGTGATCCCGACGCCGACCGCCACACCGTTGATCGCGGCGATGATCGGTTTCGAGTCCCGGATCAGCTGCACCCAGGTTGAGTCACCGGGGTCCGCCCCGCCGTTGAGCGCCGCCCGTTCGCCGGCCTGGATCGGGTCGTGGAAGCTCTCCTGGATGTCGGCCCCGGCGCAGAACCCCCGCCCGGCGCCGGTGATCACGATGGCGCCGATCTCCGGGTCGTCGTTGGCGGCGCCGATTGCCGATTCGAGCTCTCGGTTGAGGGTCCGCGTCCATGCGTTCAGCTTTTCCGGCCGGTTCAGGGTGATCAGCAGGACGTTGCCATGCTGCTCCGTGAGGATCTGGGAGTAGCTCATCGTTCGGGGGCTCCCTGTTCTGCAAAATTTGGGCAGGCAGACCGCATGATTTGTGGGTTGCTGGCCCAAATTTTGCTGGTGGTCGTTCGTGCCAACGTAGGGTTGTGATCGCCCGTCGGGCAAGATCGAGGCGTGCTGCCGATAAGCCTTTTGCGAAGCGTGGGCAGGCGTCACTACGTTCTGGCAGCGTGAAGGTTGAAACCGTCCTCCCGCTCGGCAAGCTCGACCCCGGTCTCCGGGAGACCGTCGAACCGTTGGACCTCGACGGGTTCTACGAAGGCGCGCAGCAGGTGGAGCGGTTGGGGTATGACCGCCTGACGGTCACCGAGACCCGGTTCGACCCGTTTGTGCAGCTGGCGCTGGCGGCCCAGGCGACCGAACGGATCGAGTTGGCCAGCGCGGTCGCCATCGCCTTTCCCCGCAGCCCGACGGTCACCGCCCAGGCGGCGTGGACCCTGCAGAAACTGTCGCACGGTCGGATCTCCCTCGGCCTTGGCACCCAGGTCCGGGGTCACATCCAACGCCGCTTCGGCATGGCCTGGTCGCCGGCCGGGCCGTGGCTGCGGGAGTACATCCAGGCGGTCCGGGAGGTCTGGCGCTCCTACCAGACCGGTGAGCAGCCGGCGCATGAGGGCGAGCACTACTCGATCAACCTGATGGTCCCGCTGTTCGATCCCGGCCCCCTCGACAACCCGGACATTCCGGTGGTCGTCGCCGCGGTCAAGCCCTATCTGTGTCGGGTTGCCGGTGAGGTCGGTGACGGGCTTCGGCCCCACCCGATCTGCACGCCTCGCTACATCGCCGAGGTGATGGTGCCGGCGGTCACCGAGGGAACGGACCTGGCCGGTCGGTCGGTCGACGACATCGAGGTCACCGTCGCCCCGCTGGTGGCCACCGCCCCGGATGAGGAGCGTTTGGAAGGGCGCATCGAAGAGGTCCGGGCCCGGGTCTCGTTCTACGCATCAACGCCCGCATACCGGCCGGCGTTCGACCTCCACGGCTACGGTGACCTTGCGGACGAGCTGGCTCAGCTGTCCAAGGCCCAGCGGTGGGACGAGATGCCCGGCCGAATCGGGGACGACGTGCTGCACACCTATGCGGTGGTCGGCACCTACGACGAGATCACGTCCCGTCTGGTCGACCGCTACGGCGAGGTGGCCGCGGCGACCGAGTTCTCCATCCCGGTCAAGGGCGGAGACGACGAGGACCGACTCGCCGCGATGGTGGCTTCCATCCGGAGCGGTGGATTGCCGAACGGGTGAACAACAAGGCGGGGGATCCGGTTTCTCGGCGCCGTCGTTCGTGGAAGACTGACGCGATGGTTCGGACACCCTGGCACCGCCGGCTGGTGACTCGGGCGATGGCGCTGCAGCTGGTGATCATCGGACTGGTGCTCGTGGTCGTTTCGTTCGCCTTTGCTCGGAGCAGTGGCGATGCGCTCGAGGAGCAGTACGGTCTCCGGGCCCAGGCGGTGGCTGAGTCCGTTGCGGAGATCCCGGAGGTCCAGGAGCTGCTGGAGTCCGGGTCGATCTCCCCCCAGATGCAGGACATCGCCGAGGACGTGCGTCTTCGTACCGGTGTGTCGTTCGTGGTGATCACCGATGTGCGGGGGATTCGCCATTCACATCCGAATCCGGAACGCATCGGACGTGAAGTGTCGACCAGTCCGAGACGGGCGCTTGCCGGTATATCCGATTGGTACGTCGAGACGGGCACGCTCGGACGGTCGGTGCGGGGCAAGGTGCCCATCTGGGACAGCACCGGCGAGGACGTCATCGGCATCGTGTCGGTCGGGGTGCTGACCGGCGAGGTCTCCGACGCGGTGCAGAGCCGGATGGGCGGTGTCCTCCTGGTGACCGGCGGGGTGTTCCTGTTCGGCGCGATCGCGGCCTACATGGCAGCCCGGGTGATCCGCCGCCAGACGCTCGGGCTGGAGCCGCCGGAGATCGCTGCGCTCTATGAGCACCGAGACGGCATGTTGCGGGCGTTGCACGAGGGGGTGCTGGCCGTTGACGAGGT
>JBCCGJ010000162.1:0-12629 GCA_039029335.1 Actinomycetota bacterium | reverse complement strand
GGCGGAGATGCCGCTCATCCCGTACGCCCCGGCGGTGACCGCGGCGCTCTTTGACGCCACCGGCGTCTGGTTCGACCAATTCCCTTTGACCCCCGGCCGGGTCCTGGCCGGACTGAGCCGGGCCGCCGCAACCCCGGCCTAGGACGGCATGCGACAGGCCACCGGCGACCGGACCTCGGCCGAGGGCGAGCTGGGAATCGAAGCCTGGCGCTACAGCGTCTTGACCCGGGCGACGAACTCCGGCGAGTCGCTGAACTGTTGCATGACCGATCCCCGCTTCGTGCCGGTCCGGAGGACGGTGGTCCAGTGGGACAGGCCGCCGGGGTCGGGATCACGACCGAGGACATTTTGGTACACCAGGTACACGAAGTCGCGGTCGCTCAGCGCCCCGTAGCGATCACGGAACTCCGCCGAGGCGGCGAACTGGTCACTGATCGAGCCCGTCGGCAGACCGGTGTTGATCCAGTAGTCCAGGCCGCCGTCATCGGGCCGCCTGCCAAAGTACGCCATATACAGCCGACCGACCGGCCCGTTCTGTTCGATGCTGGTCAGGTCACCCTTCGTTCGGTCCTTGAACTCCGAGGATTCGGAGAAGCCGATCATCACTTCGCCGCGGGAGACCCCGCCGTCGAGGACGCTTGTCCAGTGGGCCAGCCCGCCGGCATCGGGCGCTCGGCCAAGGACGTTCTGGTAGATCAGCTCGACGAACTGCTGGTTCGAGAGCGCCCCGTAGCGGTCCCGGAACTCCCCGGAGGCCACAAACTCGGCCGAGATCTGCTTGAGGGTCAACCCGTTGTCCCTTGCGGCCGACCAGTACTCGTGACCGCCCTCCTCCGGGTGACGGAGGAAGTAGGCCAGGTACAAACGGGCAACCTCGGCCCGCCGGTACCGGCGGGTTGCCACATTGATGGGCGTCGTACGCGGCGCGGCTGCGCCGCTTCCCGGGTTGGTCAGGAACCCGAGGTCGCCCCAATCCTGGCCCATCACCTCGGCCGAGTCGGCGCCGAGCCACTTGGTGACGATGTTGCTGTACACGTTCCGGTAGTCGACCGTGGGAATCTGGTTCCGGTGTCGATCCAGGGAGGTCAGCGACGGCGCCTGCCCGTGAAAACCGCCGTTGACGCCGGGTCCGATGGCGAACCAGGAGTTCGACGTGCCGTGGTCCGTTCCGCTGCCGTTGGAGTTGACCCGGCGGCCGAACTCCGACGTGCCGACCACCAGCGTCCGGTCCGCGAAGTCCCCGTGGAGGATGCTGAAGAAGTCCTGCAGCCCGGTGTTGATCTCCTCCATACGGGTGTTGTGCATCGTTGCCTGGTTGGCGTGGCTGTCGAAGTCACCGAAGATGATCGACAGGAATCGGATCCCCAGGTTGGCGTTGATCAGCCGGGCGGCGAACCGCAGTTTCGAGATCACCGCCGCCTCGTCCCGATCGTCCTCCAGCAGTGGCCGGAGCTGGTCCGACAGGTTCAGGGTGTCCGCCAGGCCGCCCATGATCTTGTCGGCATAGGGGCCGAGCCCCGTCGATCCGTTTGCGAAGCCGGCAACCGCGCGGTACTGCTCGCCGTAGATCGGGTTTGATCGGTCGACCCGGGAGAGCGACGTCGCCCGCATCGGCACCGCGGTCGCCCGATGCTGGAGACCCTGGGCGACGAGGGGGACCGACGTGCCGAGGCTCAGCCCGGCCAACGGTTCCTTCGGCAACCCGTCGATGACCCGGCCGAGCCACCCGGAACTACCCGGTCGTCCCTGCTGGTTGGCCGCCATGACCTGGGCCATGGTGACAAAGTGGCTGAGGGAGTGGCCGCTGTGGCCGACGCCTTCGATGACCGCGACCTGCCCCTGGTCCCAAAGCGACTTCACGAACGGCAGATTCGGGTGAAGCCCCCGGTCGGCGGTGAGCGGCAGGGCGTCCCCGGCCCCGATGGCCAGGCCACCACGGGCGTCGTAGTAGGCACCGTCGTTGATCGGCACGAACGTGTTCAGTCCGTCGTTCCCGCCGCCCATCGTGAGCAGCACAACCACCCCGTCGTTCGGTCCGAGCGGGGTGGCCGCCGCGGCGTGTTCCGCCAACCAGCCCGGCAGTAGCGAAACGGTCGCCGCAGCGCCGGCTCGCTGGAGGAACCGGCGACGGGAGACGTCCGGGCCGCGCAGCAGTTCCGGCTCGACGGGTGTTGACAGAGCGGCGACCATCTCAGCGGTCGACGGGTCCGCAGACAGGGGTTTCCGATGGTCGCTCATGCCAGCTGCAGCTCCGGGAGTAGGAGGATCAGGAAGAACAGTCCGGGTCGTTCCATCCACCGGTGTTCGGTGGTCCGGACCTGCGTGACGTAGTCGACAAGCTGCTGTTTGCTCGCCGTGTTGACCGTCGGGAGTTTGAAGTTCCACAGCGCCTTGTCGACCGACTCCTCTGCGGTGAACTTGAACGTCAACGGGTTCCAGCCGATCACGTCGTCGGCGTCCTTGATGTCGTCCCGGTTCGACGCCTTCCACCGGAGATCACCGACCATGTGCATCCTGGCCCAGTCCGCCGACGCGCTGATCCAATAGTCGTTCTGCCGCCAGCCGCTGACGTTCGGCGGGAAGAAGGCCCGCTGGCCCATGCCGGGCAGGAACCACTCAGGATGGGCGTCCGCACAGGTCATGCTGGTGTGACGCATCACCGTGACGACGTACTCGATCGGGCTGCGGACCAGGCCGGTCTTCGCCTGCTCGCTGCGGAACTGGGGGTGGAGGAAGATGGCCCGAAGGGTGTCCCGGACGTTGAACGAGACCAGGTAGGTGCCCATGATGTCGGTGACCACCTGGTCGGTGTTGGCCACCGGGTAGGCGAAGAAGGACCACAGCCGGTGGCACAGGAACCGGGCGTGGGCGTCCCGCCGCTCCTGGAAGATGATGTTGAGGATGTCGGGACCGTCCCAGTTGCCGGTCCGGCCCATGAAGGTCTTGTTGTCCCAGTCGTGAGCGCCGGGGTCGAAACGGTACCGGTCGTCGTCATCAACCCCGTGGCCGGTCCACGCTCGTGCGGACTCCCGAACGTCCTCCTCGGTGTAGTGGCCGACGCCGGTGATGAACAGTTCCATCAGTTCCCGGGAGAAGTTCTCGTTGGCCTTCCCGGCGACGTTGCGGTCGTTGTCCAGGTACATGATCATCGCCGCGTCGAGTGAGACGTGGCGCAGCAGCGTCGGGTAGTCGCCCATGCCGTAGGTCCGGAACAGCTGGTTCTGGTCGAACAGGACACGGTGATTGTGGATCTTCTCCAACGAGCTGCACAGCAGCCCGTGCCAGAAGAGCACCATCTTTTCGACGACCGGAGCCTGATCGACCGGTCGCCGTGCCTGGTCAAGCCAGTAGTTCTGAATGTCCACGTAGCGTTCGGAGTACCCGCGGGAGGTCGACAGGTTCGGGGTTGCCGGTGGCGCCGGAGCACGGCTGGTGTCGAGGACAAGCTCGACCAGATCGGCCCAGGGCCAGTGTTTAAAGAGCTCCACCTCCTCCCGAAGTCCGCCGAAACCGGCCCGACTGAAGAGGTGGGCCGCGTTGACAGAGGCCTCGTCCATGGAGAAGGGTGTCGGCCCGACCCCCAAAATTCTTGAGGTGAGATTGGGCCGCCATGCCTATCTCAGATCGAAGAACTGCGTGAAAGATCTATGACAGCTGCTTCAGATCGCTGTTCCGGTGCCGTTAAGGGGCCCGTCGCCAGGCAGAAACGGCCCGCTTCGACCGGCTACAGCGGCCGTCAACCGGGCGGTCCGGTTACGTCGGCGTTTGCGATGGCAGTCGCGCTGACGTTTGGCGGTGACGGCGACTAGGGCAGGCAGCCGACGTGGGCCAGGGCCCGCCGAACGACCTTCTCATGCCCGGGGGACAGCTCCGCGGCAACGGTGGGGCTGACCACTTCCTCGGGCCGGAGCCAGACCAGGTCAAGCGCATCCTGCGACGGCTCACAGTCCCCCTCGACGGGGACAACGTACGCCAGCCCGACGGCATGTTGGCGCGGGTCGTGAAACCCGGTGATGTCCGGGTTCGGGAAGTACTCCACGATGGTGAACGGCTGCGGGGAGGCCGGTATCCGGGGCAAGGCCAGCGGTCCCAGATCCTTCTCCAGATGACGCAGGAGAGCGTCCCGTATTCGTTCACCGTACAGCACCCGGCCGGCCACGATCTCCCGATTGGCCGCACCGTCAGGACCGATACGCAGCAGCAGGCCAACGCTGGTCACGGTCCCGAGATCGTCGGTCCTGACCGGGATGGCGTTGACGTAGACGATCGGGAGCCGGCCGCGGGTCGTCTCCAGATCCTCGGCCGACAGCCAGTTGCTTTGGGTCTCGGTGAAGTCGCTCACTCAGCTCAGGAATTCGGCAATTCGGGACTTTGGTCGTCCGATGATGGCCTTGCGGCCCTTGACGATGATTGGACGCTGCAGGAGCGCCTTCCGCTCGCTCAGCAGGTCGATGACGGCGTCCGGGTTTCCGACGTAATCGTCGGGGTTGAGTTCCAGCTTCTTGAATTGGGAGTCCTTGCGGACCAGATCCTCGACCGGATCCTCCAGCCCCGCCACGATCTTCTCCATCGCGGCCCGATCCGGCGGCTCCTTCATGTAGAGCACGACGTCGTGGTCAACTCCCAGATCCTCGGCGACCGCCAAGGCGTTCTTCGAAGAGCCTCAATGCGGGTTGTGGTAAATCGTGACTTTGGCCATCGTTGTCACTGCCCTCTGTATGTAGCCGACGGTGGATCTAAGCTCGCAGTATATGTTGATGGACAGCAAGCTCAAGCCATCCCCATCGCGGTTGGTGGCGATTCAAAACGCCTGGCGGAACCTCACGTCGGCCGGGCCGTCCCTGACCGCAGCGGAGCGGGTGGCGGTGATCGAAATCGCCAGGGCGGCGTGGGCCGGCGGTCCGCATCCGATCGATGATCCGTTGCAGGAGGCCGCCCACTGGCTCGCCGCCGACGCCGGCGGCCTGACCGGGGAGGTCGTCGAGGAATTCGAGAGCCGGGGGCTCGACCGGTTCCGCTACCTTGAGGTTGTTGGTGTCGTTGCCAGGCTGGCCAACGTGGACTTCTACATGCGGGGCATCGGCGGGGCGCTGCCGGTGGCCATCGCCGCCGACGACAACCCCCCGACCGGCGACCGGGCGCCAGAGGCCGAGCTGACCGACGGTTGGGTCCCGGCGCTCGGTCCCCTCATGGCCCCGTTCTCTCTTGACGCCCTTCCGGCCGAAGGTGACGCCCTCCGGGCCATTCACGAGCCGATGTACATCGATATGACTGAGATCGGCAACGGCGGGTACGCCGACGAGCTGACCAAAGCCCAGATCGAGTACATCGCGGCCAGGACCTCCTACCTCAACGAGTGCTTCTATTGACTGCTCGCCCACACCAGCTTCCTCCGTGCGAGCAGCGACGCCCTGAGCCTGAACATCGATGTCACCGCCGTCTCCAGCAACGCCGATCCCGATATCCCGTACGGGGCCGAACTTCGGGATCTGGCCGACGCCCTGACCACAACGACCGATGCGGAGCCTGCCGCAGAACGCACCGCACTGGTGGCCGCCGCAGGCGAGGCGGTGGCCGAGCGGGCGGTTTCGGTCTGTGCCACGTTCCAGATGATGAACCGCCTCCTCGACGGTGTCGGTGCGCCGGTGAACGCCAGGCTGCACCCCCTCGCCGCGGAGCTGGGTTTCGAACCGGGGGACCTGCCCCGCTAGGGGCCGGCCGGTGACTCAACGCAGTCCAACGGAGCCGAGGCTGTTCACCATCGGCGAGGTGGCGGCCCGCACCGGTTGCAACACGTCTGCCCTCCGGTTCTATGAGGACCGTGGTCTGATCACCAGCGAACGGAACGCCGCAGGTCATCGGCGCTACCGCAACGACGTGCTTCGACGGGTCAGTTTCATCCTCACCGCCCAGCGGGTCGGCCTCAGCCTGGAGGAGATCGGGGAGGCCCTGGCCTCGCTGCCGAACGGGCGGACGCCGACCGCGGCGGACTGGGCCCGTCTGGCCAGGGACTGGTCGCCCCGCCTCGATGAACGGATCGAGGTCCTGACCAGGCTCCGGGATCAGCTCAACAGCTGCATCGGCTGCGGTTGCCTGTCACTGGAGACGTGTGGCATCTGGAACCCGGATGACGCCGCAGCGGACTTCGGGACTGGCGCCCGCTATCTCCTGTCCGACGAACGGCCGCCGTCAGCCGGACCGTAGGGTTCGGCCGACGGCATCGGTCGGCGTCCTGTGGTGCACCTCGTATCGGCCCGGCCTGGCGGCCGCGCCGGGGTGGCTCAGCTGAGCCGCAGGTCCGGCCAGCTGAGGGTGAACGAGTCGCCGTCTCCCAACGCCCGCCACGCCTGGTCGGCCATCGTCAGGGCCCGACTGGTGGGGGAGTCGACGCCGGCCAGCCACTCGGCATGACACCGACCGGCCAGGCCTTCCGAGCGGGCGAGACCGTCGCGGTTCTTTGCGATGACCGCCTGCCCGGCCCGTGTCCGTTTCCGGCCGATGCTCTTGAAGGTTGCACCGTCCGCCACTGATCCCCAGAATCCGTCGCTCATACCGGCGGTCGCCTCGGCGACAAACTGGATCAGGTCGTGGGGCATGTCGCCGCGGCCGAGCGCCATGGAGGTGCCGGGGATGGTCGATTGACCGCACTGCGCCTCCCAATAGCTGGCCCGCTTCTCGACCAGCTTGAAAAACGACACCCGCATCGCCGGTGTTGCTCGTCGAGTGTGTTTCCTGGCCATGCGCCCATGGTCCCATGGCCCGCCGGTGGCCGGCGACGAATTTCCGGTTCAGCCGCCCATTTCGTTCAGCCGTGACGCCAGCTCGTCGAACTGATCTGCTTCCAGGTTGGCGTAGCTGAATCGGACCCAGCGTTCGTCCGTCGGGGTGAACGCGGTGCCCGGGATGGCAAGGACATCGTGATCGAGCACCAGCCGCTTGATGACCTCGTCCGTCGTGAGGTCGACAAAGGGGTGCCGCACCCAGCCGAAGAACGCCCCGGCGCTCCTGAGCCGGAAGCCGCCGGGTTCGGTCGCCATCATCGCCTCGAAGCTGCGAAGGGCGCCGTTGATCCGGTCAACCTGCTCGGTCCGCCAGGCCCGGGAATGGCGCAGCCCGGCGACCACCGCCTCCTGGCCGATCCGGGGGGCGCTGATCTGCACACAGTCAACCATCTTCATGATTTCGTACAGCACGTCCCGGCCGGCGACGATGGCACCGACCCGGTAACCGGGGATTGCCAGGTCCTTGGAGAAGCTGTGGAGGCTGATGACCGTGTCCTCCCAGTTCGGCCGTTCGAACAGTTCGTGAGGTGGGTCGTTGGTGAGGCGGAAGTTGCGATAGGTCTCGTCGATGATCAGCGCAAGATCGTTTGCCGCCGCGAGGTCGTAGAACGCCGACAGGGTCTCCGGGGGGATCGTGACGCCGGTGGGGTTACCGGGGGTGACAAGGACAATGGCCCGGGTTCGGTCGCTGATCATCGCCTCGGCGGTGGCCGGGTCGGGAACCCCGTTGTCGTCACCCGGCAGGTAGCGGGGAACGACCCCGTCCAGTTGCAGCCACATGTCGTGGTTGAAGTAGTACGGAACCTGCAGGATGATCTCGTCCCCCGGGGCGGCGATGCTGGACGTGGTGACGCAAAACGCCTGATTGCAGCCCCCGGTCGGCAGGATCTGATCCGGGTCGATGCCGGCCCGGTAGTCCAGGGTCATCTCCTCGGCGAACGCCTGGTTCAGCGCGGGTATGCCAGGGGGAGGGGCATAGCGGCCACCGTCCGGTTCGGTTGCAACCTCGGCGATCCTGGCGGCGATCTCTGGCGACGTGGGGTAACCGGGTGCGGCCTGCGACAGGTCGAGCAGCTCACGGTCGCTGGTCCGGTGGGCCAGCCAGGCGTGGGCTTCGGCGATCGGCGAGGCCGTCAGCTGCAGCGTTCGGTCGATGAGGCGCATGGTGGGAAGCCTACGGAACCGCTGCTGGTTGCGGCACGTTCGTTACCGATAGTCCTGCCGGTTACCGTTGGGCGCGTCCTCCGCCGAATCGACCCTCGAGAGCCCGATGCCACAATCTGCGAGCCACTGCCATGGTTGACCTGCCGCGACGAGACATCCTCCGCCTCGGCGTGCTCGGGCCGTTCCTGATGGGCCTGACCGGGTGTGTGCCGGGTGATGACAAGCCCGCCGGTGTTGGCGGGATCGCAACGCCTACGCCCGTCGGGTTCCGGATGCCCGCCGAGGAGGATCGGCACGAGGCGACCTGGATGTGTTTCCCCGGTCGGCGGGACGTCTGGGGTGGAACCTTGGACGACGTGCAGGCGACGATCGCAGCCATCGGCCTGACGGTTGCCGATTTCGAACCGGTGCGGATGCTGGTCCGGCCATCGGACCGGTCACGGGCGGCCGATCTTGTCGGGTCGGACATCGAGCTCCTCGACGGCTCCGTCGACGATCTGTGGGCCCGGGACACGCTGCCGCTCTTTCTGGTCTCGGCCGATGGCGACCTTGCGGCGGCCCGGGTCCGGTTCAACGGCTGGGGTGGGAAGCAGGTCCACGATGGCGATACCACGCTCGCCGCCACGGTTGCCGATGTGGCCGGCGTCGACCTCTTCGATACCGGCGTTGTCGGCGAGGGAGGCGGGCTGGAAACCGACGGCGCCGGCACACTTCTGGCTGCCAGGAGCAGTTGGGTCAACCGCAACCGAAACCCGGCGTGGAGCGAGGACGAGATCGCCGACGCGCTGGTCCAGGGCCTCGGGGCGGACCGCCTGCTCTGGGTGGACGGTGTGGCCGGCGCCGACATCACCGACGGCCACATCGACACCCTGGCCCGGTTCGCCGACCCGTCGACCATCATCCATGAGTTCACGTCCTACACCGAGCCGGGGGAGACCTGGTACGACCTGGCACAGGCGACCGCCGGCGAACTCGCCGATCTGCAGACGTTGGATGGCGAGCCGTACGAGCTTGTTACCCTGCAGCAGCCCGCAACGACCAGGCAACCGGGAAACCCCGAGTTCCTGGCAAGCTACGTCAACTTCTACGTCTGCAATGGTGCGGTGATCATGTCCGAGTTCGGCGACGGAACGGCCGACGACCTGGCTCGGGAGCAACTCGGTGAGCTGTACCCGGATCGGGAGGTGATCGCCATCGACACCGACCCCGTGTCGGCCGGTGGGGGAGGCATCCACTGCGCCACCCAGCAGCAGCCGGCGGTCTAGAGAGCCCGGCCGGCCCGGCGATCCGGTGGGCGTGGCCCGGTGTTCGCAGCCGCCGGCGGGTGTTTGCGTCTAGAGCCGACCGGCCTCGCTGACCCGGCGGAGGAACTGCTTCGTCCGCTCCTGTTGGGGATCTCCGAACAGCTCGGCGGGTGGGCCGGACTCCAGCACCCGTCCCTCGTTGAGGAACGCAACCTTGTTGGCCACGTCCCGGGCGAAGCCCATCTCGTGGGTGGCCAGGATCATGGTCAGGCCCTGGTCCCTGAGCTCCCGGATGACGCCGAGCACTTCGCCGACCAGCTCCGGGTCAAGTGCCGAAGTCACCTCGTCCAACAGCAGCACCTCCGGCTGGACCATCAACGCCCGGACAATCGCCGCGCGCTGGTTCTGCCCGCCGCTCAACCGGTTCGGGAACTCCCGGATCTTGTCGGCCAACCCGAACCGGGCCAGCAGCTCCGCCGCTCGGTCCTCGGCCTCGCCCCGGTCGACCCCGTGGGCCCGTCGTGGGCCAAGCGTCACGTTGTCCAACACGTTCATGTGGGGGAACAGATTAAACGACTGGAAGACGATGCCGATCCGTCGGCGGACCTCGTTCTGGCTCAGCCCGCCGGTCGGTGTTCCGGCAGCGGCGATCTGGGTGCCGTCCAGGTCGATGGAGCCGTGATCGATCGTGTCCAGCAGGTCGATGCAGCGAAGGATGGTGGACTTGCCGCAGCCACTCGGGCCGATGAGGCAGACCACTTCGTGCTCATCCACCGAGAGGGTCAACCGATCCAGGACCTGTTTCGTGCCGAAGGCCTTGCTGACCTCATGGAGTGCGAGCTTGGGTGTCGCCCCGTCCGGCCCGCTCATGTGAGGGCCTGCGAGCGGAGCGAGCGGTCCCGGGCGGTGTACCAGTCCACCAGCCGGGTCAGTGGCACACTGACCGCAAGGAACAGACCGGTGGCCACGATGTAGGACGAGTAGTTGAAGCTTCGGCTTGTGTAGATCTCGGCCTCCCGCACCGCCTCCCGAATGCCGAGGATGGACAGCAGGGCCACGTCCTTCTGCAGGCTGACCACCGTGTTCATGAGGGCGGGCACGACGTTGCGGATGGCCTGGGGCAGGATGGCGTAGCGCAGCGCCTGGGTCTGGGTCAGCCCGAGCGCTCTGGCCGAAGCCCGCTGGCTTTCCGGGACGGCGTCGATGCCCGACCGATAGATCTCGGCGGTGTAGGCCGAATAGGAGAGGGTCAGCGCGGTCAGCCCCCAGAACGTCGCCGACCGGGGGAGGCCGGGGATGTCCAGCGCCGGGAGTCCGAAACCAAGCAGCAGGATCAGGAGGATGAGCGGGATCCCCCGAAACAGGTCGGTGTAAATGACGGCGAGGGCCCGAAGGGGAAAGAAGCCCGGACCTCGAAGGCTCCGCATCACCGCGATCACCAGCGCAACGACCGGGATGGTGGCCATCGACCACAGGAACAGCTGCACGTTGATCCAGAACCCGCCAACCACGGCCGGCCAGGCGGCCACGATGTCCTCCCTGCTGAAGAACTGCCGTCTGACCGCCGGCCAGTTCGGGCTGTTGGAGATGAGCAGATAGGCGACGATCAGGAACAGCGCGGTGGACAGGGTGGCGATCGCCGCCCCCCGTGCCCCTTCGGAATCGCGGAAACCCCGGAGTGCGGTTCGCCTGTCGATGGCCAACGACCGGGCGTCAGTTGGTGAGCGAGGTGATGGAGCCACCCTGGTTCAGCCACTCGTCCTCGAGCGACTCGATGACCCCGGCGTCACGGAGCGAGGCCAGCGCATGGTTCACACAGGGGACAAGCGGACTGCCCTCCTCGAACAGCATGCCGAGCTCGTCCGCAGTGCCCTCCCGGGGGAGCACCCCGATGATCGAGGTGTCGGGGATCTCCACCGCGGTGATGTAGTAGGCGGTTGGCAGGTCGAGGACCAGCCCGTCGATCTGGCCTGCGTCGAACGCGGCCTTTGCCGCAACATTGTCGTCGTAGACCGCGGCGTCGCTGCTGGGCTCGATGGTTTCCTCTAGGTAGTCAAGGCTGGTCGTGCCGATCGCCGCACCGAGGCGGAGATCCTGGAGTTCGCCGACCGTCTCGGCTGAGGCGGCGGGGGAGCCGGCCGGTCCGATGATGGCCTGCTCGACCTGGTAGTAGCCGTCCGAGAAGTCGACGACCTCATCCCGCTGATCGGTGATCGAGTACTGCTGGATGTTGAAGTCGTAGTCCTTCTCGCCGGCGGTGATGGCCTCGTCGAAGCCGGTCCTGACCCAGGTCACGTCGGCAACACCGAGCTCGTCGGCCAGGGCGTAGACCAGGGCACTTTCGAAGCCCCGCTCGTTCGACGGGTCGTCATCCTCCATCCACGGCGGGAACACCGGCTCGCCGGTGGCCACCGTGAGCACACCGTCGGACTTCAGTGGGAGGGGGTCACAGGCGGCAACTGCGCCGTCTCCGTCCGAGGATGCCTCGGTGGTATCGGAGTCGGAGCCGCAGGCCGCGGTGACCAGGGCAAAGGCGAACAGCAGGGCGATCAGTCGGGTCTTCATGACCGAAGCCTAGCGACCGCTTCAGCTCCGTGTTGTTGTTTCGACTCGTGGGCGTGTGCCGCGGGTCGTTCAGCCGGCGGCGTCGGTCACAAAGACCGGGATTTCCCGGTGGGGGGCCTTCTCCTGATACTCGGCGTAGTTGGGGAAGACGGCGACCGACCGGTCCCACCACGCTGCCCGCTCCTCGCCGCTGACCAGCCGGGCCGTCGTCTCGAACGGCTCCGGGCCGTCCTGCACCCACACCGTCGGGTCGGCGACGATGTTGTGGTACCAGCCAGGATGGGCCGGAGCCCCTCCTTTTGAGGCGACGAGGGCGTACTGTCCCTCGTGTTCCACCCGCATCAGCGCGATCTTACGGACGTTTCCGGTCTTGTGGCCCCGCATCGTCACCAGGATGATGGGAATGCCCGTGTCCCGCAGTGTTGCCGCCTCCTGACCTCCCGAGGCCTCGTAGGCCGCAATCTGGTCGGAGACCCAATCCCACTTGCCCGGTACGTATTCACCTTCGATCATGGCCGGACTCTATCGCCACCGCCGATCCACCCGCCAGCGCCCGCCAGCCTCGATGCCAAGTCAGGTGGCCGACCCCGGTCGGCTTCCGTGGAATGATCGGGGTGGCGAGGAGACGGAGGCCGCAGCGGTGAAGGAACCAGCAGACATCGAAACGGCGGCGTCAAATGCCACGCAGCCGAGCACCACCGAGCCGACCGCCCAGGCCAGCACCACCGAGCCGACCGCCGTGCTGGCCACCGATCGGTTACCGGCGATGCGGCTGGTCAACGGTGCGGTGAAGGTCGGCCTTGCCGTGTCGTTCTTCGTTGCACTGGTCCTCCAGCCCGAGGTTGTCGAGGGGAAGGCGATGGGGTTTCGGGCG
>JBCCGJ010000161.1:0-12662 GCA_039029335.1 Actinomycetota bacterium | reverse complement strand
GCTTTTGGTGCCGGGCCCTCGTCGGCCTGTCTGGCCTCCTTCGCCGCAGTGACGCTGGCCTCAAGCGCCGCGAGGAGGTCGATGACGGCCGCATCGTCGGCGGCGGCCGGGGCCTCAACGGATCTGACCTCGCCGGAGGCTTTGCTCTCCAGGAGGTCGAGGACCTCATCCCGGTAGGTGTCTCGGTACTGCTCCGGCTCGAAGTCGGAGGTGAGCGAGTCGATGAGCTGGCCGGCCATGGCCATCTCGGCGTCGGTGACCTCGATATCGGTCAGTTCCTCGAGGCCGGGCACGTCGTCTGAGGCAACCAACTCGTCGGCGTAGACCATCGTCGACATCATCAACAGACCGTCGCTCGGCCGGATGGCGACCAGGTACTGCTTGGTCCGCATGATGAACGTGGCGATGGCGACCCGCCCGCTCTCCTCCATCGCTTTCGCCAGCAGCGCATAGGACTTACGGGCGAGCTCGTCCGGCACCAGGTAGTAGGCGGAGTCGTAGAAAACCGGATCGATGTCCGCCTCGCTGACGAAATCCGAGATGTCGATCATGCGGGACGCCTTCGGGGAAAGCGCCGCCAGTTCATCCTCGGTGACGATGACGTAGGAATCCTTGGTGACCTCGTACCCCTTGACGATCTGTTCGTAGGGCACCTCGTCACCGTCGGTGTTGACGCGCTTCTGCTTGACCCGACTGTTCGTCTTCGAGTCGATCTGATTGAACCGCACGGTCTTTCTGCTCACGGCGCTGAAGAGCTTCACCGGCACCGAAACAAGGCCGAAGCTGATCGCACCGCTCCAAATGGCTCGAGGCATGGTTCTCCCTTCGGTACGTGTCGGTCGAGGTCAAGTTCAAGCGCTACGTTCACGCCAGAATGTCGGGTCGGGAAGTCGGGTCGGAACAATCGGTAAAGCACCCACGGACAACGGGGCTGGCCCGTGCCGTTTCGTAGAAGGGTAATGCACGGTCGCTCGGACGCACAGTAAACCCGGATCGGCGGCGAACCACCGGCCGACGTCGCCGAGCGCCTCAGGCGCCCCCGGCCAGCAACGCTCGAGCGACCAGATCGGTCCCGAACGCCGTCAGAATCGCCAGATACAGCAGCCCGGTGGCGGCCATGACCGCCGAGTACTGCCGCTCACGGAGCGCGGCCACGGTCACGCCGACGAGGACGATGGTGGCAACCGCGCAGGCCCCCCAGAACCAGCCGAGCATCCCGTTCCAGCCGTCATCGATCGCCCCGGTCCAGACCGAGATCATGCCGGTCGGGATCAGGAGGAGGACAACCTCCGGTACCCAGCTCACACCCGTCCACCGCACCAATTCGGAGATCGGCTCCCGGCTGAGACCGGGCTGCACCAGATACCAGTGGCCGAGCAGCATCGCATCGCTGACCGCCCCGAGGAAGACCGTGCCCACCAGCATCCTGGCCAGCGCCAGTGCGGTCGGACCACCAGCAGCAAACGCGGCGGCGACCACCCCGACGAACCCGAGCGCAGGGGCGATCAGATCGAGCCGGGGATCGAACTCCGGGCCGTCGGCCTTCTCCTTCTCGCCACGATCGATACCGGTCATCGCCGCAACGCGGGCGGTCCTGGCTTCGGCAAGTGCCCGCTGGTTCGTGACACCGGCGTCCTTGCGAACCACCGAAACGACCAGTGCGGCGCCGGTGGCCACAACGACAAGCCCGGCGCTGAGGTCCCGGATCAGAAGCGGGTTGAACCGGAGGCCGACGATCAGCGCACCGAGAGCCATCAGGCCGTAGGTGGCCCGGAGCAGCCATCCGTAACCGAGGCCGACCTGACGTCTCCTGGTGGTCACCCACAGGAACAGCAAACCACCCGTGGCCCACTGAAGAAGGACCGACGCACCGTCTAGTTCGATCAAGGGACCGGCGGCCAGACGATGGTCGCGACGGCCCGGCCGGTGGCGGCGGATCGTGTCACGCCTCGACGACCGCCAGGTCGTGACTGACCCGGTTGAGCGCCACCGGACCGTCTTCGGTGCTGATGACGATGTCCTCGATGCGGGCACCCCACCGGTCCGCGATGTAGAAGCCCGGCTCGATCGAGAACGCATTGCCGGCGACAAGCGGTTCGTCGTTGCCGGACACCAGGTAGGGATCCTCGTGGGCTTCGACACCGATCCCGTGGCCCAGCCGGTGAATGAACCACTGGTCCAGGTCAGCATCGGCCAGGCGGTCGCGCGCCACCTTGTCGACGGACTCCGCCGGAGCTCCCACCACCGCGGCATCGACCGCCATGGCCTGGGCCTCCTGGAGCGCGGCGTAGGCTTCGGCGAACTCGGCGGGTGGTTCACCGGTATAGACACAGCGGGTGATGTCCGAGCAATACCCGGGCTGCCCGTCCGGCTCAGCGGTTGTGCCGCCGAAGTCGCACAGGACAACCTCGTTCGGCTGGATCACCCGGTCCCCCGCATGATGATGGGGACTGGCTGCGTTCGCCCCTGCGGCGACGATGGCGAAGTTGACCACCGCATGTCCCTCGGTCAGGATCCGCCGGCCAAGCTCGGCCGAGACGTCCGCTTCGGTCCGCCCGATCAGCGGGATCTCACCGCTCTGCAGGGCCGTGGCGATGCGGTCGACGCCGGATGCCGCAGCCTGAAGCCGCTCGACCTCGTGGGGTTCCTTCGACGCCCGAAGCCGTCCGGTCACCGATCCACCGTCGGTCCAGGTGGTGTCCGGCATGGCCCGCTGGAGCGCAATCAGAAAGCGACTCCACGTGTGGTCCCCGATTGCGGTCAGCGTTGCTCCCCGGGCCAGGTCGGCGGCGATGGCGACCGGATCCTCGGTCTCACCCCACCCGACCGTGGTAAAGACCTCCGGCCGCTGGACGACCCGGGGAACCTCGAATTCCGGGAGGATCAGGGTCGCCGGGCCGTCCGCCCGAACGACCAGCATGGTCAGCCGCTCCATGGGCATCGCCTCATATCCGATGAGCCACGGCAGATCCGGCCCGACGGAAATCATGAGCGCATCAACGCCACCTGCCGACATCGCAGATCTGACCCGGTCCAACCGTTGCTCGAACATAGCGTGATGGTACCCGCCTCGATCGAGGCCCATCGACCCGTGTCGGTGGCGCCGCCGGGCCGCCCGGCGAGACCGGGCGGGGTTCCGTCACCCCGGGTTCGACGTGGTGCCTGCTGACGGCTCCCAGTCCGGGTTGAAGTCCGGAACGAGGATGTGACCGACAAGGTCGTCCGACTTGTTGTGGACCGCTGCGGCCACCCTGTCCTCGGCAAGGGCGCCGACCCAGGCCAGCATGGCCGAGATGCCCGCCTGGGCGGCCCGCTGCCCACCGTCCTCGGCCTTGCAGGCTAACCCGATGCCCCGTTCGGGGAGCGCCGCCATAAAGACTCCCTCGGCCCCGGCCTTCACCATGAGCGGCTCGGCAACGGCGTCGCCGAGGAACACCTCGTGCCGACCGGTGCCGGAGATCCAGAACTGGCGCCCGTTCGGTGCCTCGATCAGCCGCCTCGCGGCCTCGTCCGTTCCCGACGCCCGCAATTCGGGAGAAAGCCGCTCCGGTCCGGTCAGTCGGGCCATTGCCGTGGCCAGGTCGATGAGCGGGATGGCGAAGGTGGGAATGGCGCAGCCGTCTCGACCGGGCGTCTGGTTCGACAGATCGACGCCGGTGACGTCCTCGATGGCCTCGGTGACCAGCTTCTGGACCGGGTGATCCGGCTCTATGTAGCCACGGTGGTCCATGCCCAGGTGCCGGGCCACCGTCAGGAAGCCGGTGTGTTTCCCGGAGCAGCAGTTGTAGATCGGCTCCGGCGAAAGACCGACCCGGTCCCCGGGACCGGCGATTGGGTCGTCCGGCCCACATTCGAGGGCCGACTCGTCAAGGCCGATCCGCGCCAGCCACGCCCGGACCGCATCGACGTGAGCCGCCTCACCGCTGTGGCTTGAGCAGGCAAGGGCCAACTCGATGTCGGTGACGTTGAACCGCTTGGCGGCCCCGGTCCGCACCAGCGGCACGGCCTGGATGAATTTGATGGCCGATCGGGGGATGACCGCCCGTGTCCGGTCGCCCCAGACCGCACGGGGGCCGTTGACGTCCGCAATGACGCCGTGGACACGGTGTTCGCTCTCCGCGACCGGGCCTCTGGTCACAACGATTCTCACGGATATGAACCGTACGGCCCTTGTACGACGGAACCCACCGACCGAAGGAGATCGTGACAACACCGCGGTCTATGGACGGACCGGGACAATTGGATATGGACATTGAAATATTTAGCGACGACACAGCCAACGTGTGGGCCGCCAGGCCCGTCGACCACGTTTCCGAAGGGCTTCGGCCTCTACCTCAACCGGCTCATGAGTCAGGCTCGATCTTCTCGGGACAACCTGAGCGACCGACTCGGCCAGGTGATCGCCGAGCATGACCTCGACAAACGAGAGCTCCTGACGGCCGAGCGGCAGATGCGGCGGCTTTCCCGCATCGGTGCGATCCCGAACCCCACCGAGTACTGGCAGCGCGACGCCCTCCCCCGGGCCGCCGAGCTGGTGAACGCCTCGATGACCGTCATCGCCGATGAGGGCGAGCTCCTCGCTGACGCCATCGATCTGTTCTTCGAACCGCTGGCCGCGGGCGAGCTGGGCCGATGGGCCGAAACCGCCGAAGGTCGGGCGATTTCCCGCCAGGCTGCAGGCCGGGCGGTCTCGATGCTGGCCGAGGGTGTCGAACCCTCCCAGGAGATCCACCTGCTCGGGCAGTGGTGGCAGCAACGACTCCGCCGATCGGCGGCGGTCCGGTCACTTCCCCGACTTCTCCGTTTCGGCGTCGACGCGGACGCAGTGATCGGGCGGGCCGAGCTCAATTTGCTCGACGGACCGCCGTGGACCCACAGCGACCGGCTCCTCTCGGCGTTCGAAATCGCCCACAGCGAGATCAGGACCCAGCTCGACCTGGTCGTCGAAGAGCTGACCGAGCGTGTGGTCGGCGAGTCGCCTCGCCTCGCCTCCTCCCGCAACACGATCACCATCGAACTCCGCGGCTGACGCAGTCAGGCACCGGGTCGCCGACCCGGTCCGATCGTGCCGTCGATCGGGGTGCCATGTAGGTGGGCCACCGGTCCCCGGCTCATTCGGGCCGGGATCGGCGGACTGCCGGATCGGCGTCGGGAGATCGTCCGGCCGGTGGCATGCTGAAGCGTGCACCCGGTATCGACGGCGTTCTTTCTCCTCGGGTACGGACTTTCGCTCCCCATCGCCACCCGCCTGGCCGGGGTGGTGGCCCGCCAGCAGCGGCTGGCCCTCTGGGGTCACCAGTTCGGCATGCTGCTGGCGGCTACCGGCTGGATTCTTCGGGGCCAGGCACTGGTGATGGTGGCCCACGTGGTGTGGATGATCATCGCCCAGGTCTGGTTCACGCTGGTCGGCGGCCGGGCGGGGCGGCTCTCCAGCCCGACAAAAACCGGCTGAGAGCTCTCGGTTACCCGCGGCCCACGGACGGCTGAGCGCTTCCCGGTTACCCGCGGCCCACGACCGGCTGGACGCTCCGGGTTACGCCCCGATGGAGCGGGCGATGGTACCTGCGTGGTGTGAGGATCTGGTCAGCGGGCTGGCCGAGACGTGGGCGATGCCCAGTTCCTCCTGGCCGATGCGGGTGAGCTCCTCGAACTCCGCCGGTTCCCACCACCGGTGGATCGGCAGATGGTGGGAGGTCGGGCGGAGGTACTGACCGATCGTCACCACATCGACGCCGATCGCCGCGAGGTCACCGAGCGTGGCCACGACCTCGTCGAAGGTCTCCCCCATGCCGACGATGAGGCCGGACTTGGTGGTGAAACCACGGGACCGGGACCGGGCGAGCAGCGCCAGGCTTCTGCTGTAACCGGCGGAGGGTCGGACCGCCCGCTGCAGCCTTGCCACCGTCTCCATGTTGTGGTTGATGATGTCCGGCTTCGCCGCCAGGACCGTTTCCAGATCGTCGGCGGAACCCTGCAGATCGGAGATGAGGACCTCGACCCCGACGTCCGGCGTCCGTTCCTTGATGGCCCGGACGGTCGCCGCCACCAGTGCGGCACCGCCGTCGGTCAGGTCGTCACGGGCCACCATCGTCAGCACGGCGAACCGAAGGCCCAGTTCCTCGACCGCCTCGGCGATCCTGGCCGGTTCGTCCCAGTCGACGGCGTCAGGTTTTCTGGTGTCGATCAGGCAGAAGCCGCAGGCTCGGGTGCACCGCTCGCCGAGCAGCATGAACGTGGCGGTGCCCTCGTTCCAGCACTCGAAGATGTTCGGGCAGCCCGCCTCCTCGCAGACGGTCGTCAGGTCGAGGGAGCGAGCGGTCTTCTTCAGCGCCCGAAAGTTCTCGTCGGTACGAAGGTTGACCCGCATCCATGACGGCTTCCGGGTTGCGATGCTCAGCCCGCCCTGGACACCGGCCTGGTCGAGCCGACCCTTCAGCCGGACCGGGACGCCCTCACGCGCCTCCGGGACGGACGGGGCCGCTACCGGTGCGGCGGTGGATGTAGGCGGGGAGGTCGGGGCCGGTGGAAACACCGCTGTCGGCGCAGGCCCAGACGGCGGCGCAGATGGGGAGCCCGGCGCAGACGCAGACGGCGGCGCAGATGGGGAGCCCGGCGCAGGCGAGGAGCCCGGCGCAGACGCAGACGGCGGTGCAGGCGTGGAGCCCGGCGCAGGCCCAGACGGCGGCGCAGATGGGGAGCCCGGCGCAGGCCCAGACGGCGGCGCAGATGGGGAGCCCGGCGCAGACGCAGACGGCGGTGCAGATGTGGAGGCCGGTTCGGTTGCGGGAGCAGAACCGGCGACCGGTGCCGACGGCCCGCCCCCGTCCGTCGGTGCGCCTGTCTGCGCGCTCTTCGGTTTGATTGCCTCGCCCGGTCCGTGACCCTGGGAGAACAGCGACAGGTCGGTGGTCCGGTGGCGGAACACCACATCGCTCCGCTCGACAGCAAGGCCGGGGGCCAGGTGCTCGGCCATCGCCGCGACGAGCAGGTCGACGACGGTCTTACGGTCCGCCGGCACCCCCTCGGCGGCGATCGAGGTGACGGCCCGGTCGGCAATACCGCACGGGACGATGTTGTCGAACCACGTCTGGTCAACGTCGAGGTTGAGGGCGAACCCGTGCATCGAGCGGCCCCGGGACAGCCGGACCCCGATGGCCGCGATCTTGCGGGCCCGTTCGCCATCGGGATCGAGCCAGACGCCGGGGTAGCCGTCGGACCGTCCTGCGGTCAGACCAAGTCGCCCGAGCACCTCGATGATGGCCTGTTCGATCCGGTGGACGTAGGCCACGGTGTCCGCCATACCGCCGCCTCGCTTGCCGGGCACAGTCAGAATCGGATACCCGACGATCTGGCCCGGGCCGTGGAAGGTGACGTCCCCACCCCGGTTGACGGTGTGGAACTCCGCACCGACCGACTCGGGATCCACCAGCAGGTGCGTGGGATCACCGCTGCGGCCGATCGTGTAGACCGGCGGATGCTCGACCAGTAGAAGGTGGTCAGCGGTGCCGGCGAACAGCTGCTCCTGGAGATCCCAAACCTCCCGGTAGGACGCGGTCCCCAGCCAGCGGGCGCGCAACACCCGCTGCTGCATTTCCGGTTGGGATTCCGCCACCGGTTGCTCGAGGACTGTCATGGGAACATCCTGTTGGATTGCCTGACGTTCATTTTGCCACCGGGTACCACCCCCGTGGCCAGCCGGACCGGACGAAGTCGCTCAGGTAAGCTCCGACTCCCAGTCCCGGGTTTCGATGATCTCCTTGATCCTGGCCAGGAACGCCGCCGCGTAGGCCCCGTCGATGGCCCGGTGATCCCAGGCCAGTGCAAGAACACCGACCGAGTGGATGGCGATGGACTCGTTACCGAAGTCATCCTCAACGACGACCGGCTTCCGTTTGACCGCATCGGTTGAAAGGATGGCCACCTGGGGCTGGTTGATGATCGGGAACTGCATCATCGTGCCGTACCCGCCCGCATTCGTCAGCGTGAAGGTGCCGCCCGAAAGCTCGTCCGGGGAGAGTTGCTTCGACCGGGCCCGCCGGGCGACGTCAACGATGTCACGGGCGATCGATCGCATCCGCTTGCCGTCGGCATCCCGCACGACCGGGGCCAGCAGTCCCTGGAAGTCGAGGTCAACCGCAATGCCGAGGTTGACGTAGTTGTGGACGATCAGCTCCCGGTCGCCGACGGACGCGTTGAGGTGCGGGTACTCCCGCAGGGCGTCGATCGTGGCTCGGGAGATGAACGGGAGGTAGGTGAGGCTGAACCCCTCCTGCGCCTTGAAGTCCCCGCCGTGGGCCTTGCGGACCTTCTCGACGGCCTCGTAGTCAACCTCGATGGCGGTCAGGGTGTGCGGCGCAACGCTCTTGGACATCACCATGTGCTCGCCGGTGCGCAGCCTGATGTTCGACAGCGGGACGACCGCGTCGCGAACGCCGGGCTGGGTTGCCGGTACGGGGGTGACCGAAGTGGCGACCGGGGCGACGGGCGCCGCCGGAGCCGGAGGAGGCGCCGGGGCCGCAGCCGGCGGAGCCTGGGGGTCGCCGCTGTCCGGATCGAGCGAGGACAGCTGGTTCGCCTCGATGTAGCGCTGGACGTCATCCCGGCTGATCCGGCCGCCAAGGCCGGTACCGACCACCTGGTTGGCATCGATGCCGTATTCGGCGATCAGCCGCCGGACGACGGGTGACAGGATCTTGCCGTCGGTGGAGTTGTTTGACGCGGCCGCGGCGGGCTCCGGCTGGGGGGCGGCCGCAACGGGCTGTGGTTCCGGCGCGGGTGCGGGAGCCGGTGCAGGTTCCGAAGCGGGCGCCGGTTCCGGAGCAGGAGCGGCGGCCGGGGCGGGAGGCGGCGCCGGGGCGGCGGGAACGGGCTCGGCCTCGGCGGCGGGAGCGGCGGCGGCAGCAGCCGGCGCAGCGGCGGCGGGTGCGGCATCGCCATCACCGACCACGGCGAGGATGGTGCCAACCTCAACGGTGTCACCCTCCGGCACCCGGATCTCGGTCAGCGTTCCACCGGCAGGAGACGGCACCTCGGTGTCGACCTTGTCGGTGGACACCTCGAACAGGACCTCGTCCTGGGCCACGGTGTCACCGACGTTCTTGAACCATCGGGTGATGGTCCCCTCGGTGACGGTCTCGCCCAGCTGGGGCATCTCGATTTCGGCCACTACTCCTCAATTCCTGGTGATAACAAAACGCTCTTCCGCGCGCCGCGGACCTATCCGTGGAGGGAGCGGCCGGTCAGGGCAAGGACGCTCTCTCCGAACAATTCACTCATCGTCGGGTGGGGTTGGATGAACTGGGACACCTCGGCAACCGTAGCCTCCCAGTTGACGGCCAGATATCCCTGGCCCAACTGCTCGGTGACCCACGGCCCGACCATGTGCACGCCGAGGATCCGCCCGCCGGTGCCGTCCGGCAGCTTCTCGGCGATGATCTTCACCATGCCCTGCGTCTCGCCGACGATCATGGCCCGCCCGTTCCCGGTGAATCGGTGCTTGGAGACGACAACGTCGAAGCCGGCTTCCTTCGCCGACTCCTCGGAGTGGCCGGCGAAGGCCACCTCCGGGTAGCAGTAGATGCACCACGGCACCTTGCTGTAGTCAACCGGCATCGCGTCCTCGCCCAGGATGTCGGTGATGACCACGATGCCCTCGGCGAAACCGACGTGCGCCAGCTGGGCGGTGTCGACCACGTCACCGACCGCCCACACACCGGGGACCGACGTGCGGCAGAACTCGTCGACCTGGATGAACCCCCGGTCGTCGACGGTGACCCCCGTCTGTTCCAGGCCGAGGGTTTCCGATGCCGGACGCCGCCCGACCGACATGACCACCGTTTCGGCGGTGACGGTCTCACCGTCCCCGTAGGTGACCGTGACACCGTCGTCGTTGGTGACCTGAGAGTGGACCGCAACACCGGTCTTGATCTGGATGCCCCGCTTGGCGAACGACCGCTCGACCACTTTGGTGACGTCGGCGTCACAGCCGGGGAGGATCTTCGGTGCGTACTCCAGAATGGTCACGTCGGTGCCGAGGTCGCTCATCATCGAGGCGAACTCACAACCGATCGCGCCGCCGCCGATGACCACGGCGGACGCCGGCAACGCCGAAATCGAGAGCAACTCGTCCGAGGTGACGATACGCCGATCGTCGATGGGGAACCCGTCGAGCGAGCGAGGCACCGAACCGGCGGCCAACACGATGCGTTCGCCGACGATGTCAACCTCTCCGGAGGAGCCGCCGCTGATGCTGACCGTCCGATGGTCCGCCCCGAGCGTGCCGACACCGTCGTACACGGTGACCTTGCGGCCCTTGAGCAACCCGGTCAGTCCACCGACCAGCTGGTCGACGATACCCTGCTTCCTGGTGAGCGTCCGCTCCCAGTCAAGTCCGTGGGACTCGGCGTTGACACCGAACTCCGCCGCGTGACTGACGGTACGCGACACCGCCGCCGTCTCCAGCAGCTCCTTCGCCGGAATACATCCCACGTTGAGGCAGGTACCCCCGAGCTTGCTCTTCTCGATCAGGGCGATGTTCAGACCGGCCGACGCGCCGTACAGCGCGGTTGCGTACCCTCCGGGTCCTCCGCCGATCACGATGACATCAAAGTGCTCACTGCTCATTGGGATCCTCCATGGGGGTACAGCCGATCCTATAGCCGGGCTTTCGCGTCATCACCGATGAAACAACAGAATCCTCGCCCTGCTTCCCCGGCCCAACGTGATGTCCGCCACGCCGTCGCGGCGAGATGATCATCGGTTTCGACATCGATGCCGAAACGGGTGCGCAGACCGTCGTGCGGCTTCGAGCGCGATCACCGGGAGACGATCACCTGGAGGGCGAACGCACCGAGAATGGCAATGCCGCACAGCAGCGAAAGGATCAGCAGGAGTCTCGTGCTCACACATCGAGCGTAACCGGAGGAGCGGCATCGCCCCGCCAAGAAGGCAAGCGCGAATACTCGCTGCCCGGCATGGCCGACCCGCCGCGGTTGCGACCCGACAGCCCCGGAGCGGAGGGCCCGAACGGCCGCGGGCGTGCCGGTCGCCGGACCACGCGTCGACCGGTCCTCTGGCGGTACTGTGCTTGGCGGCACCTCGACGAAGAACGGAAAGCAGGACTGACACGATGGACGTAGCGATCTCCGGTTCAAGTGGTCTGATCGGCACGGCCTTTGTGGCCGCGCTGTCGGCGGCCGGCCATCGGCCCATCCGACTGGTTCGGCGGGAACCGACCGCCGGGAGTGACGAGATCCGATGGGACCCGGCGGGCGGCTCCCTCGACGCCGCTTCGCTGGCTGGCGTCGACGCGGTGGTCAACCTGGGCGGGGCCGGCGTCGGAGACAAGCGATGGACGCCGAGCTACCGCAAGCTTCTGGTCGACAGCCGGGTGATGGGCACCAAACTCCTCGCCGAGACCATGGCGGCGTCGGACTCACCGCCGAGCGTCTTCCTGTCCGGATCGGCCATCGGGCACTACGGCTCTCAGGGCGCCACCGAGCTGACCGAGTCGTCGCCGGCAGCCGACGACTTCCTGGCCCAATTGACCGTCGACTGGGAGGCCGCGGCACAACCGGCGGTCGACGCCGGGATACGGACGGCCTTTCTCCGGACGGGGATCGTGCTGAGCACCGAAGGTGGTGCGCTGCCGAAACTGCTCCCCCTCTTCAAACTGGGCGTCGGCGGCAAATTCGGATCCGGTGACCAGTACATGTCCTGGATCTCGATCCACGACCAGGTCGGCATCATGCTGCACCTCCTGGAGAACGAGATCGCCGGCCCGGTGAATCTGACGGCACCGAACCCGGTGACAAACGAGGACTTCACCAAAACCCTGGCGTCCGTTCTGGGTCGCCCGTCGCTCCTGCCGGTTCCGGCGTTCGGGCCGAAGCTGCTCCTCGGCGGGGATCGGGCCGACGCGCTTCTGTTCGACAGCATGCGGGTACTGCCGGAGGTCATCAGGGCATCGACGTATCAGTTCACCCATGAGACGCTGGAAGCGGCGCTCCGGGCCATTCTGGATCGACCGGCCTGACCGGCCACAACCCCTGAGAGGACATCATGAGCGAACGCATCGTTTCCGCCACCCGGGACATCGATGCCTCGGCAGCGGAGATCTTCGAGCTGTTGGCCGACCCGGGGAAGCACCATCTCTTCGACGGCTCGGACACGGTCGTTGCCGGTGATCCGAAGAATCCGGAGCGGCTGGCCCTCGGCGACCGCTTCGGCATGAGCATGAAGCTCGGCGTGCCGTATCGCATGACCAGCGAGGTCGTCGAGTTCGAGGAGGATCGAGTCATCGCCTGGCGACATATCGGTCACCACGTCTGGCGCTACGAGCTGGAGCCGCTGAGCGCCACCAGCACCCGGGTGACGGAGTCGTTCAACTGGGGTGTCGCCCGGTTCCCGCCGGTCTACGAGTGGGTCGGGTATCCGGCCCGCCACGAAAAGAACATGGCTCAGACCCTCGAACGGCTGGACGCCGTGCTTACCGACTGACCGGGGTCCGATCCGGAGGATCGACTCCCTCCGGCGGGACGGTCAACCCTGGACCGACACCTGCGGATAGAACGCCACGTGGTCCCGAATCTCGGCGGCGGCGTCCTTCGGCTCACGGTACGTCCAGGCCACGTTCTCCAGGGTGGTGTCCCCGACGGTAAGCG
>JBCCGJ010000160.1:0-12673 GCA_039029335.1 Actinomycetota bacterium | reverse complement strand
CGGTTGTCGGCTGTGGGGTCATCGGTGCGGCCTGGGCCAGCCGGATGGTCCTCTGCGGGGTCGATGTGGCGGTGTCGGACCCGATGCCGAACGCCGAGGAAACCCTGCAACAGGTTCTGGACAACGCCGTCGCGGCCTGGGTCGAGCTCGGTCTGCCGACGGACGACCGCGGTTCGATCACCATGGCCCCGTCGATCGGTGATGCGGTTGCGGACGCCGGGTTCGTCCAGGAGAGCGTGCCGGAACGCCCGGACCTGAAGGCGTCGGTCTTCGCCGCGATCGAGGAGTCCGCAGCGGCGGACACGATCATCGCCTCGTCGACGTCCGGTATCCGGCCAACAACGTTGCAGTCCACGCTGACCAACCCGGACCGGTTGGTCGTCGGTCACCCGTTCAACCCGGTCTACCTCCTTCCCCTGGTGGAGGTGGTTGGCGGCGATCAGACCTCGCCGGACACCATCACCCGGGCCAAGGCGGTCTACACCGGTCTGGGGATGCGGCCCCTCCACGTGCGGGTCGAGATCGATGCGTTCATCGCGGACCGCCTCCTGGAGGCCGTGTGGCGGGAGGCGCTGTGGCTGGTCAACGACGGCGTCGCCACCACCGAGGAGATCGATGACGCCATCACCTACGGCTTCGGTCTTCGGTGGGCCCAGATGGGACTGTTCGAGACGTACCGCACCGCCGGTGGGCCCGGCGGGTTCCGGCACTTCATCGAACAGTTCGGCCCGACGCTGTCGTGGCCGTGGACCAAGCTGATGGACACACCGGAGTTCACCCCGGAGCTGGTGGACAAGATCGTCGAGCAGTCCGATGCCCAGTCCGGCCATCACCACCTGCGGGAATTGGAGCGGATCCGGGACCGGAACATCGCCGGGTTCCTCAAGGTGCTGGAGGCGCACCGGTGGGGCGCGGGCAACACACTGGCCGCCAGCAGGACAAACGGCTCGACGGGGTCGGCCGGGCCGACAGGGGCCTGAGGCCGGCCGGACGCCGACCAGCGCAACCGATGCGATCAGCGCAGCCGGATACGCTGCAGCTTCCCCGTTGGGCCGATCGGCAGGTCGGGGGCGATCACGAACCGGCTCGGCACCTTGTAGCGGGCGAGCTCGGCCTCGCAGTGCCGCCGGAGTTCGTCTTTGGTCAACGTCACGTCGGCCCGGGGCACCACAAACGCAGCGACGGCCTCACCGGTCCGCTCGGACGGCTCGCCGACCACACCGACGTCGGCCACGTCAGGATGGGCGGCGATCACCCCCTCGACCTCGGCCGGGAACACGTTGAACCCGGACACAATGATCAGATCCTTCGACCGGTCGACGATGGCCAGATACCCGTCCTCGTCCACCAGGGCGATGTCGCCGGTGCGGAGCCAGCCGTCCTCGGTGAACGGGTCGACACCGACGGCACCACCCCAGTAACCGGGGAACACCATCGGGCCGCGGACCAACAGCTCCCCCGGATCACCGATCGGGCAATCCGCACCGAGCGGGTCCACGATCCTGGCCGACACACCGGGGAGAAGTCTGCCGATGGATCCAAGGGGTGCGTCCGTCGTCAACGTCGATGCGACGACGGCGCTCGATTCGGTCAACCCGTAGCCCTCGTCGAGCTCGATGCCGAAGCGTGCCTCGGTCTCCGACTTGAGTGCCGTCGGCAGCTTGGCCGCACCGGACACGGCCAGTCGGACCGATCGCAGGTCGTCGGATCCGGCCTCGGGGTGCCCGACAAGGGCCCGCCACAGGGTCGGTGGACCGGCCACCACGGTCGCCTCCTCCGTCCGGATGAGCGAAAGGGTCCGGCCGGGACCGTCGAACTCCGACAGGAGAAGCCGCCCGCCGCTCACCAGCGACAGGTGAAGCACGGTGTTGAGGCCGAACACCTGGAACAGCGGGATCACCCCGAGGAACGTGTGAGCACCGCCGACCAGATCGAGCGGGAGCGAGAGCATCGCCTGCAACGCGGACAGCAGGTTGCCGTGGGTGAGGATGGCGGGCTTTGACGGACCGGCCGTTCCGCTGGTGAACAGCAACACCGCAGGCTGGTCCGGCGTGACGTGAACCATCGGAGAGGGCTCACCACCGTCCAGTTCCTCCGCGGTGAGGATCTGCATCGCCGTCTGCGGCGTCAGCGCTGCGCCCGCGGTGAGATGTTCGTGTGTGTCCGGAGCGCCGATGGCGGCGAACGGGTCGATCACCGCCAGTTCTCTGGCGAGTTCCGCTGTGGGGGTCTGAGGATTGAGCGGCGCGCTGACCGCCCCGATGCCGAGCGCCGCCAGGTGGGCGACGACAAAATCGATGCTGTTCCCGCCGACCAGCGCCACTCGATCACCGGCCCGGACCCCGGCGGCCACAAGCCCGCCCCGCCACCGGGAAACCCGCTCGGCCAGCTCGGCATGGGTGATGGTGGTCCCGCCGGTGACGATGGCCGGAGCGGTCTCGTCTCGGTGCAGGTAGGCGGCAAGATTCGCCCCGGTTTCGGCCGTACGGTCGGCCGTCGGTTCGTTTCGGCGGTTGTCCCCGCTGGTATCTCCGTCGGCGTGGAGGTCGGCCACGACGCCAGGCTAGTGGCGGCACCCAGGAACGGCTGTGACCGGCCCGTTTGGTAAAAACCTCCCGCCAGACTCGCTCCGCCGTGCCGAAGCAGCAACAATCGAGTACAACTAGAGCCAGGATTGATTATTTTTTCGGGCGAGAGAGCGAAGGAAGGTTCCCCGTGGCGGGCACGGACCAGATCCCCGGCAACACCGACAGCAGTGCGATCGTCGAAGACGGCAAGGTGCAGCGATCCGGGCCGCGTGCACAAAAAGCGGCCACACCAGGGTCGGGCGGCCAGTCGAGCGGTGATTCGACAAGCGATACCGCCGGTCAGATGACCCCACAGCTGGATCGCAGCCGTTCGATTCTCCGCCTTCCGGCGGAGCTGGTCGAGCCGGCGCTCGACCTGGCGCACATTCAGGCCATGCCCGACGTGGCCGGCGGGCTTCCGGAACCTCAGTTCCCGGACGCCAACTCCCGGCTTGAGGCGGCGGGCATTGTGACGGACGACCGCGTCGATCCGGTCGCCCAGAAACTGCTTGAGGTCGTCAACCAGGCCAGCCTCATCGTCACGGCCGAACTGAGCTACGGATCGGACACCAGCACGTCCACCATCTGGGCAACGCCCCGTCAGGCCGTCCTCTCGGGCTCCCTCACCGATGACTACGTGGATTACCAACCGGTTTCGGTGTCGCAGCTGCCTCAGGCGCTCGCCCAGCTGATCGTGTTGCAGTCTCCACGGTTCGTTGGTGATGTGCTGTTGGAGCTGGACGAGTCGCTGCTCGAGGAGGTCCAGGCCATCCGGGAGGACCAGGATGGCGCCGCGCGGCTGCTGGTCGATGCCGGTCTTGAGGCGGAGCAGGCGGCCCTGCTGGTCGAACTCCAGCAGCCGGACGCCCGCCGCTGGACGATCACCTCCCGATGGTCAACAGAGGACGGGCCGCTCGACGCGCAAATGATCGGCGTCGACGGTGTCGAGAGCGGGCAATGGTTGCTGACCAGGGAAGAGGCTTCGGAAACCGAGCAGGCCAGGGTGCTCTACACCCCACAGGGCCACGGTGAGATCATGAGCGGGTTCCGGGGGATTCTCCCGAAGAACTGGCTCGGCACGCCGCTCAACCCGCCGCAGATGCTCGTCGAAGCAGGTTCGTAGGCCGTACGGCCCACTGTGACAACCGTGTGACTCAATCGTGCGCCCTGCCGGCGCGCGTTGTTAAAGGTTCTGTAACACGTTGCCGATGACTTCCGTTGGACCCGACTCGAATCGACCGGGCCGAAGGGAACGCGCCTCGTGGAAGACCGGCGACAGCAGCAGAGAGGACCCCGCCCCGGCCGAGCCGGGTTCCGGCGGGCGATCTCGCTCCTGCTGACCGCTGCGCTGCTCTGTGCGTTGACAACGGTCGGAGCGGGCCGAGCCGCTGCCTCCGCAGCAGACGAAACCCAGTTCCTGCAGTTGGTGAACCAGCTCCGAACCTCGAAGGGCCTCCCTCCGCTGGTCACCCATCCCGAGCTGACCGCAGGCGCCCGATCCTGGACCGACCAGATGGCGACGAGCGGCACCCTGGCCCACAGCCCGAACATGAGCAGCGGGTTGACGGTGAAGTGGTCGGTCCTCGGCGAAAACGTCGGCATGCACGGCGCGCACAAGATCGACGAGCTGTTCCAGGCTTTTGTCTCGAGCCCCGCCCACTACGGGAACCTGGTCGACGATCGCTTCAACTACATCGGGATCGGCGTGACGACCGGGTCGGATGGCACGCTCTGGACCACCCACCGGTTCATGGCCGCGCCCGTCACCGCCCCACCGACCACGACTCCGACCCCGACCCCGACCCCGACAGCACCTCCGACGACCGTCCCGGCCACAACCGTTCCACCGACCAGTCCGACCACGGCAGCGGCGCCGAAGACCGCCCCGGCCACCGACCCGATCAGCAATCCGGTTCCCGAGACCACGCCGTCGGTTCCGGATGCGGCACCGACACCGACCACTCCGCAGCCGACCACCGGCGCCCCGAACGATGGGCCGACCACCACAACGCCAAAATCGGCGCCGACCACCGGCGTGCCGAGCACGGCGGGACCCACACCAACAAACCCGGAGACAATAACCGGCGGCGGGACCGGCGAGACGACGGGATCCGACACCGAGGACAACACCGGGTCGGACGGTCCCCTGACCGTTCCACCGGCCGGTCCGCCAACCGACCCGACGGTGGTCGACGACCCAACCGCCGGTCCGTCCGTTCCGGACGTGCCGACCGTTGAACAGGTGCTTGTCGAGCTGGCTGAAGCCGGGATCTGACGTCCGGCCCGGTTACGGGTCCCTATCGGGCCAGCACGAAGAACTGGGCGACGCCGGCCACCAGAATGACCAGCAGCAGCAGTCCGAGTGTTATGACGATTGAAGGCCGCACGTTTCTTTCCTTCCCGGGTGTTCGCCCACCGACTCGGTGAGCATGTTCAGGCTCCCGGCGATCCGGGCCGCTCGCCGTCGTCGACGGGACGGTCCAGGGTTGGTTTCGATTGCAGCGTCACCGGCGAGGACACGGTGAGCGGACGGTCCGACGGGGAAAGGGTGACCTCGTCACCCTCGACGAGGCTCAGTTCCGCCGCCGCGGACCCCCGGTCGACCGCCAGGGCGATCAGCCCGTAGGAGTCGGTCAGCAGCCCGAAGCCGCCGCCGGGGATGTCGGAAAAGGTGTCGACCCTGGCTGCGTTCCGGTTGATCCTGCCGCCCGCAACGGTGACGACCTCCGGCCAGTCGGCCAGAAACTCGGGCTCCAGGTTCAGCTGCACGTTTCCGAACCGGTCGACCCACAGAACCTCGGCCTTGATCGTGCCGTCGTCCGCGATCTCACTGACCGGCAACATGCCGGGCATCAGCTGGGCGGGATCGATGGGGGTGCCCAACTCCGCCATCGGCACCCCGAGGCACAGGTGGGCGGCCGCCGGTCCGAACACGTCCCGGCCGTCGAACGTCCGGCCGACCGCCGACAGGTGGTAGGTCGGGTTGTCCAGCACCACCGCACCGGTTGCCCCACCGACCATTGCAACCGCCGGGGCCAGCAGGCCGTTGTCCGGTCCGACCAGATACGCCTGACCGTCTGCAACCTCGATGGCCACCGGTTTGCGGGACGTGCCGACACCGGGGTCGACCACCGCCAGCGCGATCCCGGGAGCCATATACGGGACCGACCTGGCCAGCGCCAGCCCGCCTGCCCGCACGTCGAACGGTTCGATGTCGTGGGTGATGTCGATGACCGCAACGTCGGGAGCCAGGCTCCGGATGACCGAATGAACCACACCGACGAACTCATCGCCGTGTCCGTAGTCGGACAGGAAGGAGATGGTGTTGAAACGGAGGTCGGTGTCGGTCATCGGTGGCGAGGCTACTCGGCTTTGCCGAGCTCGACGGATCGAGCGGTTGCGGCCCGGACCGCGGCGGCCATGGCCGCGCGAAGACCGTGGTCCTCCAGCGCACCGAGGCCGGCCGCGGTCGTTCCGGCAGGTGTGGTCACGCCGGCCCGCAGCTCCACCGGTGCGGTACCGGTCTCCACCATCATCTTGCCCGCGCCGAAGATGGTCTGCCTGGCCAGCCGGTAGGCCACGTCCCTGGTCAGCCCCATGGCGACGCCCGCATCGGTCATCGCCTCGGCAACAAGGAACAGGTAGGCGGGGCCGGAGCCCGAGACGCCGGTGACGGCGTCGAGCAGCGGTTCGGTGACAACAACCGCATCACCGACGGACTGGAGGATGCCAGACGCCCAGGCGACGTCGTCCTCGGTGGCGGATGTGCCGCCGGCCAATGCCGCAGCCCCCGCGCCGACAAGGGCCGGAGTGTTCGGCATGGCCCGCACAACGGCCGTCCCGGTTGGCAGCGCAGCCTCCATGGCATCGATGGTGATGCCGGCGGCGACCGACAGTACCCGGCCCGGGTTCTTGAGGGTCCGGCAGACCTCCACAACCAGGTGCGGCTTGACCGCAACGACCGCGGCCACATCGTCCAGCGGCCTGTCGATGATCAGCGACGCCGGGTGGCGATCGGCCAGCGCCTCCCGCTGGGCGGCGACCACCTCAACGATCGCCAGGTCCTCCGGTGATGCCCACTCCCCGTCCAGCATGCCCTGCACCAGGGCCTGGCCCATCCGGCCACCACCAATGAGCTGGAGTGTTGTCATAGGCCCCGAGGGTACCGGCCGACCGTGGACCGGTGGCACCACTACCACACTGCCCATTTACAGTTAGGCATGCACCCCATTACGCTAGAGGTTCTAACACGAACTTCTAGAAGGATCCTGAGGGGGAGTAGACGATGTCGCTGTTCGAGGAGATCACGAACGACCAGGCCAGTGCCCAGGAACACGTGCTTCCCCACTTCACCAAAGGGGCGGCGTGGCGGAGCGACCTGCTCGGCATCATCGATCGAGGTGAAGGCTGCCACGTCTTCGACACCGAAGGCAACAGCTATCTCGACGGATTGGCCGGGTTGTTCTGCACCAACCTCGGTCACGGACGGCAGGACCTTGCCGCTGCGGCGGCCAAGCAGATGGAACGGCTCGGCTTCTATCCCACCTGGGGATGGGGAAACCCGCCGGCCATCCAGGCCGCGTCGATGATCGCCGAGGTCGCCCCCGGCGACCTCAATGAGGTGTTCTTCGTCAGCTCCGGATCCGAGGCGGTCGAGTCGGCGATCAAGATGGTCCGCAGCGTGCAGCTGGCCCGTGGCCAGGCCGACCGATACAAGATCATCTCTCGGGAGTGGTCCTACCACGGCACAACGCTCGGCGGGCTGTCGCTCACCGGTGTGCCCAAGTTCAGAAACCCGTTCCTGCCGATGCTGTCAGAAGGCGCCCGCCATGTGCGCAACACCTATGGCGACACCGCAGAGGAGCTGGCGTCCGCCAAGGCGGTCGAGGACATGATCCTGGCTGAGGGACCGGAGACCGTCGCCGCATTCTTTGCCGAGCCGGTCCAGAACGGTCGAGGTGGGCTGGTACCGCCGGACGGGTACTGGCAGGAGCTCCGGCGAATCTGTGACAAATACGGCGTGCTGCTGGTGGCCGACGAGGTCATCTGCGGCTTCGGCCGGTTCGGCCACTGGTTCACCAGCGAGCGGTTCGGGGTCGTACCGGATGTGGTGACGTTCGCCAAGGGTGTGACCAGCGCCTACCAACCGTTGGGCGGCATCGTGGTCCGCCGGCCGCTGGTCGAAGAGGTGTGGGAATCCGAGATGGGGATGTTCATGCACGGCTCGACCTTCGGCGGTCATCCGGTGGCCACCGCGGTTGCGGTCGCCAACATGCAGGCCATGGCCGACGAGAAGATCATGGACCACGTGCTGGCGCACGAGGGCGGGTTCCGGGCCAGGATGGACGGCCTGCTGGACCGGTTCAACTGTGTCAGGGAGGTCCGGGGCCTCGGCTACTTCTATGCCATCGAGCTGATGGCCGACCGGGAGAACGACATCGCCCTGTCCGACAGCCAGTCGGCCGGGCTGCTCGGCGGCGGCCTTGCCGGGTTCCTCCGCAAGGCGGGGCTGCTCATCCGACCAGACGATCGGGGCGCCACCATGTTGGTGGTCGCTCCCCCGCTGGTCGCCGACGATGCGGTCCTCGACGAGCTGGCGGAGAAGCTGGACCGGGTCCTCACCGACACCACCAACTGGATCAACACCAACCCCTGAGCTGCGTCCACGTCACGTCGCCGTGGGCACAACTGACCTTGTGCCCGGCCGACGTCCCGTGCAAGTATCCCGCCAAGCACCGCCGAGGCCGTTCGCCCGGCGGTGACAACTTGGAGGGAACAAGATGATTGGACGGTTCGTCCGCCGACCGCTCGCCGTGGTTGGCAGCCTGGCTCTGCTGCTGTCGTTGCTCACCGTTTCGCCGGGAGCCGTCCCGGCCGGGGCCGACATCCCGGGCCCCGACGCCTTTGTCTACCTGTCGTCCACCTCCGGCGGGACGGTTGACGGCATCACCTTCACCGCCGGCGACGTGCTCCGCTACGACAGCGCGGCGGACAGCTGGGCCATGGCCTTCGACGCGTCGGCGGCGGGACTCAGCAACCCGAACCTCAACGGGTTCTCGATCGCCACTGACGGCAGCTATCTCCTGACCTTCGCCCAGAACGTGGTGATGGTCCCCGGGGTTGGGTCCGTCGACGATTCGGATGTGGTTGCGTTCGATCCGGTGACCGGCGACTTCACGTTCCTCCTCGACAACTCCGACGTGGAGCTGTCCGCCGGTGGCGAGGACGTCGACGCGATCGTCACCGCGGGGCCAAGCGCCTACTCGCTGTCGACAGAAGGTCCCCACAACGTTCCCGCGCCCGGTGGTGTGCTCGCCGGCGCCGATGAAGATGTGATCACCCTCAACGCAACGCTGACCGGGACAATCACCGCCGGGCTCTTCGGGCTGTTCTTCGACGGGTCTGACGCCGGACTCAACAACGAGGATCTGGACGCCGGCCACTACGACCCCACCACCGGCACCCTTTACTGGTCGGTCAACAACGCATTCAACGTCGGCGGGGTTTCCGGCAGCGGTGGCGACGTTGTGGCCTTCACCGGCACCTTCGGGGACAACACGTCCGGCACCCACACCCTGGCGTTCGACGCATCGGAGAACGGCTGGGGCAGCGAGACCACCGACGCTCTCTACTGGGAGCTGCAGCAGCCACCGGCGCCCGGCAGCGCCGATCTGTCGATCACCAAGGTGGACGGCGTCGACCCGGTCCTGCCGGGCCAGACCTTCGCCTACACCGTCGAGGTCATCAACAACGGCCCGGACCCGGCCCAGAACGTTGTGGTTGTCGATCCCCTGCCGACGGGTCTGACCCTGGCAGGCACTTCGGCCGAATGCCAGCCGGTTGACGTGCTGCCCTGCTCGCTCGGCACGGTGGCGGCAGGCAGCTCGGTCCAGTTCACGATCGACGTGACGGTGGATGGCGGCACCGCTGGTCAGTTGAGCAACACCGCAACCGTGACCTCGGCCACCGCCGACCCCCAGCAGGGCAACAACGACGCAACGGAGACCACCTACGTCGGTCGACTCCCCCAGGCCAACGATGACGGCCCCGCCACCGGCAGTCAGCCGGGTAACCCGTTCCACACCGACACCGACACCACGCTCGCGTCCGCGCCGAACGAGAACCTGCTGAACAACGACGACGTCGGCGACCCGGCCGGCACCATCAGCGACTTCGAGGGGATGACCCCGGCCGGCACCACCGGGTCGTTCCCCGAGGGTGATCTCACGGTCAACGCCGATGGCAGCTTCACGTTCGACCCGATTTCGGCCTTCAGCGGCCTGTTCTCCTTCAACTATCGGGTGAGCAACGCGCTTGGCTCTTCGGTGGCGACCGCATCCGTCTACGTCGGGCCCCGGCCGGTGCCGGTCAACCAGGACCTGGTCTATGTCACCGCACCCACCGACGGTTCCGTCGCCGGCATCAACTACCTCAAGTCGGACGTGATGGTCTACAACAACAACGGTGGCACGTGGTCGAAGTTCTTCGACGGCGCGGCCAACGGGGTGGCCCCGGCCAACATCGACGCGGTTGCCGTCATCAGCGACACGGAGGTCCTGCTGTCCTTCGCCGGCTCCGTCACCCCGCCGGGGCTCGGCTCGTTAGATGACTCCGACGTCGTCAGATTCGACCCGACCACCGGCACCTGGACCAGGGTCCTCGTCGGGGCGACCATCGGTCTGACCTCCGGTGGCGAGGACATCGACGCCCTCGACCTCGCCGACAACGGGGATTTTGTGATTTCGACCAGGGGCAACGGCACCGTGCCGGCGCTCGGCGGTGGCAACCTCTCGGCCCGTAGAGAAGATGCGGTGCGGCTGATCGGTGGCGGATTCGAGCAGTTCTTCGACGGCTCCGACGTTGACATGCAGCAGGAGAACACCGTCGCCATTCACGTCGACGAGGCATCGTCCACCCTCTACGGCGCCAGCCTGAACAACTTCAACGCCGGTGGCCTGAGCGGTGACGGCAACGACATCTGGTCCTTCACCGGAACAACCGGACCGAACACCGCCGGCACGTACGGCCTGTTCCTGGACCTCGACACCGTCGGGTTCAGCGACAACATCAACGGGCTGTCCCTCGCCCTCACCCCACCGGTGACGCCCTCGATCGAACTGTCGAAAGAGGTCCGCGTCGCCGGTGGCGGCTACCAGCCGGCGGACACCGCCCAGGACGCGCCCCAATCGACGCTCGGCGCCATCGTCGACTTCCGACTGGTGATCACCAACACCGGCGACGACGACCTGACCAACGTCCAGCTATCGGACCCGACGCTGGGGATCAGCACCGTCACCGGTGACATACCGGCCGGACAGACCGTCACGCTCGACGCCCTGGACATCGGTGAGCTGAGCACCGCAGACTTCTGCCAGGCCATCGGAACGGCGACCAACAGCGCAACGGTCACCGCCACCGGGGCACTCTCGGCGGCCCAGGTCTCCGACAGCGACCCGGCGGTCGTCGACTGCATCGCCGACACCGACACCACACCGTACGGCGGCGGTGGCCCGGTGCTCATCGCCCAGCCATCCCTGGTCATGCAGCCGTACATTCGAATCGACGGGTTCCTGCTCGACCTGCTCGGTGAGATCCGGTGGACGGCGGCCGACCTGTCGGACGGTGACGAGTTCGTCAAGGCAGACGGACGGCTACTGAACCGCAACGACTTCGCCGGACTGTTCACCGCCATCGGCACCACGTTCGGCGCAGGTGACGGGGTCACCACCTTCCAGATCCCGGACCTGCGGGGGCGGGCGGTTGTCGGAACCAGTAACACGAGGCCGCTCGGCTCGACCACCGGCTCGTTCGAGACCACGCTGACAGAGCAGAACCTCCCGGCACACGGCCACACCTTCACGAACGGGTTTGTTGCGGACCCGGTCGGGGGTGATCAGAGCTTCTCCGTCGAACAACCGACGGTCGCCCTCAACGTTGAGATCCTGATCCAGGGCGTCCCTGCCGCCGGGGATGTGCTCCCGAGCAACACCCTGTCGGAGATCCGAGTGACGGCCAATCGGAACGGTCCCGCAAACGGGGCGGCCAGCGCGACCGGACCACTCCTGCCCATCAGCTCGAATCAGGCGCTCTTTGCGTTGATCGGCAACGTCTACGGCGGCAACGCCACGACCACGTTTGCCCTCCCGGACTTCCGGGACCGGGTCGTCGTCGGCCTCGGCCAAGGGGCCGGGCTCACGACAAGAAACGCCGGCCAGACGATTGGCGCATCAACGGTGACCCTCCAGGCCAACAACATGGCAAACCATGGCCACCTCGCAAACGGTCAATTGAGCTCGACAGCAGGGGCCGGCGCCCCGTTCTCCGTGCTCCAGCCGGATATGGGCGTCAGGGGGTTCATCGCCACGGTCGGTGTGTTCCCCAGTGACGCCGACAGCCTCGGCGACGGATCGGGCGGGCCGAGCGTCGCCGAACTCATTCTGATGGCGGCACCGTCGGTCAACCCGACAGGCGTGGTGGGGGCGGACGGGGCGACCCTGCCCATCGACCAGAACCAGGCACTGTTCGCCCTCCTCGGTACGAGGTACGGCGGGGACGGAGAGACCATCTTCGACGTACCGGACCTGCGGGGCCGGGTACTCGTCGGGCCGGGCTTCAGCGCTCTTGGTTCGTTGAGCCTCGGTCAGACCTTCGGTGGAGAGACAGCGACCCTGATCGAGCAGAACATGCCGACCCACAGTCACCCGGTGTCACAGCCGCCTCCGTGATCTGCGTCCATGCCCGGACTCAGCGCCGATCCATGGCCTCCCGGGCCACCGCGGTGAGCGCGTCCAGTTCCGCGACCAACTGCTGGGCTCTGCCTTCGCCAAGCTGCTCGCTGACGGCGTTGACCACGGTTGTGTTCTTGGCGTCGATGACGGCATCGGCCAGCTGCAGGCCGGCCTCGGTGAGATGGAGGGTGACGCTCCGGCCGTCCGTCGGATGGGGAAGCCGCTCCAGTAGGCCGCGTCGCTCCAGCGAGTTGAGCCGCCCGGTGGCACCGGCGCCGGTGAGCCCGAGCCACTGGGCGATCTCGCTGGGAACCGGGTCGTAGTCGGCGACCCGAATCGCGGTCAGCACGTCGGCGTCGCCGGAACTCAGCCCAAGCG
>JBCCGJ010000159.1:0-12844 GCA_039029335.1 Actinomycetota bacterium | reverse complement strand
TGCGGCGGCCCGGCTCAGTCCGGCCAGGACCCGGCCGGGGGTCAAAGGGAATTGGTCGAACCAGACGCCGGTGGCGTCAAAGAGCGCCGCGGTCACCGCCGGGGCGTACGGGATGAGCGGCATCTCCGCCATACCGCGGACCCCGAACGGGCCCCGCGGGTCCGGCACTTCGACACAGACCGTTCTGACCTGTTCCGGGACGTCGCCGATGCCGGGGATGAGGTACCCGCTGAAGCGGGGGTTGAGGACCCGCCCGTCGGCCACCTGGAGGTTCTCCGAGAGTGCGTAACCGTGGGCCTGCACGACGGCCCCTTCGACCTGTCCTTCGATGAGGTTCGGGTTGATGGCCCGTCCGACGTCGACGGCACAAACCACGTCGTGGACCACGATGTGGCCGGTGGTCACGTCCACCGACAGGTCGACCGCCTCGGCGACGTAGCCGTAGGCGAAGTTGGGCACGGTCGGACGACCCTCCGGGTCGAGCGGTTCGGTGGGCGGCGGCACATAACGGAAGAACCCCTCCGCCGGCCTGGCACCTTCGCGCCACGCCTTCTCCGCCTCCTCTGCTGCGCCGAGGATCGCATTGCCGGTCATGAACGACAGCCGTGACGCCGAGGCCGAGCCGGAGTCGCCGGACGAGCCGGTGTCGGAGAAGTGGCCGGTGATCCGCTCGGTTTCCAGTCCGGTGGCCTCCGCGGTCATCTGCAGGAACGCAGTGTGCGCTCCCTGGCCGACGTCCGCCCCGGCGAGGAAGACCTCGGCGGACTCCGGTGGTGTCTCGTCGTCGGCGTCCGACCGGTCCGGTCCGTGGAGGACGATCTTGGCTTCGCTTCGTTCCGGGAAGCCGAAGGAGAACCCGACGTTCTTGTAGGCGCAGGCGAACCCCCGGCCCCGACGGATGTTTTCGACACTGGGCCTGACGGAGGCGAAGACGTTCATCGGTTTCGCCGGTCCGAGCGGCTCGGTCCATGCGGCGGCATCGGCGCAGGCGTCGATCACCTCGGGCAGGCTGACACCCGGCGGCATCTCCGTCCCGGTTATGCCGAGCGAACCTTCGGTCAGCATGTTGCGGCGCCGGATCTCGACCGGGTCGATGCCGCAGGCCTCCGCCAGCTTGTTCATCTGGCTCTCGGCCACAAAACAGCCCTGTGGTCCGCCGAACCCCCGGAACGCCCCGCCGGGGACCGCATTGGTGTAGACCGCCCAGCTGTCGATGTGGGCGTTGGGGATCCGATACGGTCCGGCAACCGTGAGGTGGAGGTTCCCCAGCACCTTGTTCGAGGTGTAGTTGTAGGCTCCAGCGTCCAGGTGCCCGGTGGCGGTGACGGCCACGATTCGGCCGTCAGCGGTGGCCCCCCAGCGGGTGGAGATGCGACCCCGGTGCCGCTTGTGGTGGCCGACGATGGACTCCTCCCGGCTCCACTGGCAGCGAACCGGTCGGTCGATGCCCATCCCGCTGAGCTTGCGGACCGCCAGGGCCAGGACGATCTGGAGGCTCATGTCCTCCTTGCCGCCGAACGCTCCGCCTATGGCCCGATAGATGATCCGAACCTCGTCGATCGGCAGGTTGAGGGCGTGGGCCACCTGTTCCTGGTCCTCGTGGGTCCACTGCCCGCCCGTCTCAACGGTGATCCGCCCCTGGTCGTCCCGGTAGGCCACCGCCGCCTCCGGCTGCAGGAAGGCGTGCTCCTGGTAGGGAACTTCGTAGGTTCCCTCGACGACCACTTCGGCGTCGACCATCGCCGTGGTGGCGTCGCCGTTACGGATGACGTAATGGTGGTAGGCGTTGGACGGCGGTTCCGTCGCCCCTGCCGCCTCGGGGTGGAGAATGGGTGCGCCCGCCGCCAACGCCTCGTCAAGGTCGCCGATGATCGGCAACTGCTCCCATCGGGGGCGCAGCAGGAGTGCCGCGGCTTCGGCCTGGTGTTCGGTCTCCGCCACAACAACCGCCAGGTGGTCGGCCTCCCAGCGGGAGACGTCGGCTGGCACAATCGACGGTCGACCGTCGGTGTCCGCGGTGCCCGTCGTACCCGGATCCGTCCGGTCCGTGTCCGTCGAGCCCGCCGGGCCATCACCGGTTTCGGGTTGGTTGGTGGTGCGGGGGGTGGGGCCGATCAGCACCGGTTGGTCGAACATGGTCAGGCCGTACTCGTTGACCGGCACGTCGGCCGCGGTCACCACGGCCACGACACCCGGCGCCGCCTCACATGCCGTCGTGTCCAGGTCGATCAGGCGGGCATGGGGTTGGTTGGTGAAGACGACCTTGGCGTGGAGGACCCCGTCGGGGAAGAGGTCTCCGGCGTAGGCGGTCTGCCCGGTGGTCTTGCCGACGGCATCGATCTTGGTCGTCGACCGGCCGAGGCTCATGATCCGCCCTCCGCCATGCGGCCGTCCCTGCTGCGACCGGGGCCGTGACCATCACTGTCGACGCCGAGGCCGCCGGTGCCGTTGCCCTCACCGTGACCGGCTCGGTGGCTGCCCGACACCTCGGCTGTGGCGGTCCCGTTGCCGAGGGCCACCCGTACCGCATCCTCGACCTTGTAGTAGCCGGTGCAGCGACACAGGTTGCCGGACAGCCCGGCGGTGATCTGCTGGTCGGTCGGCGTCGGATGTTCCTCCAGGAGTTTGGCGCCGGACATCAGGAGGCCGGGTATGCAGAATCCGCACTGCACCGCGCCACACGCCACAAAAGCGTCCTGCAGCGGATGCAGGCTGCTCGGCGCCGGTCCTTTCAATAGCGGGACGTCCGGGAGCGGGTCGTCCGGGACGGAGTCCTCCGATGCCGGATCGTCCAGAGCGGGACCACCCGACGTTCCGGCGAGACCTTCGATGGTCACCACCTCCGCCCCATGGGCCCGGGTTGCCGGTACGAGGCAGCTGAGCACGGCCATCCCGTCGAGGTGCACCGTGCAGGAGCCGCACTCACCCTCCGCACAACCCTCCTTCGTACCGGTGGCCCCGGTGGCCCGGAGCCAGTCCAGCAGGTTTTCGCCCGCCCCCGGCTCGGAAACCGGCGCACCGTTGATCGTCGCCTCGATCTCGGTCGAGTGGCCGTGTTCGGCGGCGAAGTCGTCCCCGGTCGGCCAGCGGCCGGACGAGGTACCCCACAGCAGTGCCGGTCGGTCCGGTACCACACCGGTACCGTCATGGAGTGCGGCGAGTGCTCTGGCCACCATCTCCGCGACCAGGGCCCGCCGGTAGTCCGCGGTGGCCCGGAGATCGTCTATCGGGTTCACCGCTCCGCCGGCCAGTGCGGCAGCCTCGGCGATCAGCTCGTCGGTGAGGGGACGCCCGGCGAGCAGACGTTCGGCCTCGACGGCCCGGATGATCGTCGGCCCGACACTGCCGAGCGCAATCCGGGCGTTCTCAAGAGAGACACCCGACGACCGCTCATCGCCGAGCCGACCGACCACGGCAAGATGGACAACGGAGATCGCCTGGGCCCGGCGGAGGCCGAGCTTGAGGTAGATCCCCTCCGTCCGGCGATCCATGGCCGGAAAGCTGATCGCGGTCAGCAGCTCGTCCGCCTCGATGGCGGTCCGTCTGACGCCGCGGTGGAACTTGGCCAGCGGCATGGTCCGTTCCCCCCGCTGTGAGGTGAGGGTGACCGTTGCGCCGAGGGCGATCAGCGGACTGAGGGTGTCGTTGGCCGGGCTTGCGGTGACGATGTTCCCGGCGACCGTCGCCCGGTTACGAAGCTGCGGAGAGCCGACCTCCCAACAGGCCTGGACAAGCGGTGTTGCCTTCCGCCGGAGCAGGTCGCTGGCGACACACTGGTTGTGGGTCACCATCGGTCCGATGACGATGCGGCCGTCCACCTCCTCAATGGTGTCCAACCCGGAGACCCGGGTGATGTCGATGAGGGTGGTGACCTCGCCGTGCCCGCCGCGGTCCAACTCGACCAGCAGGTCGGTACCACCGGCAACGATCCGGGTGTTCGGGGCCGCCAGGTGGTGCAGGACCGCGTCACGGGTTGCCGGGGTGACCACGTGGGCCACCCTGGTTCCCGGGAGCTGGACCTGATGGGTCACGTCCACTCCGATGTTGGGTCGATTCGACACGGGGTCTGGCCCACCGGTGACCTGTCGGCCGAGATACGCACCCTATTGAGGTTGCCCGACCGACAGGGATTCAACAACATGTCAACGGATCAACTCCAGTGTCCGCTGCCACTGCTACCGTGCCATCGTGCCGCCGGGACCCGTCACCAAATCCGCTCGTTTCAGCCCCCGGTGCGCAGCTGGTCGGTCGGCGAGCGTGACTCGCTTCGGTCCGCTTCTGCTCGGCGCGCTGTTGACCCTTGGTGCGGCGGCCTGCGGTGCCGCCGATGACGGCGGCTCGGACAACGGTGACGGCGGGCCGGGTGGCGTGTCCACCACGGACCGGGTGCAGGTGGCCGACATCAGGTTCGAGGGTGAGTTCGTCGTCACGTCGGTCACCGCGGACGGTGCGGACGTGGGGCTGGTCTCGGAGCCGATCATCAGCCTGGAGACCGTGTTCGGCGGGCTGTCGATCGTTCCCGGCTGCAACACCTACTTCGGATCGTTCACCCTGACCGAGGACGGGACGGCCTCGTTCACCGTCGCCGGGGGCACGTCACGGTCCTGCGCCGACCTGGCGGACCAGGAGGCCGCCGTCCTGGACGCGCTGCGGGCCATCACCACCTGGGAGGAGGAGGGCGACGGCTTCCGCTTTGCCGACGATGGTGGCGGGAGCACGCTGACCGTCTCGCCGGCCTGAGCCGGCTGTTGCAGGCCCGCCCGGCGGCCGGTGGCCGGCGGCCACACGATCACCGCCGGACCGCACCACCGGCTACTCCACCGATGAGAAGTCGTAGACCTCCTGCACCACCGCCTGGTTCCCTCGGACCGATGCATCGGTCAGCAGCCCGCGACGCCACAGCCAGAGATCGATTTCGGCGGCCGAGCCGGTGAGCGTGGCGCCCGGTGAGGCCAGCGGGTCCTCTTCAACCCGAACCGCGCCGGCGTCCTGGGGGCCGTCGTCGTTGGTGCCGACGACCCGTCCGATGGTCAGGTCCCAGCTCCGCTGGGGCACGGTGATACGCAACGATCGATCGGACGGCTCGAAACGGCCCCACTCCGGCAGCGGTTCACTGCTGAGCATGATCTGAATCATCTCGTCGATGCCGTCGGTGGCGAGGACCTCGTCGACGTCGGAGAGCGGCGCTGCGGTCACGAGGGCTGCGGTCTGCTCGGCGTCGATCCGGTGGATCAGCGCCTCTTGAGCCTGGCGGCGACGCACCCACCCGATGTTCCCCCCGGTGGGGTGCCAGCTCCAGCAGGGGTCCTCGTCCGCACCGTCGGTGAGGACGGAGACCAATCGTTCTGACTGCTCGGCGAACAGAGCAAGTACCTGGTCATCGGCGGGGCGTTCCGGCATCTCCGCCTCGGCCGGGGAGGAGAGCCCACCGCCGACCATGGTGGCCCAGAACGCCTGGACCTCGGTCAGGTGCCAGGCGAGATCCGCGGCGTTCCAATCCGGACAGGCGGGAACCCTGACGTCCGTGAGCGCGGTGCCGGCGGCGTCGATGGATTCGATCGCCGCAAGAAAACGGGCCGATTCGGCACCGATGGCGGGAAGAAACTCGATCATTGGCATCAGCCTACTCACCGCCGGTGACAGCGTCCGGCGAATTGGACGCCGGTGGGCGCGGCGCTCGGTGGTAAACCTCGACCGGCAGCCCGCCGTGGCGGAACCCGGCCACCGGTCGCAGCCCCCCGTCCGCCGCCTTCGCCAGCCGACGGTCCGGGCTGATCACGGTCAATCCGTACCCCGGGAGTCGTTCCCGAACAACGGCACCGAGCCTCCCGTAGAGCGCGTTGAGCTTGCCTCGACCCATCCGCTTCCCGTACGGCGGGTTGGTCACAACCGCCCCGGGGCCCTGCTGTCCGCCGACATGGGAGACCACCTTTGTCTCGAACCGGAGGTGATCGGCGACCCCGGCCTGCTCGGCGTTGGCCCGGGCCATCGCCACCGCCGCCTCGTCCCGGTCGCTGAGCACGATCGGCGCGGCATCGCTGTCGCCGGCCTGCTCAGCGGCGGTTCTCCAGGCGGTCTCGATGCTCCCCACAACGCTGGCCCACGAACCGGGGTCGAAATCCGGCCAGTCGTGGAAGGCGAACGGCCGCTCCCCGCCGGGCGGCATGCCGCGGGCCAGCAGCGCGGCTTCTATCCCGATGGTGCCCGAACCGCAGAACGGATCGACCAGGCCGGTTGTCGGATCCCAACCGGACAGGCTCAGGGCCGCGGCGGCCATGGTGGTACGTAGCGGGGCGTCACCAAGCTCGGTCCGCCACGGCCGATGGTGCAATGCCTCACCGGAGGAGTCGACGGAGATCGTCACGTTGTTCCGGTCTATGCGGACGACAAAGAGCTGTTCCGGCTCACCGATCGACGGTGGCAGGCTGACCTGGTGCAGCCGCTGGGCGATGGCCTTCGTGTGGTACAGCTTCGACTGGTTCGAGCTGATCCGGAACCGGGGGGCGTGCCCCGCCGGCACGAGCCGATCCCACTCGATCCGGGCGGCGTGATCCTGGAGGTGGACAAAGTCGGTCGCCCGGAACGTGCCGACCCGCACGACAACCCGACCGGCGGTCCGCAGCCAGACATTTGCGCTGTAGAGCTGTCGGGCGTTCGCATCGAACTCCAACAGACCGGGTCCGGCCGGCTTCGGTTTGAGCCCGAGGGCCTGCAGCTCCGCCGAACAGATCGCCTCGAGGCCGGGGACGCACACCGCGGCGGCCCGGTACCTGCTGCCGCCACGACGGTGTTTGGTGGGGCCGGACGACGGATCGGAGGAGGATCGAGCCACAGCTACCCGAGGGTACGGGCGAGCGCGGCCGATGCGGCGGCGTTTCGCCGCAGCGCCCGGTCGAGCAGTGTGGCATCGCCGAGCCGCCTCCGAAGCTCCCGCTCCAATCCGGCGATCGGGTAGAGGTTCTGCGGGGACCGGGCGTCCTTGTGGGGTTCGCTGGCGAACCGGGGCAGGGCCCGGGAGATCTCGTCGGCCCGGGCCGCGGCACCGTCGGCGTCGCCGAGTCCCGGCAGTTCGATTCGGACAACGCCGCTCATGGCGTGGCTACGGGGCCCCGGCAACCGCAGATACCATGACCAGCTGGGCAGCTCGCCACCCAGATGGAACAGCGGGGTCCGCTGGCCGTCGCCCAGCCTGCCGATGACCGGGTTGAGCGCCTCGTCCAGGTACTGAACGTGCTGGGATTTGATGTACCCGGCGCAGTTGACCCCGTCCCGCAGGCCGAGGGGTCCGTCAAAAATGACCATCGTGGACCGGTCAAGCTCTTCGGACAGATCCTGTTCGACCTTGGTCATGTGGCCGTGGACCGCGAGGTAGAGCGCATCGTCGGTTGCCACCGGCAGTGGGCGGAGTTCGTAGCGCCCGGCAGGACCGAGATCCAACGCCTCGGCCCGTTCGGCCGAGGTGAACAGCGCCCGTTCGATCGTGACCGCGTCGATTGTGGCCGACCCCGGTGAGCAGCGAACCGCCCCGGCGGCGACGGTGGCGCAGACGCCGGGCTTGTCGGTGAACTCCGAGTCGGCGATCCAGATCCTGGCGTCGATCCGGCGGACCCCGTCGACAAACGTGATGGTGTCCGGCACGGCGGTGTTCGCCGGCGGTTCGATCGGTTCCCACTCGTCGAGGGGCACCTCGACGGCGGCGTCCACGGGACGCGACGCCTCCCGGAGCTGCTCCTCCCTGCTGGTTCCGTAATCCGGCGCCCAGGTGTCGACGGCGTACCGCATGCTCACGTCCGGATCAGCTCCACGGAGGAGCCGGCCGGGCCCTTGGTGACCTCGAACCGGGCGGGCATCCGGTCGGCGAGGTCGCCGACGTGGGTGACGATGCCGATCATGCGCCCGGTGGACGCAAGCTCCTCGATGGCCCCGGCCACGACGTCGAGGGTGCCGGGGTCGAGGGTGCCGAACCCCTCGTCGAGAAACATCGACTCAAGACGGGGCGAATCGACCGGGGCAAGTTCGGCGATGGAGTCAGCAAGAGCAAGCGCCAGGGCAAGGGACGCAAGGAAGGTCTCCCCACCGGAGAGGGTGCGAACATCGCGGGTCTCATCCGCGTTGGTGTGGTCGACGATTGCGAAGTTCCGATCCCCGGCGACCAGCGAGTACTGGTTGTTCGACAGCTGCAGCAGCCACACCGTGGCTTTTGCCACGATGTTGTCCAGCGCCTCGCCGAGCAGCCAACTGCTGAATCCACCGGCCCGGAGGTGACGCCCGAGCGCATCGTGCAGCACCCGGTCGGCGTCCAGCGTGTCGATCTGGTCCGCCAGATCACGGTCGTCGTCCCGGCGCTGCTCCGCCGCCGCCACCAGCGTGGTCAGCTCGGTCAGCGCCTCGGCGAGAAGCGCCGGCAGTTCCTCGGTCGGCCCCTGGATGGCCACGGCGGCGGTTGCGTCGGCGATCTGGTCGACCAGCTCGGCCCGCTGGTTGGCCACCTGCTTGCCCCGGACCGCCAGCTCCCCCCGTTCAACGCCGAGTTCGGAGGCCCGGTCCTTGGCCCAACGGTGCAGCAGGTCGTAGTCGTCGATCAGGGACTCGTGTCCGAGCGCCGGCGGTTCCAGGTCGGCGAGGGAATCCCGATGGCTGGCCAGCCCGGCACGCATGGTCCGCATGGTCTGTTCGAGCCGACGCTCCGCTTCGGTGGCCACCTGGACCGCGGATTCGAGGTCGGCGGCGGCCGCCGTCGCCTCCCGGAGGCGAAGCTCGGCCGCTTCGACCACCTCGAGCATCGCCCCGATGGCCGCCGGTTCCGCATCCCCTTCGTACGCCGAGAGCTGGAGTTCCAGCAGGTCGATCCGCTCGCCCTGCCGTTCGATTTCGTCGGCTGCGGCCTGCTCGGTACCCGCTGCCTTCGCCAGCGCCTTTTCGATGGTCTTCGCCTCCGCCCGGAGGCGGCTGTGCTCCGCTTCGGCGGCGTCGACCTCCTCGGCGGCGTCGTGGTCCGGGATGTCCTCGACCGTGCGGTGGCAGACCGGGCAGGGCTCCCCTTTGACCAGTGCCGCCGTCCAACCGGCGGCGTCGGCGGCTTGGCGAGCGGTTCGCACTGTTGTCTCGGCGGCACCGAGGGCATCCTCGATCGTGGCCTGTTCCGCGCTGAGCGTGGTCAACCGAGCGGTGACCTCGGCGGCGGTTGCCCGGTACTCGGCGAGGTTCGACCGGGCGTCCGCCAGCTGCTCCAGTTGGGATCCGACCCGGACGAGTTCCGCCCGGTCCGGTTTGTCGTCCAGCTCCTGTCGGGCCGCATCGCGGACCGTACGGGCCTTGGTCAACCGTCCCTCGGTCTCGACCCGATGTGTTTCCGCGGCCCGCTGCTGTTTGTCCAGGCCGACCAGCTCGTCCGGCAGTTCGGTGGCCTCCAACCTGGCGACCGCCTGGTCGATGGCGGTGACCCGATCCCGGAGCGGGTGGAGCTCGGCGTCCAGCTCGGTCAGCTGCAAAACCGCCTGGCCAACGGTCTCTCGAACCTGGCCGACCTGCTCCAGGCGGTCGGTCATGGCCTGGAACTCCTCGACCCCGAGCGGCGGGTGCCTGCGGCGCTGCTCGGCAAGCACCTCGATCTGGTTGGCCGCCTTCTTCGCCGCCGCCCGGGCCAGCTGACCCATCCGTTCGTACACGCCGAGATCGAGTAACCGCTGCAGGAGCTTGTCCCGGTTGGCCGGATCGTCCCGGAGAAACGCGGCGAACTCCCCCTGGGGGAGCACGATCGTCCTGGTGAACTGTTTGAAGTCGAGCCCAAGCAACTCCTCCACAGCGGCGTTGAGTTCCTTCACGTCGCCGGCCAGCACGGTGGTCTCGGCCGACTCGGCGTCACCGTCGCGGACCTCGAGGCGGGCTTCAGCCGTTGAGGCCTGGCTGTCACCGGACTTCGAGGTCCGACGTCGGACCACCCGGGTCGCGATGTAGGTCCGCCCCCCGGATTCGAAGTCCAGCCGGACCCTGGCCTGGGTGGCCAGCTGGTGGATGACCGGGGCGACCCTGGCGGTGTTGTCGTACCGGGCGACGGAGCCGTACAGCGCAAAGGTGATGGCGTCGATCAGGGTCGACTTGCCGGCACCGGTTGCCCCGGTGAACGCGAGCAGGTCCAAACCGGAGAAGTCCAGCTCGGTCCGTTCCCGGAACGTGGAGAAGCCGTCCAGCTCAAGGCGAAGCGGCCTCATGGAGCGCCCACCTCATCCGGAGCCCGGAGACCGGCGTCCTCATAGAGTTCGGCGAACCGGGTCTCCAGGGTCCTGTCCTGGATGCCGTTCTCCGCCAGATAGTCGGCGAAGAGTTCCCGGGGTGACCGCCCCTCCCGGCTTCTTGCGGGCTGCGGGGCCGAGTGGTGTTCGATGCGAACGTCAACAACACCGGCGCCGAGGGCCTCTCGGACCTCGTCGGCCAGACCGGCCCGACCAGGCTCGGTGACCCGGACCCGGAGCCAGTCGTCACCGAGTTCATCGTCGGCGCCGATCGCCCGCAGCTCGTTCACGGTGCCGGTCAACGTCCGCAGCCGTCGACCGGATTGGAGCGGGACGGCGGAGACCTTGGCCGGTAGGCCTGGCGAGATGTCGACGATGTTGACCTGCTTGGCCTGGTCCTGCTCGCCAAAATCCAGCTGCAGGGGCGACCCGCTGTAGTGGATGGCGGTGCCGCCGAGCATCTGCTGGGGCCGATGAAGGTGGCCGAGGGCCACGTAGCCGGCGGTCGGCGGGAAGTCCACCGCGGAGATGGCGTACTCGTCCACGAGGTGGGCCGCCCGCTCCCCTCCCCCGACGTACCCGCCGTGGACAAACGCGTGCGCAACAAAGATGTTGACGTGGTCCGCACTGAATCCGGCGCAGAGGGCGGCGATCACCCGCTGCATCCTGTCCGCGTAGTTCTGGGCGTTCTCATACGCCGCATTGGCCATCAGCTCGTCGGCCCGGATCACCGCCCGCTGAGACACGAACGGCAGCAGCGCGACGTTGACCGTCTCGCCACCCTCGGTTTCCCGGGTGACCACCCCGCCGTCGGCCGGAGCTTTCGGTTCGGCGACCATGGTGATCCGGCCGAGCCGGAGCAGCGGTTCGATCGCCGCCAGCCGCCGGGGGTTGTCGTGATTGCCTGCGATGGCCATCACCGGGGCGACGTCGGCCAGCCGGAGCAGCGCCTGGTTGACGATCAGTTCGCTCTCGGCCGTCGGCGCCGCGGTTTCGTACTGGTCACCGGCCACGATGATCAGGTCGACCGCCTCGGCCGCGGCGATGTCGGCAATCTCGACCAGCACCGCCCGGTGTTCATCGGCCCTGCTGTGACCACGGATCTTTTTGCCGACATGCCAGTCGGCGGTGTGGAGCACCTTCACGACAACCCCGCGCTCATGAGGTCAACCCGGCGAACGGATCGTCATCGCCGTCATCGGCCGCACCGTTGGACTCCGCACCGTCGGCAGCGCCGGAACCGCCGAGGGGGACCGTGGCTTCGGCCGGCCGGGTGGCCCAGGACGGGAACGGGAACTCGACCAGGAGCGGGACGGGCAGGCGGGGCTGGGCGACGTACATCGAGCCCGGTTTCAGAATCGTCGAGCGCTGTCGGGCGACCGCCGGGAGGAATCCGTACTCATCCCGGCGGGCCTCGGCCGGATCCAGCCTGCCGACAACCCGGATGGCGCTGTTGGCCACCACCCGCCGCTCCACCTCCGACGCGGTCTGCTGGGCGCCGATGAGGATGATGCCGAGCGACCGGCCCCGCTCGGCGACGTCGAGGAGGATTTCCTTGATCGGACTGGACGAGTCCCGGGGGGCGTACTTGTTCAGCTCGTCCAGGACGACGAACTGCAGCGGCTTGGCCATGCCGCTGGCCTCTTTCGCCTCGAACGCCTGGCGGAGGACAACGCCGACCACGAACCGCTTGGCCCGGTCGTGCAGGCTGTGGATGTCCACCACCGTCACCTGGTGGCTGTCCAGGTTGAGGGCGTGGGTCTGGGCATCGGCGATGTCCGCCCTGACCAGATGTTCGACGTGTCGTTTCGCCGACGCGAGGCGACGGATGAACGCGTTGATCGTGCCGGAGCCGACCGCTCGACCGCTCCATCGGGGGTCCGCCGACTCGTCCGGGTCGGTTGGGCTGAGCCGTTCCTCCAGCGCGTCCACCAGCTCGGCGAACGTGCGGATCAACCGGGATCCCGAGCCTGTGTCGAAGCGGACCGCACCGTCGGCCGTTGCCTCGAGCGCCGCGAGCTGGGCGGTCACCGACTGCACGACGATCGTGTACTGCTGCCGCTCATCCTCGGCATCGGCGAACAGGAACGGCAGCAGCCGCTGATGGCAGAAATCGGCGATGGTCCAGAAGAACGGGGCGACACCGGTCTTGCGTGACCCGGTGGCCGGGGTGGCATTGCGGTCCCCCCGGCGGGGCGGGGCCAGGATGCCGACGTCCCGGAACGGGGCTGGCGTGAGCCCCAGGGACTTGTACCGGCCGGCCTGCTCGTCGTCCAGGGACCGGTTGCCGTGGTCGAGGAAGAGCAGGTCCTCACCCTTGACGTTGAAGATCAACGCCTTGGTGTTGGCCGCCTCGGCCCCCAGTGCGCCGCTGGTGAACATCGAGTAGAGCAGGAACGTGGCGTAGCTGGTCTTGGTTGCGACGCCGGAGATACCGGAGATGTTGATATGGGCGCCCTTTGTCCCGTCGACAAAATCCAGGTCGAGGAAGACCGGTTCGTCGCTGCGGGAAAGCCCGGCCGGAAGACGACGTTCCACAGAATCGAAGGAGAGGGCGGTGTCCCGTTCGTGCTCTGACGCCAACCGGACCGCAGATCCGGGCAGCGGCGGCA
>JBCCGJ010000158.1:0-12860 GCA_039029335.1 Actinomycetota bacterium | reverse complement strand
CTGGGGTTTGTTGCGGTCTACTGGGGTTGGCTGCGGTTTGTTGCGGTTTGCTTGGGTCGGGCGAGGTTAGCCGCCGTCGTTCCCGCCGTCGTTGCCGTCACCACCGCCATCGTTGCCATCGCCGCCGCCGTTGTTGCCGTCACCACCGTCACCATCGGGTGGCGGTTCGACGTCCGGGGCCTGGACACCAACAAGGACCTGGATCTCACTGCCCTGCAGGATCTGTGAGCCGGCAGGCGGGTTGGTGCCGAGCACCAGGCCGATCCGCTGATCGCCGGCCTGCAGCTGGACCTCGGTGAAGACCGGGATGAGGCGGAGCTCCTCGGCCACCAGCACCTGTTCGGCGGCTTCCTGTGACAGGAGGGCCAGGTCGGGGACCTGGACCGGGGCCGGGCCGAGCGAGACAAACACGGTGATGGACGTGTCGATGGACTCCCGCTGGCCGACCGGCGGTTCGGTGCGGGTGACCAGTTCGGCCAGGACATCGATGGAGGGTTCCTCGGCGAAGATCGGCGGGGCAGTGAAGCCGGCCTCGGTCAGCGCCGCTGCCGCAGCGATGCGGTCCATGTTTCGGAGCTCGGGGATCTCCACCTGGTCGGGCCCACTGGACACGATCAGGGTGACGATGTCCCCCTTGTTGACCTCGGTGTTCTCCGGCGGGTCGGTCCGAATGACCAGGCCCTCGGGCACGGTGTCGCTGAACTCGAACTGGCGATCGCTGCGGAGACCGGCCTGGTCAAGGCGACCCTCGGCGTCCTCAAGGGTCAGCGCGTCGAGCCGGGGGACGTTCTCCGTCTCTTCGGCCTGGCTGATGAAGATCCGCACGACCGAACCCTCCTCGGCCTCCTCGCCGGCGTTCGGCTCCTGGTCAAAGACCTGGTTGACCTCAACCCCGTCCTGGACCTGGAGGATCCGCTCAACCTCGAACCCGGCGATGCCGAGATCCACCGCGGCGTCAACCGCGGAGCGGCCGGTCACCTCGGGGACGGTCAGCAGGGTTTCGACAACAACGGCCTCATCGTCCTCCCCGTCTTCCAACGTCTGGGAGATGTAGAGGATCAGCCCGACGAGCGCGGCAAGCAAAATGGCCAGCATCACGGCGAACAAACCGGTGCGGGACGCGGGTTCGTAGTACTCCTCGACCGGTTCCTCCTGACGCACCGCAGCGGAGGCCGGGACGGCGCGGGAGGTGTCGATCACGGCCCGGGTTGCGCCGGTGTCCGCACCCCGGGTCTGCATGGCGGCTGTGGCCGGACCGACCGGCATGGCCACGGTTGAGTCCGTCCCGGCGACCGGCGGTGCGGTTGGCACACCGTTCTGGACCTGCTGCGGCGCCGCCACCGGCTGGCCGATGCCCTGCAGGGGTTGGCCGGCCCGGAACCGGGCGAGGTCCGCCCGGACTTCCTCCGCTGCCGGGTAGCGGTCCGTCGGGGCCTTGCGGAGCAACTTGTCGATGATGGCGGCCAGCGGCTCCGGCACGGACGGGTTTCGTGTCACAACCGGGGGCGGGGTCTCCTGCACATGCTTGTAGGCGATGGCGACCGGGGAATTGCCGACGAACGGCGGCTCACCGACCAGCATCTCGAACAGGACAACACCCAGCGAGTACAGGTCACTGCGGGGATCCACCGGGCGACCCTGGGCCTGCTCCGGCGAGAAGTAGCTGGCGGTACCCATGACCGAGCCGGTCTGGGTGAGTTCATCGTCCTCACCGCCGAAGGCCCGGGCGATACCGAAGTCCGCCACCTTCACCTGACCGCCCTTGTTGATCATGATGTTGCCCGGCTTGACGTCACGGTGGACGGTGCCGTTGCGGTGGGCGAAGCCGAGAGCAGCGGCAGTGTCTATTGCGATCTCCGCCGCCCGGTCCGGGGCGATGGTGCCTTCACCGGCGATGAGCTCCGCCAGGGTCTGACCCTCCACGTACTCCATGACGATGAAGTACGTGTCCTCATGCTCGCCCCAGTCGTAGACGGCGACGATGCTGGGGTGGTTCAGATTTGCCGCAGCCTGGGCCTCCCGGCGGAAGCGGGCGACAAACGTCGGTTCCGCGGCGAACTGGGGGAACAGAACCTTGACGGCAACCGGCCGATCGAGGAGCTGGTCCTTGGCCAGGAACACGTCAGCCATACCGCCCCGGGCAATCCGCCGGTGCAGCTCGTACCGTCCGTTGAGGACATGGTGCGCGGCTGAAGCAGTCACAGTGTCAACAATGCTACTGAACGCGTCGGAGCAAGCGGCGGCGCACGGGATTTACTGGAAGAATTGCGTAAACATCGCACGAACGATGGGGGCGGCGACCCCGCCGCCGGTCTGGTCGACCGAGCCCTCGTCGCCCTCGATCAGCACGGCGATGGCCAGCTCGGCCCGCTCGTTCGCCCGGCCGGCAAACGCGATCATCCAGGCGTGGGACGCCGGCGGATCGGTACCCAGCTGTGCGGTTCCGGTCTTTGAGCCGACCACAACACCGGGCACCGCTGCACCGGAACCGGTGCCTCGTTCGGTGACCTCGATCATCGCCTGGGCCAGCGTGAACGCCGTCTGTTCATCCATGGCCCGGAGCCAGTTGCCGTTCTGGAATGCGTCTGTCTGGTTGCCGGACTCGAAGTCCTCGACGGTCAGCATGACGTGGGGAATCGGGGCGACCCCACCGTTGGCCACTGCGGCTGCCACCAGGGCCATCTGCAGTGGCGTGGCGGAGACATCGTTCTGGCCGATCGACGCCTGGGCGACGATGGGGGTGTCCTCGAAGACGCCGGCCGGGATCTCCTCGGTCGGGCTCTGGACCCGGCTGCCGAAGTCCGTCGGAAACTGGCTGGCCACCGCGTCCGGCAGGTCGATGGGCGGGACCTGGTTGAACCCGAACCGCTCGGCGGATTCGATCAACGGCCCTGGGCCGACCAGCTCGGCCCCCATCTGGGCGAACGCTGTGTTGCAGGAAACGACCAGCAGCTCGATCAGGTTGCCACCGCACGTGCTGCCGCCGAAGTTGGAGATAGACCGTTCGGTGAGCGGCGGCAGGTAGGTCTCGGCCGGTTCGAACTCCGGTTCGAGCGCGGTCACCGCACCGGTCTCCAGTGCCGCCGCGGCGGTGATCACCTTGAAGGTCGAACCGGGGAAGAAGATGTCCCGGAACGCCTTGGCCCGCAGTGGGTTGCCCTCGGCGTTGACCAGTTCCGTCCACGCCTCGCTGCTGCTCCGGGCAATCCGGTTCGGGTCGAACGACGGGTAGCTCCACATTGCGTAGATCTCGCCGTTGGCCGGGTCGAGGGCGACAACCGAACCTCGCCGCTCCCCCAGCTCGGCCCTGGCGATCCGCTGCAGGTCGTCCCGGAGGGTCAACCGCACGGTACCGATCGGATTCGAACCGCCGAGCAGATCGGTCAGGCCGGACAACTCCTGGGCCGCGGTCCGGCCGATGAGCTCGTCGTTGTAGCGGCGCTCGACGCCCCGGGCCCCGTAGGTGAACGAGGTGTACCCCGCGGTGTGGGCGTACAGCTCGCCCTGGGGGTAGTTCCGGATCTCCCCGGAGCCGTCGGGGTTCGGCACGGACTCGGCGATGACCACGTCGTCCCGGGTGATGATCAGCCCCCGGGGCCGGTCGAAGTCCCGTTGGATCGTCCGGGTGTTCGCCGCGTTGGCCACCAGCGTGTCGGCCTGGAAGACCTGGATCCGGTTCAGCTGGACAAAAAGCAGCGTGAAACAGCCGAGCAGTACCAGCACCACGTGACGGATCTGGCGGTTCACGCCGCGCCCACCGGCACCTCGGCCATCAGACCGACACCGCTTTCCACTTGGAGCGGGTCAGCGGACCGACCCCGATGCCGCCGGAGTCGTCGTTGTTGATCTCGTCCAGTTCCTCGGCGGCCTGGACCGTCGAGTTGTGGGAGATCCTGACCAGGATCGCCAGGATGATGTAGTTGGAGATCAGCGACGATCCGCCGTAGGACACAAACGGCAGGGTCACACCGGTCAGTGGCAGGACCCGCAGGATGCCGCCGATGATGATGAACGCCTGGAACCCCAGGAGCGCGGTGAGGCCTGCGGCCAGAAGGGTCTCGAACGGGGAACGGGCATTCGTCGCCACCCGGAACCCGGCGCCGACAAAGAACAGGAACGTGACCAGGATGGCCGTTGCGCCGAGCAGCCCGAGCTCCTCCCCGAAGGCGGCGAAGATCATGTCGGTTGCGGCGAACGGCACCTGGTCCGGTGTCCCCTGGCCGAGGCCGGTGCCGGTGATGCCGCCGTCGGCCATGGCGAACGCCGCCTCGGCGATCTGGTAGCCGGCGCCCTTTGCGTCGGCGTACGGGTCGATCCAGATGTCGACCCGGCGCTGCACGTGGGAGAACAGCCGCCACGAGACGACCGCCCCGACGCTGAACATGACCAGGCCGAGGAACACGTACGCCGACCGGGAGGTGGCCACGTAGAACATGACAACAAACAGGGTGAACAGCAGCAGCGACGAACCGAGGTCCCGCTGGGCGATCATCACCATCAGCGCCATACCCCAGGCCAGCAGCATGGGCCCGAAGTGGCGGAAGTCCGGCAGGTTGATCGGCCCGAGCTTTCTGGACGACAGCGCCAGCAGCTCCCGCTTGTCCGCCAGGTAACCGGCGAGGAACCCGGCCAGCACGATCTTGGCGAACTCGCCTGGTTGGATGGAGAACGACCCGACCCGCAGCCAGATCCTGGCCCCGTTGATCTCAACACCAAGACCGGGCACCAACGGCAACAGCAGCAGCCCAACCCCCACCAGCGCCAGGGAGTACCGGTACGGCTCCAGCTTCTTCGGGTCGGGAAAGACCAGCAGGACCATGCTGAACGCCCCGAGGCCGATGAACGTCCACGCCGACTGGCTATCGGCAAGGCCCTGATCGAGCCGGGAGATCATCACATACCCAAGGCCGTTCAGCAGCGCGGCCAGGGGGAGCAGCAGGGCGTCGGCGAACGGGGCCAACAACCGGACCACGACATGGCCGGCCATCAGCAACAGCACGACGATGCCGAGGAACGCACCGACCTCACCCTGCAGATCCAGGTCACTGACGACGCCGTCCTGCTGGGCCACAACCACAAGCACATAGCCGACGCAGGTGATGATCGTGGCCAGAATCAACAAGCCGAGTTCAACGGTCCTGGCTTTCATGGCCGGATCAACTACCGGTTGAGGGGCGCAGACCCAATGAGTCTTCGGTTCCCCCGCTGTCTCCCGCGTCTCCGGTGTCCTCGGCGGACGACGGCAGGTTGCCCTGCTCACCCTCGGCGTCATCGGCCGCCGGTTCATTCGGTTCGGACGACGCCGAGGAGGACGATGCGGCGTCGTCCGCTGCGGCCTCCCTGGCGCGAAGGAGATCGGCGATCAACGCCTCGGCCTCCTGGCGACTGTCGACGCTCTGCTCGATGAGCGCCGACTCCGTGTCGGTCAGCTGACCGATGTCCTCAAAGACGGCGTCGTCCAACCGGACCGGATCGAAACCGAGGAACCCGTCCCGGCGTCCCTCGTAGATCACCAGGTCGTCCGATTCCTGAACCACGTGGAAGCCGTTCCGGGCGATGGTCATCGCCAGGAACAATCCGCCCAGTATCAGGGTGGAGATCAGTACAAACGTCAGCACACCCATGGCCAGCGCACCGCGAGCCCGTCGGGGCTCGGGCGTCTCCCGGGGCGGAGCCTCAACCACCTCAAGCTCGGTGGTGTCGAGGAACAGCTCCGGATCCTCCGTCGGTTCCTCGCCCTCCTCAAGCAGGAGGGTGCCGGTGCCGCCGCCGTTGTCCACCTCTTCGCTGCCGGCGGTCGGAGAGGCGCCCGGCTCGTGGAGGCGGGACTTCGACACAACAGGGACCGGTGCGGTGATGGGTTTTGTGGTGGTCAGGCGGCTGCTCTGGCCGTCGAGTGCGGGATCATCGTCCTCGACGACATCAACGACGGCAACGGTCACGTTGTCCCGGCAGGGCGTTTCCAGCGCCGCCTCGATGAGGGACTTGGCGGTGGTGTTGACGTCACCGGCGTCGAGCAGGATCTCCAGGATCTGCTCCTCCGGCAGCTCGTTGAAGAGACCGTCGCTGCAGAGCAGGAACCGGTCACCGATCATCGGTTCCGGGATGGGGAACCGGTCGACCTCGACCTCCGAGCCGATGCCGACGGCCCTGGTCAGGATGTTGCGCTGGGGGTGGATGGCCGCTTCCTCCGGCTTCAGCCGACCCTGGCGGACCAGGTCCTCCACAAAGCTGTGATCCTCGGTGACCTGGCCCATGTAGTCACCCCGGAGCCAGTAGGCCCGGCTGTCACCGACGTTGGCCACGGTGATGGTCTCGTCGTCGTGGAGGGCCAGCGCAACCAGCGTGGTCCCCATGCCGGGCAGGCCGTGCTCCGCCGCGTGATCGTGGACCTGGCGGTTGGCCTCCATGACCACCTCGACCAGCTCGCCCTCGGTCAGCATGTCCCCGGAGATCTCAAACTCCGCGATAGCCAGCTCCGCGGCCCGTTCCCCGCCCTGGTGACCACCCATACCGTCGGCGAGGGCGGCGATCAGCCCACCGAAGAACACACGGTCCTGGTTGGCCTCGCGGACGTTGCCGACGTGGGAGCCGGTGGAACCGATCAGCTTCACCGAAGCTCCATCACAATCCCGCCGAGCTGGATCCGATCCCCGGACCCGCCGAGCACCGGCGTGGTGATTCGTTGACGGTTGAGGTAGGTGCCATTGGTGGAGCCGAGATCTTCAATGACCACGCCGCCCTCCCCCGGAGAGACCTTGGCGTGGAGCTGGGAGATATAGGTGTCGTCCAGGGTGATCTGACACCCCGCTGCCCGTCCTATGGTCATCTCCCCCATCACTTCAAAAAACGTGCCGGCATACGTAGGTGGTTCAAGGACCACAAGGCTAAGCGATTCCAGCGGCGCTACAAGCTTGTTGGCGCGATTTGTCTCCCTCGATCCCCCGACCCGCCTGACCGCCACATTAGTGGTAGATCCGAACCAGGTCGCTTGAAGGACCCGAAAGAAAAACAGGTACACCAAGGCCAGCAGGCACCACTTCAGGAGGGTGAGCAGCGCGTCAGACACTGGACCGAAGACTACCGAGGTTCCAGAGGCTCGTCATACACAACGGGGATCGGCCTGGACTAGGGCCGTCGGAACCGAAGCCGGACCGGACCGAGCGTGATCTCGTCACCATCAACCAGGACCTGTCTGTCGATGCGCCTGCCGTTCACCTTGCACCCGTTTGTCGATCCGAGATCGATCAGTTGATAGGAGTCACCGATCGGGTGCAGCTCAGCGTGCTGACGGGACACGTTCTGGTCGTCGATGACGATGTCGGAGTTGGACAGCCTCCCGATCGTCATGACGGTGTCCTGCAGTTTGTAGTGCAGACCGTTCGGACCCTCGATCCAACCGTCGGACTCCGGGGCGCCGGGAATTCGTTCGTCGTAGGAGGGGTGGAGGCGGAACACACCGACCCGCAGGCCGGTATCGGCCTGGAACTCGATGGAGACACGGCCGAGGAACTCGAGGTTCTCCTGGTTTGCATAGTTTCGGACCGTTGCGGTCAGTTCGGCCAGCAGGGATTCCTGAACCTGGGCGAAGCGCTGGAAGTCATCGACCGAGACCCGGATCACAAATCGGTTCGGAGCCAGCGCCCGGCCGCCGACGTCAACGGTTCTGCTGGCTTCCATCTCCCGGACAAGGCGGCGGCCAACTTCGACGGGCTGCAACCCGCTCTTGAAGGCGCGGGAGAAGACACCTTCGACGAGACGCTCAAGACGGTCCTCGAAACTCCTCAGAACCATGGAATATACGGTACTGCCACAGGGGCCATGTTGACGCCGCGCGCGCTATCATGCCTTGGTCACTCGCGCGAGTGGCGGAATTGGCAGACGCGCAGGATTCAGGTTCCTGTGTCCGAAAGGACGTGAGGGTTCAAGTCCCTCCTCGCGCACGACACAAAACTCACCGGGCCCGAACCTCCCTGGTTCGGGCCCCGTGCGTTTAGCCGGGGAGATCGGGCACGTCTGGTCCCGGTTCGTCCGGTCCGTCGGTTGGGTGGCGGCGGATCGCGTCATCGTCGACGTCGTAGACATCGCCCCGTCGACGAGGGCCACCGGAGGTCCCGAACCCGCCGAAGGACCCGGCGCCACCAAACGGCCCGGCACCACCGCCGGTCAAGCCGCTGACCCGGAGGTCCAGCCGGCGGCGGAAGAACGCGATGACCGGCGGCCGAAGGATCGCCCGAATCGGCGGGATCAGCAGCGCAAGCCCGACTGCGTCGGTGAGGAACCCGGGGGTCAGCATCAGCGCGGAGGCGAAGAAGATCATCGCCCCGTCGGCCAGGTCGTTGGTGGGGATCTCACCACCCCGCAGGCGGTCGCGGACCCGGCGGATCACCCCGAGGCCCTCACGTCGGACCAACCAGGCCCCGGCCGCGCTGACAAAGATCACCAGAAAGATGGTGAGCAACCAACCGACCTCTCCCGCCACCTGGGTGATCAGCCAGATCTCCACGACGGGGAGAACGATGAAGGCAATGAACAACCAGATCACACGATCATCGTAGATCGGGTTCGACCAACCCCGGCCTCAGGAGGGGTTACCCCTCCAGTCGGGTCATCGGTTCGCTGCAGCCGCGGATCCGCACGCCGAGGGTGTCCTCGTCCACCACCAGCGGCTTCGGGCTTCTCGCCGACTGCTCGACGTCCCACAAACTTGCGCCCCGGAACCCGACAACCTTCTCCCAGATGCAGCCGGTCGGCGTTTCCCACGTACCGGCCCGAAGGTCGCCGATCCAGTAGTCGCCGTTCTCGGCGATCTCCAACGGCTCCGCCACCGGGGACCAGCGGACCCAGTTCCCACAGGTCGGTGCGGCGATGAACCGGTCCGGTTCGATCTCATTGATCGTGACCAGCAGCCGCCCCGATGCCAGGTACTCCTGGCCGATGACCTTTTCCGTTCTGGTCCGCATGACCCGGCGCAGCTGGTAGCTGCAGTCCTCGGCGTCGAACGCGGTGCCGTAGAGACCCGGTGTCAGCGTCCCCTGTTCGTCCGGCACATAGTTGGCGAACGCCGGGGAGACCGCGCCGGACTCGGTCACGGCCCGGTTCAGCTCGCCGACCGCGGCCGCTGCAGCCTCATCCGCACTCTGCCTCGGGACCCGCTCGGTGTAGTCGCGGTCCCGCGAGCCGGGCAGGTCGGATATGTCGTACGCCCCGGAGGCCAGGCCGACGGAGAACGCCAGGTATTTCGGCACCGGTTCGGCCTCCGGCTCCGGCGTCTCGACGAGCGGCTCGCCGGTCGGTCCGCTCGTTTCGACCACGGTGTCGTCGGTCATGGCGGCAACGGTTTCCCGGTGGATCGAGAGCGACCAACCGAACAGCCCGACCACCAATGCGATGCCAAGAACACGGGTGATGTCAACGCGAGGCCGTCGGTCCATACGCCTTTATCGGCAGGGAACTCGGCTCATCAAGCGGGTTCGAACCACTAGAGTCGTCGCCGTGTCATCCCCTTCACCGTCCGATCCCGCACCCCTCCATCCGTCAGCAAAACGGGTGGCCGACTGGGCCGCCGAGCAGGGCTTGGACCTGGCAATCCGGGAGTACCCGGACGACGGTGCGCGCACCGCCGAGGACGCGGCGAACGCGGTGGGCAGCACCGTCGATCAGATCGTCAAGTCCATGATCTTCGCCGCCGAGACCGACAACGGTTCCGAGTTGGTCCTGGCGCTCACCGCCGGCTCGAACAAGGTGGACCCGGAGGCGCTGGCCGCGCTGGCCGGGGTGACCCGCTGCGGACGGGCGGACCCGGAGGCGGTCCGGGCCGCAACCGGTTACGCCATCGGCGGGGTCCCGCCGTTCGGCCACCGGGAGCAGCTCAAGACCTGGATCGACCCCCACCTCCTGACGTTCGACGAGGTGTGGGCCGCAGCGGGGACGCCGCGCCACGTGTTCCCGATCGCCCCCGATCGGCTCCGGGAGCTGACAGGGGCCACCGAGGCCCGGTTCACGGCGTGAGTCCCGGGGGCGGCGAGGTTGTGGGGGTCGGTCCCCATCCGGAACCGTGGCCGGACGATCCCCGGTTTGATCCGGAGCTGCTGGCCGAGGGCGACCGTCGGAACGTCATCGACCGGTACCGGTACTGGTCGGTCGAGGCCATCGTCGCCGACCTGGACACCCGCCGGCACCCGTTCCACGTGGCGATCGAGAACTGGCAGCACGATCTCAACATCGGCACCGTGGTGCGAACGGCAAACGCGTTCCTGGCGGCGGAGATCCACATCGTCGGCAAACGGCGATGGAACCGCCGGGGGGCGATGGTCACCGACCGGTATCAGCACGTCCGGCACCATCCGGAGCCGTCGGACCTTGCGGCCTGGGCCGAGGACGCCGGGGTGCCACTGATCGGTATCGACAACCTGCCTGGCTCGGTCCCGCTCGGCTCGGCGCCGCTCCCTCGAGCCTGTGTCCTGGTATTCGGGCAGGAAGGCCCCGGGTTGTCTGAGCAGATCCGGCCGATCCTGGCCGAGTGCCGATCGATCCCCCAGTTCGGGTCGACCAGATCGATCAACGCCGGGGTTGCGGCCGGCATCGCCATGCACACCTGGATCCACCAGCACGTGAGTACCGGCGACCGAAACGAGGAGGGCGGACCGGACTGAGTACGGTCGGCCCTCGCAGAGCTGTTCTCCTCCGCCCGAATCAGCCGTTGAGGATACGGAACTCAATCCGGCGGTTCATGGCCTGCGCCTCGACGTCGTTCTCGTCCGGGGCCTTGAGCCGGCGTTCGCCGAACCCGACGGGGGTCATCTCGTTCGTGACCCCTCGTGCCTCGAGCGCCGCCTTGACCGAGTCCGCCCGGTCCTGACTGAGCGACTCGTTCGCGGCGGCGTCCCCGGTTGAGTCGGTGTGGCCACCGATCTCGATGACCAGGTCAGGGTTGGCGGTCAGGATGGCGGCAGCTTCATCGAGAATCGGCTCCGATTCGGGCTGGATCAGCGAGCTGCCGGAGGCGAACTGGATCGGCTCCAGGCTGTTCAGCGACGCTTCGGCCTCACTGGACTCGGCAAGGACCAGCGTCTGATCCTGGCCCAGTTCAACCCCATCGATGCCGGCAAAAGCGTCGAGCACCTGCTGGTACAGCACCGGATCGGTCATGGAGCCGCCGAGGGTCACGACGGACGGCGGCGTGGCGGCCGGGTTGACCTCCAACCGATCCTCGACCTGTGCTTCGGAGTACACGGCGATGGCCCGCTCGAGTAGTGCGTCCTTGGTGGCCTGGTCCGGCACGATCCCGTCGAGCACGATCGACGCCTGGGCCGCAGTGACGGCGACGGCGGCGTCCACCGCCGGCGCCTCGACGACCAGGCCGGTTGCGTCGACCCCGTCGACGTTGGGCTGCCCCTCGATGAAGGAGATGATGCCGTTCCGGGTGTCCTCGTCGGGGACGACACCCTCAACAACAACGGTGTTGCCGTCCAACGCAAGGCCCAGACCGGCAACGCCAAGCCCCGCCTCGATGGCAGGCAGATCAACACCGGGCTCCTCATCGACGGCTTCTTCGGTCTCCTCCGGCTCGTCCTCTTCAACAACCTCTTCCGCTGCGGCCGCCTCGACCGGCGCGGCGGTACTGCTGGTTGCGGTGTCCCGAATGGAGGGCCACACGATGGCGATGGCCAGAATGGCCACGCCGACGGCAATGGTCAGCAGTGCGGGAAGCTCGTCCGGAGGTTCGTCGGCCAGCGCGACACCCCGCGATTGGGGGTTCCCCGCAGCCGCTCTGCGCTCTTCCTCTTCAGTGTTCACCTCTGCCATGGCCAGCAGTCTGCCAGGATTTTGGCCGGTTCAGACCGGTGATCAGACCGGGGATCAGGGCACCCGGGTATCCCGGTCCGCCGCCGACCGGGCGTTTTCGGCAGCCTCGGCTTCGGCCCGCGACTTTGCCAGCGACCGTTTGATGATGGCGACGATCTGCTCGATGGCAACCACCACCCCGACGATGAGGGCCATGATCACCAGTGCGTTCATCAGCTGACGGACGATGGGTGGGGTTTCGGAGTCCCGCTCCGAGGTGATCTCCGCCGCAAAGACCTCGACCGCCCTCGCCGGGTCGGCGAATTGTCGGGCGGCCTCGGTCGCCCGGACCCGGCCGGAGTTGAGATCCTCGATGACGTAGGTTTCCAGCTGGCCGTCCGGTGGGAACACCAGCGCGGCGTCCGCATCGGTCTCCTCCTGGACCCTCCGGGCGAACGCCGCGGCGGACGGTTGGGGGTCGATCGGCGCAACGGCGATCAGCCGGAGCCCGTCGAAGCGGACGTCCTCGACCGCGGCGATCAGAGCGTCCTCGTCGATGTCCAACCGACGGAAACCGACGAACACCCCGTCGTTCTCCACCCCCTCGGCCACCCGGCTGGGGGTCTCGGCATCGGCGGGCGGAGCGGCGAGGACAAGCACCCCGGTGACCGCCAACAGCCCCATACCGACAAGCAGTGCGGCGCCGAGTACCCGTTGCCGGATGACCGGAGTTGGGATGGCGGCTGCGCTCACCTGGCCAAGTGTCGCACGGATGTCAGCCGTTGCACGGCCAGGACCAAAACTCAGTCGAGGAGAAAACCGCGGACCTTGTCCAGGTGGGGGTCCGGCTCGTTGAAGAACTCGTCGAAGGCCACCCGGGTCTCGTCCTGGTCGTCGAAGACGTAGACGTTTTCGGTCGACCGTTTCGAGGTGCGGCGCCGTTTCTCGGCCCGTTCGGCTCGTTCGGCCTGACGGCGGACCTTGGCCATGCGCCGCTTCGCCGATCGGCCTTTGGTGAACGACAGGTCGACTCCCGGCTCGGCGGCCGGCTCTGCGATTACGGGGACTTCCGG
>JBCCGJ010000157.1:0-12875 GCA_039029335.1 Actinomycetota bacterium | reverse complement strand
ATGGCGTCCTCTTCGATGATCTGGCGGACGAAGTCGAAGTCCGTGTCCGACGCTGCAGGGAACCCGACCTCGATCTCCTTGAATCCGATCTCCACCAGCTTGTCGAACATCAGTCGCTTGCGCTCGGGGTCCATCGGCTCGATGAGGGCCTGGTTGCCGTCACGGAGGTCGACGCTGCACCAGAGTGGTGCTTTGGTGGTGAGCGTGTCCGGCCAGGTTCGATCGGTGATGTCGATCTGCGGGAACTGCTGGTACTTCTCTATCGGCATGCGATTCATGTCTTGCTCCTTGGAGCCGGCGGCGCCTCCCAAAGCCTATGCGGCTGGTGACTGACCGGTCGACTGTGTGCGGTGATTGGCGAATTGAACTCGGGGACTGGGGGCAAAGAGCTCCTGCGTCACTTCCGCCGAGATGATCCAGCCACGACCGACGGTCGGCGGCAAATCACACAACGTTGCGCTGAACTCCGAATGGGTAACCCGACGCGCTTGATTAAGCGGCCGGGCCCAGAAGTCGGAGGTCACGTGTGCGCAACACGCTGGACACGCTAGCACCTCCAGGAGCGGACACCGACCTATTCACCAGGATCAGGGTCGCCGAGTGTGTCCGCCGATACGGAGCTTGGTGTCCGATCAGTCCGCCGGGTTGATCATCAGATCCTGGCCGTACTGCCGAAGGGCGGTCAGGATCTCCGGATCCACCGGCCGTTGCCGTGCGGCGATGCTGGCCTTGATGTCCTTGTAGACCTGGGCCTCACGATCACACGCTTTGCAGTTCTCCAGGTGTTTTGCGACTTCGAGCGCCTCTTCCGGCGTGCTGCTCTCATTGTCGAGGTAGGCCTGCAGCAGCTCCATGACCTCGGCGCAGGTCAGTCCTCGGCGGAACAGCATGTTGAAGAACCGGTTCATCAGACCAGCACCTCGCTGTCCAGCCCGGTGACATCCAGCTGTTCGCGAATTCGCTTTCTGGCCCGGTGGAGCCTGCTCATCACGGTGCCGACCGGAATGTCGAGCAGTTCCGCGGCCTCCTGATACGCCAGGCCGTTCAGGTCCACCAGCTCGACGACCTCCCGGAACTTGTCGGGGAGTGCGTCGAATGCGGTCTGAACGGCCGCGTCGAAGACGGGGTCCACAATCAGCGTCTCCGGATCATCATTGTCCGCAAAGTCGGTGGATCGTTCGAAGGTTGCGTCCGGGTCATCGAGGAGGTCTGGCCGCTTCTTGCGGGCCCGATTTATGTTGGCGTTGCGCATGATGGTCAGCAGCCAGGCCCGGGGGTAGCGCCCGTCGAACCGCTCGATCGCCCGGAACGCTCGCAGGAGCGTGTCCTGCACAAGATCCTGGGCCTCGGCATCCGAACGGGTCAGCGACCACGCCGTGCGATACAGAATGTCCAGTTCGGGAAGCACGTACTTCTCGAACGAGGCCTGGGTGTCGACCTTTGGTGCTTCCATTAGTGCAACCATCTCCTACGGAACCGGGTGCCACCCGATTGCATTCCTGACCGGGGCGTTTCCCGTGGAGTTACTCCGGTCGAGTTACGCCGATCGAGCCGTCCCGGTCGAGTCGTTCCCTCCGAGCCGTTTCGAACAGCTCGGTCTGAACCCAGCGTATTGCGGTTCGGGTGCCGTGGGCGAGCAGACCCCGGTGACGGCGTCTTTTGTTCGTTAGTTTTTAGCATCCGGCGGGTGCTGGCGGCGGGCCGCGTCGACAAAAGGCCTCCCGATCGCAGCAGGTTGCTCAGAGACGTTCGTACCGCCAGGACAGCGGCCGATCCCCGTCATAGGGCATCGTGCCGTGGAAGGGGCGGGGATCGTCGTCGAAAACCAACGGAATGAAGTGACGATCACCGGCCCACATCGACAGGGCAGGCGCCTCGTCTGCTGCGACCGGGTCGGCGCAGGCGGCAAGCAGTTCGGTGCGGGGCAGCCACAGCAGGGTCCCCTCCTCGTTCGACGGTGGCGGCGTCCCCGTCCAGCCGTCGGCCAGGAACACAAAAGCCAGCCATTGCTCCCGTTTGGGACCGAAGTTGGACCAGGTGATCGTGCCCCGGAGCGTCAGGGACGTCAGCTCGAGGCCCGCTTCCTCACGGATCTCCCGTCGGATACCCCCGACGGCGGACTCATCCTCCTCCAGCTTGCCGCCGAGCCCGTTCACCTTCCCGTAGTGGTCGTCGTCCGGCCGAGCGTCCCGGCTGATCAACAGCACCCGGTCCGTCGTGCGGTCAAGCAGGTAGGCCAGGGTCCCGACGATGGGGCGAAATCGCATAGATCGGCGAGGATAGCCGTGCGCCTCCGCCGCCCGGTTTGGCGATGGACCGTGCCGATGCCAAGCGGCGGCTGAGGTCGCTTTCCGGTCCGTTTTGCTCGCGCCGGACCCTAACTGGGAATCACCGAGAAATTTTCGGGTTTGGGCGATCGGGGCAAAAAGTGGCGAAACGACGGTCCATTCGTGATGCATCCCCGGGATCCGGCCTCGCAACGGCCGGCCGCTGTGCGCAGTGGACCGGACCGGTCCTAAATCGGCTGATTTCAGACGGTTTTGGGCGTTTTTACCCGGGGTGTCGTGCCGGCCCGTCAGCGGCAACGCCGGGCGGTTCGAGCGCCACGAGGAGCGGTATCAGCGGGCCTTGTCATTTGCAACGACCGGCCCGAATCCCACTACTGGCGCGGGTTCAACCGGTGTGAAAGATTTCGAAATCCTTGACATTGTGATTCGCCGGGGCTCAACTTTCAGCGTCTCCCGAATTGGCGGGCTGACGAGTTAAAAGGAGTTCGCATGAACAAGACAGAGCTGATTGATCACGTCGCTGATCGAAGCGGAGTCTCGAAGAAGGACGTCGAGGCTTCGATCTCGACCATGCTCGACGTGGTCGCCGACACCATCTCCACCGGTGGTGATGTCACCATCCAGGGTTGGGTCAAGTTCGAGCAGGTGACCCGCAAGGCCCGCATGGGCCACAACCCCCAGACCGGCGAGAAAATGCCGATCCCGGAGTCGAAGGCCGCCAAGGTCAGCGCCCTCACCAAGCTGAAGGCCGCAGGCAAGGGCAGGTAGTAACCCGGCGTCGGCATCCGCCGATCGAGGCCGGTAACGGCAGTACAGGACGAGCGCCCCTACCCGCACCGCGGGTGGTACGGGCGCTCGTCCCGCTTTTGTCGGACGCCCTCCGGCGGCCTTCTCCTGCGTCATCTCACACCGACCGCCGGTCCGCTTCCCCCGGGTCGGGGCGCTTCTAGACTGGTGAGGTGAGCCTTCCGGACCCAAAAGACCTCCTGCCCCATCGCGAACCGTTTCTTCTGCTCGACCGCCTCGTCGCCCTGACTCCTGGCGAACGGGTCGAGGGCAGTTGGACGTTGACCGGTGAGGAGGCGTTCTTTGCCGGTCACTTTCCCGGACGGCCGACCCTGCCCGGTGTCCTGATGCTCGAGTCCCTGGCCCAGGTCGGTGCCTGTGGCGTGCTGTCCGAGCCGAGGTTCGCCGGCAAGCTGCCGCTGTTCGGCGGCGCGGGCAAGGTCCGATTCCGCCGCCAGGTGGTCCCCGGTGACACCCTGGACCTTGCGGTCGAGCTGACCAGGCTCGGTTCCCGGGCGGGCAAAGGCCGCGGCCTGGCCTCTGTCGGGGGTGAGACCGCCTGTGAGGCCGAGCTCACCTTTGTGATCGTCGACGCCTAGGCAGGTCCGGAGTCGGCGTCCTCCGCCGCAGGCCTCGTCCCGCCGTCAGCGCAAGAGGACACAGCAGGACGCGCGGGAAGCCGGCCGTGACCCCGCAGGGCCGCACCGAAGCCTGCCGTGACCCTCAAGGAGCGCGCTGAAGCGGGTTGACCAGACGGGAGCCAGGACAGCAGCCGAGCCCGCTCAGGGCGACCGCGGTGCTCAGGCCGGTGCCGGGGCGATGACCAGGGTGCCGTTATGGCCGCCGAATCCGAAGCTGTTCGACAGCGAGGGGCCGGGTTCCCACTCCCGCGGGCCGTCGACCACGATGTCGATGTCCGGCAGTTCCGCATCCCGGTTTACCAGGCCGAACGTCGGGGGGATCAACCGGTGCCTGATCGACAGCAGCACCGCCGCGGCCTCCAGTGCACCGGCGGCACCGAGCGCATGGCCGGTCACCCCCTTCGTCGATGTGACGATGGGGCCCGGCGTGCCGAACACCTTGGCGATGGCGTGCGCCTCCGCCGCATCGTTCAACTGCGTGGAGGTGCCATGGGCGTTAATGTGGGCCACATCACCGACGCCGAGTCCGGAGTCCTGGATGGCCAGCTCCATGCAGCGGATCGCTCCGGAACCACCCGGTGAGGGAGCGGTGATGTGATGGGCGTCGGCCGTGCTGGCGGACCCCAGCACGAGGCCCAGGATGGTCGCCCCCCGTGCGGTGGCGCGCTCCACGCTCTCCAGCACCAGAACGGCACAGCCTTCGGACATAACAAAGCCGTTGCGACTCTCGTCGAACGGCATCGACTGGCCGGTTTTGGACAGCGCCGTCATATTGCCGAACCCGGCCAGCGATGTGGGGCAGAACGGCGCCTCACTGCCGCCGGCGAGCATGACGTCGCAGCGGCCAGACCGTATCTGGTCGACGGCGTTGCCGATGGAGTGGGTCCCGGCGGCGCAGGCCGTCACCGTCGCCTCACACGGACCCTGAAAGCCGTGACGCATGGAGATGGCCGCTGCTGCCGCGTTCGGCATCATCATGGGAATGAGGAACGGCGAGACCCGCCGGTCGCCCTTTTCGTGGCGAATCACGATCTGGGTCTCGTTTGTGCTGATGCCACCGATGCCGGTACCGACCATCACCCCGATCCGGTCCGGGTCGACGTCGAGGGCGCCGGCTTCCTCCAGTGCCATGGCCGCAGCGGCCAGAGCGTACTGGGTGAACGGATCAGCCCGCCTGGCCTCCTTCGGATTCTCGAACCAGGGGGACGGGTCCCAGTCCGGGACCCGCCGGTCGCCGTCAGCCGGCTGCGTCAGCAAGCCGTTCCAGAACGCATCGACGCCAACCCCGCACGGGGCGACGACGCCGAGCCCCGTGACGGCGACCGCCCCCGCCATTAGAGTTTGCCCACCACGAGGTCGTAGGCGGCACCGACGGTCTCGATGCCCTCAAGCTCCTCCTCTTCGACGGAGACGTCGAATTCCTCCTCGAGGGCCATGACCAGCTCGACGAGGTCAAGGCTGTCGGCGTCCAGGTCCTCGGCGAACCGGGCTTCCCTTGTCACCTTTTCCTTCTCGACGGAGAGCACCTCAACCGCGCAATCTTGGAACTTTCCGAAATTATCATCACTCATTGCCGTTCCTCCTGGAACTGTTTCTTACCCAAAACCTTCTTCGACCAAAACGCCGTTGGCGGCACACACGGTAACCGCGCGGTGTCAGCCTCCCATGCCCCCGCCCATGCCGAGGCCGCCGTCCACCGCCAGGGACGCCCCCGTGATGTATCCGGCGACTTCCGACGTCAGGAACTCGATGGCTGCGGCCACCTCGTCCGGCTCGCCGATGCGGCCGAGCGGCACCATCTTGGCCATCGCCTCCATGCCGTCCTCCCCGACGGCGCTCAGCATGTCCGTGTTGATCGGGCCGGGGGCGACGAGGTTGACCGTGATGCCCCGAGAGGCGAACTCTCTGGCGAGGGACCTGGCCAGACCGACGAGACCGGCCTTCGACGCCGAATAGTTGGCCTGACCGGCCTGGCCGAGCGTCCCGACCACCGATGAGACGAACACGATACGGCCCCAGCGGGCTTTCATCATCGGCTTGACCGCCCGCTTCGCGGCCCGGAATGAACCGGCGAGGTTGGCGTTGACCACGTCGGTGAAGTCGTCATCCTTCATCCGCAGAACCAGGCCGTCCCTGGTCAGGCCGGCGTTTGCGACCAGGATCGTCGGCGGGCCGAGCTTGTTCTCCACGGCGGCGAACGCCCCGTCGACGGAGGCTTCGTCCGTAATGTCGCACTCGAACCAGGTCAGGCTTCGGTCAAGGTCCTCCGGCTCGGTTCGCGACCCGACGGCCACCTCATGGCCTGCCGCGACCAACCGTCTGGCGACCGCCAGCCCGATTCCCCGGCTCCCGCCGGTGACAAATGCGACCCGCTTGTCTTCACCCATGGTTCCGTTATCGCTCACTCGGCCCAGCGTACGATGGCGCTCGCCCAGGTCATACCGGCGCCGAAGCCCAGGAACATGATGTTGTCACCGGCCTTGACCCGCCCGGCCTTCAACGCGTCGTCGAGGGCGAGCGGGATCGACGCTGCTGACGTGTTGCCGGTCCGCTCCAGCACCATGGCGGTCTTCTCCATGGAGAAACCCAGCTTCTTCCACGCGGCTTCGACGATTCGGATGTTGGCCTGGTGGGGGATGACCAGATCGATGTCGTCGGCGGTGAGGCCGGCCCGCTCCAGGGATGCCGTTGCGGACCGCTGCATGACGGTGACCGCCTGACGGAAGACCTCCTTGCCGTCCATCTGCAGGACGTCGCCGTGATCCGCATAGAGGATGTGCACGTAGTTGCCGTTGGAACCCATGTCCCAGCTAAGCAACTCGCCGCCACCGCTGCCGAGGTCGCTCCGCTCCACGACGGCGGCTCCCGCCCCGTTGCCGAAGAGGATGCCGGTGCCACGATCGTGGTAGTCGGTGATGCGGTCAAGCGATTCGGCGCCGATGACCAGGATCCGCTCCATGCCCTGCATCAGCAGCCCGTTGGCCACCACCAGGCCGTAGACCCAGCCCGAACAGGCGGCCTGCAGGTCGAAGGCCCCGACCAGGGTGCCGAGTTCCCTGGCCACCGCGGGCGCGGTGCCGGGACAGATGTGGTCCGGGCTGGTTGTGGCCAGGATGATCTGGTCCAGGTCCTTCACCTCGACACCGGCATCCTCCATGGCCAGCCTGGCCGCCTCAACGGAGAGGCCGGAGGTGGAGCCGCCGACGTGGCGTTGGCCGATACCGGTCCGCTCCCGGATCCACTCGTCTGTTGTGTCCATCATGTTGGACAGGTCGTCGTTGGTCAGCACCTTGTCAGGCAGGACGGCACCGATGCCGGCGATCTTGAGGCCCCACGGGCCGGCCATGGGGCGTGGAGCGGTGGCGGGGTCTGGAGCCATTGGCGTTCCGATCTTGGAGCGGGGAGGTGCGGGTGATGCGGGTGGTGCGGATGACGGGGCGTGAGCGGGAACGGGACCTACGGTATGCCGACGGAGGCGGCTCGCAGCCAGGCCAGGGGCTGTGAAGTGGTGACCCGCTCACCGGTCAGGGCGAGCAGACCTTCCAGGCTGCCGGCAAAGGCGGAGCGGACCTCGGTGTCGCCCACCGCGCCGACCAGCTGGCCCCGGTCGATCGAGCTGCCGACGGCCAGGTCGGCCGCCGGTTCGAAGACACCGGTCGTTGGGCTGACGATCAGTCGTTCAACGGCGTAGAGCAGTTCACCTTCGGCAACTCGTCCGGTCTTTTTGGCTTCCGAGAGCTGCTCGAGGAGCCCGTCGACATCCGCCGGGGAGTTGACACCGAGCTTGGTCGCCCCTTTCAGGGTTCGTTTGACCATGCCGGTCAGGACGGTGCCGGGGCCGAGTTCGAGGAAGACGGTGGTTCCCGCCTGGTCGAGGGCGTGGAGCGTCCGACGCCACTGGACCGGGCTGGTGAGCTGGGTCGCCAGCAGGTCGGCCCAGTCGGCCGCCGCCCGGTGGGATCCCGCATCGATGTTGGTGAACACCGGCCGGTTTGCGTCGCGAAGCTCGGTTTCGGCGATCGACTTCTGCAGGCGGTCCTGAGCCGGGGCCATAAAGGGGGTGTGGAACGCCCCGCCCACCTTGATCGGCATGACCCGCTTCGCCCCGAGCTCCTTGGCGATCTCGCCCGCTTCGGTGATGCTGTCGGCGTTGCCGGCGATGACCACCTGGCCGGGTGCGTTGTAGTTCGCAACCCACACGTCGCCGTCGACCCGCTGACAGGCCTCGTCGACCAGATCGTCGTCGAGGCCGAGCACCGCGGCCATCGTGCCCGGCGTCTCCTCGGCAGCGGCCTGCATGGCATTGCCCCGCTCGGTGACCAGCTGCACCCCGGCCGAGAAGCTGAGGACGCCTGCGGCGGTCAGCGCGGAGTACTCGCCGAGGCTGTGACCCGCATGGAAGGCCGGTTCGATACCGATCCGCTCGACGGCGTCCAGCACGATCATGCTGGACACATAGGTGGCGAGCTGTGAATTTCTGGTCTGTCTCAGTTCCTCGGCGTCCGCGTGGAGCAGCAGGTGCTCGACGTCACGCTCTGAGGCCTCCGAGGCCTCGGCCACCAGCTCCCACGACGGGTGGTCCCGCCACGGTTCGCCCATCCCCGGGGCCTGCGAACCCTGGCCTGGAAAAGTAAACGCAATCATCACCGAACTCATTACCTGTTTCAGACTCGGCTCGGCTTCAGAACGTTTCACTGGTCCGCCAATGGATTGGATACAGGCCAAGGATGGCATACATCTTGGCCAACGATGTGGGCCGATCGCCGTCGATCGGATGGGGAAAGGCACCCCAGGGCTTCGAGGGGGCCAAGACCGTCACGGTGCCGCGGCGAAACTCGGAATCAAAGCGCTCCCGGGCTGAGGACCAGCGGCTACAGTAAAGGCCCCGTGGGGTGAGTGGGGTTCTGGTGTTCATAACGCCCTGACTCCGTATCACCGACGCGAAATACATCCATCTCTCCAGGGGCCGGCTCGTCAACACGCCAACTCCGGACCAAAACCGACTCCAGACAGCAACTCCAGACGTACACAGTTCTTCAACACCCGGCCCGGGTGGCGGAATGGCAGACGCGGCGGATTCAAAATCCGCTGTCCGAAAGGGCGTGCGGGTTCGACTCCCGCCCCGGGCACACAACGATCCTCAGGAGCGCCGATGTTTCGGTCCTCAATCGAAAAGAAGCTCTCGGCGGTTGCTCGGGAACTCAAGACGTTGCGGCAGGAACTCGGCATCGTCGAGGAGCAACTCATTCAGGTCTCGGACGAGGCGGAGGAGTCCCGGCTCCGTGCGCTGGTGTCCGAGACACCGCTGGCCACCGAGGAGCAACGCGAGTCCGCAAAGGCGGTGGCCGCAGTGAAGCGGGATCGCGACGCCAAGCTGAAACGGTTGCACGGGCTTGAGCAGAAACAGGACGCGCTGCTCGATCGCCTGACCGCCTCGTAGGGCGGACGGCGGACGGGCACCGGGCCCGGCAAGGGGTCGACGCCGACCGGCGGCGGTCGCCGGAACGGACCTGATCGGGTACAGCACACGACGCACAAGAAGGAGGCCTGGCCTCGGACCGGGGAGACCGGCGGGGACGGCAGGAACATGGGAAACGTACGGGTGGTAATCGCCGAGGATGAGCCGTTGATCCGGCTCGACCTGCAGGAGTCCTTGGCAGAAGAGGGTTATGAGGTCGTCGGCGAGGCGGCGGACGGTGCGGAGGCGATCTCCCTTGTCCGAGAGCTGCAGCCGGACGTGGCGATCCTGGACATAAAGATGCCGAACGTCGACGGGTTGACCGCAGCCAGGGAAATCGTCGGGGAGCGGCTCGCCGCGGTGGTGATCCTCACCGCGTTCTCGCAGCGGGAACTGGTGGAGCAGGCTCGTGACGCCGGCGCCCTGCAGTACCTTGTCAAACCGTTCCAGCGCCAGGAGCTCGTGCCGGCCATCGAGCTGGCCATCGCCCGATTTCGGGACCTGGTGGCGCTGTCGGACCAGAACGAGGTCCTGACCGATCAGAACGAGGCGCTTGCCGACCAGTTGGAGACCCGCAAAGCGGTGGATCGGGCGAAGGGGATTCTCATGGACAAGTTCGACCTGGCCGAGCAGGACGCCTTCCGATTCCTTCAGCGCACCGCCATGACCTCCCGGTCGCAGATGAAGGAGATCGCGGCCAAGGTGGTCTCCGGAGAGCTCACCCCCTAGGCGGCTCGAGACCGCTGCGGCCGCCACCGGCTGGTTCACCGCGGCACCGGCATCCATCGCGTAGGCTCGAACCGTGCCTACTTTGATGCTCGTCGACGGGAATTCGCTGACCTATCGGGCGTTCCATGCCCTCCCCCAGGACCTGGCAACCGCGAGCGGGCAGGTAACCAATGCGGTGTTCGGGTTCACCTCGATGCTGATCAACCTGGTAAGGGACCACCAGCCGGACGGGCTGGTAGTCGCCTTCGACCGTCCGGAACCAACGTTCCGCCATGAACGGTTGGACACCTACAAGGCAAACCGCTCGGCCGCGCCGGACATTCTGAAGCAGCAGATGGGCCTGGTTCGCGAGGTGCTGGACGCCCTCCGGCTGCCCCAGGTCGAGCTGGCCGGTGTCGAAGCGGACGACATCCTGGCAACGCTGGCCGAGCAGGCGGAGGCGGACGGCATCGACGTCCTGATCGTCACCGGCGACCGGGACAGCTACCAGCTGGTCCGGGATCCCCATATCAAGGTGGTCTACAACAAGCGGGGCGTCAGCGACTACGCCGTCTACGACGAGGCCGGCATCCTTGAACGGACGGGTGTCACCCCGGACAAGTACGTGGAGTACGCGGCGATGCGGGGGGACAATTCCGACAACCTGCCCGGCGTTGCCGGAGTGGGGGAGAAGACCGCGGCGAAGCTGATCAACAAGTACGGCGGCATCGACGGCATCTACGAACACCTCGACGAGCAAACCCCGAAGCTGCGGGAGAACCTGGCGGCCAACGAGGACCAGGTCCGCATCAACATGGTGATCATGGAGCTGATGCGGGACGTCGAGCTGGAAGCCTCCGCCTCCGATTTCATCGGGATCGAACCGTACGACGCCGAGGAGGTGAAAAAGCTCTTCGACTTCCTGGAGTTCCGGACCCTACTGGCCAGGCTCGAGGAGGCGTTCGGCGCCGGCGGAAGCGCGGTGGAGACCGCAGGCACCGAACTGGTCGTTGCGCTGGAGACCCCCATCGACAACGCCGGCGCGCTGGCCGCCGTCACCGCGCTGGCGGAGGGGGAGGGGCCGGTCTCGGTCGCCGCCGACCTTGGTGACGGTCCCACCGGCGAGTTGAACGGCCTGGCCATGGTCGGCGCCGCCCCACCGTTCGACGGTCCCATCCCCGGCCTGTGGCTCCACCGGTCCTTCCTCGACGACGCCGAGGTCGGCGCTGCGGTCAGCGGGCTGCTGTCCGCCGGCGGGCGGGGCATGTACGCCCACGATGCAAAACCGCTGCTCCGGGCGCTGCTGCGGTCGGGGACCGAGATGCCCGATCTGCGGTTGGACACGTCGTTGGCCGCCTATCTGCTGGACCCGGCGGGCAACTCCTACCCGCTCGATGTGCTGGTCGCCCGCTACAGCGATCTGCGGGTGCCGGACGGGGTGTCCCCGCCCGACGGCCAGCTGGACTTCGGGGACGACTCGATCACCCCCGCCGAGCGGGCGGCCATCGACGCCGCTGCGGTTGCCGTGCTGGCGCCGCCGATCATCGCCGACATCGAGGAGAACGGGCTCACCGCCCTGAACGATGACGTCGAGGTCCCGCTCGTTGCCGTCCTGGCCAGGATGGAACACGTCGGGGTCGGGATCGACCGGCCGGAGCTGGAGAAGCTCAACGCCGACATGACCGCCGAAGCCGCGGCGCTGGCCACCGAGATCCAGGACGCCGCCGGTGAGGAGTTCAACGTCAACTCCACAAAGAAGCTGCGGGAGATTCTGTTCGAGAAGTTGGAGCTGACGCCCCAGAAGAAGACAAAAACCGGTTACTCGACCGATCAGGCCACGCTGGAGAAGCTGGTCGGGGAGCACCCCATCATCGATCATCTGCTGCGCTACCGGGAGGTCGAGAAGCTCCGCTCCACCTACGGGCAGTCGCTGCTCGACTCGGTGGCCGAAGACGGTCGGATCCACGCCACCTTCAACCAGACCGTTGCCCGGACCGGCAGGCTGTCCAGCGAGAATCCCAACCTCCACAACATCCCGGTCAGGACCGAGCTCGGTCGGAGCTTCCGGCGGGCTTTTGTCCCTGCCGAAGGTCGACGGCTGCTGGTTGCCGACTACAACCAGATCGAGCTGCGTTGCATCGCCCACCTGGCCGACGACCCCGGGTTGGTCGGAGCGTTCACCTCCGGCGCCGACATCCACGCCGCCACCGCGGCACGGGTCTTCGACGTCGAGCCGGAGGACGTCAACACCGAGCAGCGCAGCAAGGCGAAGATGGTGTCGTACGGGCTGGCCTACGGCATGGAGGCGTATGGTCTCGGTCAGCGGCTGAACATCCCGACCAAGGAGGCCCAGGTCATCCTGGACGCCTACTTCGACGGGTTCCCCGCGGTGAAGGAGTACATGGTCGGCACGGTGACCGAGGCCAGGAATCGGGGATACACCGAAACACTGTTCGGCCGCCGTCGATCGATCCCGGAGCTGATGAGCGACAACCGCAACCTTCGTCAGGCGGGGGAGCGGCAGGCGATGAACGCCGGTATCCAGGGGCTTGCGGCGGACATCTTCAAGGTGGCGCTCGTCCGGCTGGACCGGTCGCTGGCGGAGCGGGGTTCGGAAAGCACGCTGGTGCTCCAGGTCCACGACGAGGTGATACTCGAGGTCACCGACGACGAGGTCGACGAGATGACGGCCCTGGTCGTCGAGGAGATGCAGGGTGCGTTCGAGCTGCGGGTCCCCCTCGAGGTCAACCTGAGCTTCGGCCGAACCTGGGCCGATGCGAAGGACTAGCTCCGTTTCGGCGTGCTGCTCCGGTCGGAGGTTGCCGGAACGGCAGGCCGCATCGGCGGGCACTGCGTGACGGCATCGGACCACAACGACCGGGACGGTGTTCCGGGGTCCGGTGGGCACTGGTTCGAAGCGGTTGCCGATCACCTCGGTCCGGCCTACCTGAAGTACTCGTTCACCCGTGGCACCGCCGCCGAGGTCGACGGTGT
>JBCCGJ010000156.1:0-12912 GCA_039029335.1 Actinomycetota bacterium | reverse complement strand
GCCGTCCCGGTCGACAACGGCAACATGGGTGGTGTCGGCCGGTTCGTAGGCCAAGCGCGTGACCGTGGCCCGCTCCCCCGCCTTGATCGATTCGGCATGGGCCGATGCATGTCCGGCGGACAGCAGGCGCTCCACCGGGACGTCGACAAAGGCCGGATCCCCGACAAACGTGTCCTTGTCGACGGTGGCCCGTTTCATCGCCTCCGTCACCGTCCTGACGTAGTCGACCGAGTTGTGCCCGAGGGCCGCAAGGTCGAAGTGTTCAAAGACGTTCAGCATCTCCAGCAGCATCACCCCGCCGCCCGGTGGATGGTTGGTGGTGACGCGGTGGCCCCGATAGGAGCCGGTCAGCGGGTCGTTGTGGGTGGTCCGATAGTTCGCCAGGTCCTCAGCGGAGATGAGTCCGCCGTTCTGCGCCATGTCCTCCACGATGCGCTCGGCGATCCGACCGGTGTAGAACGCGTCGGCCCCCTCCGCCGCCACGATCCGCAGCGTTGCCGCCAGGTCCGGGTTGACGAGGCCGTCCCCCGCCTGCTTCAACCCGGCGTCCGGTCGGAAGTAGAGGTCGCGGCCCGTTGCGGAGAACGACAGGCGATCGGCGACGGCGGCCCGCCCCATGGACGCACCCTCGGCCCACCAACGAGCGGTGTCCGGCCGGATCGCGAATCCGTCCTCGGCCCACCGGATCGCATGGCCGACGATCTCGGTCCAGTCTTTGACCCCCCAGGTGGTCTGAGCCTCGAAGTAGGCCATCATCGAGCCCGGCGTGGCCACCGCCTGGTAGCCCACGTCGTTGACATGACCCTCCAGTACGAACCCAAAACCGTCCCGGGTCTCACCGATGACCAGGTCCTCCCACTGGTCCGCCCGGGTGGCCAGCGGGGACTTTGCATGAAAGTCGATGCACCGGTGGACGCCATCGGCCGGCAGGTAGACCTGGATGTTGCCGAACCCGGCGATGCCACACATCTGTGGGTCCACCACCCCCGCCACCAGTCCGGTGGCGATCGCCGCATCGACTGCGTTCCCACCGGACCGCAGGACCGCGGCTCCGGCCTCGACGGCCTCCGGTTGGGCCGCCACCACCATCCCGTGCTCGTACCGGCTCATCGTCGCTCCCGTCTGTTGTTCCGGCCCATCATGGCAGCCGGGCATGTGTCGGGTCGAGGTCACGCGCGGCGACCGACGGGCGTCCGAGGCTCGCCGTCGACGTGGATGCCGACGGGGCTGTGCTCTGGCGGGTGAGGTCACGAGACGAAGCCGCCCTTTGTACGCCGACCGGGTCGGCCACTAGCGTCGGGAGGGGAAACAAAAAGGGGAATCACATGGCCAGCCACGACCTTGTCATCCGCAACGGGACCGTTGTCGACGGGACCGGTTCTCCGCCAAGACCCGCGGACATCGGCATCACCGACGGTGTGGTCACCGCGCTCGGCCCAACCGCCGACGTTGGCCGAGGCACACGGGAGATCGACGCAGACGGTGCGCTGGTCACCCCCGGTTTTGTCGACGTCCACACCCACTACGACGGGCAGGCCACGTGGGACCCGGAGCTGACACCGTCCAGCTGGCACGGGGTGACCACCACCGTCTTCGGTAACTGCGGTGTTGGTTTTGCCCCGGCAAAGCCGGACGAACGGGATTGGCTCATCCAGCTGATGGAGGGGGTTGAGGACATCCCCGGCGCCGCACTGGCGGACGGGATCGATTGGCGCTGGGAGACCTTCCCGGAGTACCTCGACGCGCTGGAGACCATGCCACGGGTCATGGACATCGCCACCCAGGTGCCCCACGGCTCGGTCAGGGCGTACGTCATGGGCGAGCGGGGTGCCACCAACCAGGAACCCACCGACGACGACCTGACCGCGATGGCGGCAATCGTCGCCGAGGCCATCCGGGCCGGCGCGCTCGGATTCACCACCTCCCGCACCATGCTGCACCGGGCGCTGGACGGCGAACCGGTCCCCGGCACGTTTGCCGGTGACGAGGAGATCACCGCCCTCGGACGGGCGGTCGCCGATGCCGGCGGTGGGGTTGTCGAGGTGGCGTCGGACCTCGGACTCGGTGGTATGGAAGGCCGCTTCAGCGCCGACATCAACTGGATGCGGCACCTGGCGGCCGAACACGGATTGACCGTGACCTATGCGCTGTCCCAGGTCGACCGTGACCCGCAGCAGTGGCGGGACCTGCTCGACCTGTCGTCCGCTCCCCTATCCGGCCCCGGCGCCGACACCGGCCGGGTGGTGGCCCAAGTTGCCGGACGGCCGGCCGGCCTTCTACTCGGCTTGGAAACCTCACTCCACCCGTTCAAGATGCACCCGACCATGCTGCGCCTCGAAGCGCTGCCGCTGGCCGAACGGGTGGCCGAGCTCCGAAAGCCGGCGGTGAAGGCGGCGATCCTGGCCGAGGAGACCGGGTTCACCGGGCGGTTCAACTACGACATCGCCCACGGGTTCCACAAGATGTACCCGCTCGGTACGGAACCGGACTACGAACCGAACCCCTCGAACTGTGTTGCCGTCAAAGCAGAGCAGGCGGGGCGGGACCCCTACGAACTGGCCTACGACCTGCTCCTGGAGGATGACGGTCGGGCGCTGCTCTTCTTCCCGCTCACCGACTTCGCCGAACACACGCTCAACCCGACCCTGGAGCGGCTTCGTCACCACGGGGCGTTCCTCAGCCTCAGCGACGGCGGGGCCCACTGCCGGCTCATCTGCGACGCGTCAACACCGACGTTCATGCTGACCCACTGGACCAGGGACCGAACGAACGGACCCCGATTCACGATTGAGGAGGCGGTGAAGCTGCAAACCTCGGACACCGCAGCCGTCTACGGCCTCGGTGATCGCGGCACGCTGGAGGTCGGCCGGAAGGGCGACGTCAACGTCATCGACTACGACCGCCTGCAACTCGGCCCGCCCCGCATGACCTACGACCTGCCGACGGGTGCGCCCCGGCTGCTCCAGAAGGCCGACGGCTACGTCGCAACCGTCGTTTCGGGTACGGTCACCTGGGACCACGGGCAGGCCACGGGCGAGCGGCCGGGTGTCCTGCTCCGAGGTCGCCGCTGACAGCACCCTCCCGTAGGACACACGGACCATTCAAGGAACCCATGATCATCGACGCCTGGGCCCAGCATCCGACGCTCCGACATTGGTCGGACCCCATCTTCGAGTCCCTCAGACGCTGGAACAGGGCCGAGACCCCCACCGAGGAGCTGCCGGTCGCCGCCACCGTCGCTGCGCTGGATCAGGGCGCGGTTGATCGAGCGCTGATCAGCGCCTGGTATGCACCGCACCGGGTCATGATCTCCAACGACGAGGTTGCGGCGTTTGTTGCCGAGGCGCCGGACCGGCTGATCGGGGTTGGATCGGTGGACATCACCAGGCCGATGGACGCCGTTCGGGAGATCAGGCGGTGTGTCGAGGAGCTGGGGTTCGTGGCGATCCGGGTCCTCCCCTGGCTGTGGGAGGCGAATCCGACCGACCGCCGGTTCTACTCGCACGCAGATCGGACATACGGGACCGCTCATGTCCTCCGAGGTCGGTCGTCCGATCTACCTGGACCGGGTCGCCCTCGATTTCCCGGAGTTACGGATCGTCGGGGGCCACATCGGTTACCCGTGGACCGACGAGGCGATCGCCGTCGCCACCAAACATGAGAACGTCTACATCGACACCTCGGCCTACACCACGAAGCGGTATCCCGAGCAGTTGGTGAACTACCTGCGGACCAACGGTCGGACCAAGGTCCTGTTCGGGACCAACTACCCGATGATCACCCCCGGGAAGTGTCTGGAGCACCTGGACGCACTTGACCTGGACGAGGAGACGACCGGACTGTTCCTCCACGGAAACGCCGAGCGGGTCTTCGGACTGGGATAGTCCGGCCTGGCCGACCCAAGCCGCCGCCGATGAACGTAGCCGTGGAGCCGGTGCTGGTGCCCATGTTAGGTTCGGCCCGACAGGTTGAGACGATTTGGAGGGATGATCACATGGGTTCACTGCTGGTTCACGTCACCCACGGGCCGGAGGCTCCGACCCGAGCTGCGCTTGGTTGTACGGTGGCCGCCGCTGCGGTCGAGGCCGGCCACGACGTCACGCTGTTCCTAGCCGGTGACGGCGCGTACCTTGCGAAGCCGGAGGTCATCGAGAGCATGGCCGGACTTGGCACCGGCAAGCTTGTGGACTCGATGGGGGCTCTGGTGGCCGCCGAAACGCCGATCTTTGTGTCCGGTATGTCGTCCAAGGCCCGGGGGGTCAGTGAGGCCGACGTCCAGGCGCTCGGCGGTAGCTTTGCCATGCCGGCAAAGCTGGTCGAGCTGACGTTCGAGCACGAGCGCGTGCTCGTGTACTAGGTCCGGAAGGAACGCCAACCGAGGAGGGGACATGGGGCGAATCCACCGCCTCCTGGGTATCGGCTTTATGCTGGCCGCCGTCGCTGCCGGATGTGCGTCGGAACCCGAGTTGGACGAGTTGGGCGGTCTCTACGCGACCGATGGCACCACCGTCTACTTCGTCGCTCGCCAGGACCTGAGCAACCGACCGCTCTTCGACTTCAGCTCGAGCAACCCCGACCGCCTTGCCCTGATCGGAGCCGACCTGGACACGTTCGAGGTCCTGTCGGAGACGTGGGCCCGCGACGATTCGACCGTCTACTTCGGCGGGCGACACGTCACGGGCGCAGACCCGGCGACGTTCACGATGTTGGAGGACACGAGCGAGACCGACTGGGGCATGGACAACACCGGCGTCTACCACCTGGGCAGCCGCATCGACGGGGCGGATCCGGCCACCTTCGAGCTGGTCGGCAACGACGGCTGGGCCCGCGACGCCCAGTCGGTCTATCGAACATCCGAGCGGCAGGACGGGTTTGATGCCCAGACCTTTACCGCCCTGCGTGGAGGTTACTACCACGACGCCAACGTCCTCTACTACGCGCCGGCCAGGCTGGTGATAGCAGACGCAAACACCTCTGCGCTGGACGCCGCTCCCTCGCTGTATGACGACGGAGCGAACCTGGCGTGGGACGACGAACGGCTCTGGTTCAACGGCCACCGGGTCACGGTCCGCCGGAGCGACGGATCCATCGACGTTCCGGACGTGTCGACGCTGAGCCAATGGCACTCGATGCAGGTCTTCGGCGATGCGGACGGTGTCTACGCCCGACTGATCGATCGTCCGGACGATCCGGGACTGTTCTACCAGGTCGACATGGTCGATCCGGCCACCTTTGAGAGTGGCGCAATCGAGGACGACGAGGCCTTCAGCTTCACGGTCCGGGCGGCCGATCTCTCCCGGGCCGGCAGGGTCGACGCCCCCAGTCAGCTGATGCACTTCAGCATCGTCCAGATCAACCCCGGCTTCGACGTGGAACGCCTCGACTGCGGCTACAACCGGAGGGACGACAGGGTGTTCTACTTCGGGGTACTTGTGCCGGACCAGCCCGCCGCGGGCTTCTCTCCCCGACTGGCCGACGACACCTGCCGCACCGAGCAGTGGCTGCTCGACGCCTTCGCCGACGCACCGGGCGCCGACAGCTGATTGAATGGGCACCACCATGACCAAGCGCAACCAGAAGCCGGGTCCGGCGCCGGACGGTGTCAAGCTGCTGTCCGGCGGCAATCCCCAAATCCCCAAGGGGGACGGCGACGAACCCGTGCAGGCCTACCTGGCCGCCATGCCGGAATGGAAGGGCCGCATCGGTCGGCATATCGACGACCTCGTGACCGAGACCGTACCGGGCGTTCAAAAGGCGGTCCGGTGGAACTCACCGTTCTACGGGATCGCGGACAACGGCTGGTTCCTGAGCCTGCACTGCTTCACCCGGTACGTGAAGCTCACCTGGCTGAACGGTGGAGCGCTTGATCCGCCACCTCCCGGCACGTCCAAGTACGAACACGTCCGCTACCTCGACATCAAAGAGGACGACCAGATCGACGATGATCAGCTCCGGGAGTGGGTCCGCCAGGCCGCGGCAGCACCTGGAGAAGACACGTTCTAGCAGCGAGGTCCTATCGCCGGATCGGTTGCAGCCGACGGTAGGTGGCAACCCGCCAGGCCCACTCGAACGGGCCGAACCGGAACCGCTCCAGCCACGGCTTCGACCACGCCAACTGCAGTGCCCACACCACCAGCACAAAGGCCAGCGCCCCGGTCCTGGTCAGATCATCGGCGTCAACCAGGTTGGCCAATACCAGTACCCCGAGAAGGGTCTGGGTGAGGTAGTTGGTCAGCGCCATACGCCCCACGGCTCTGATCCGCTCATGGAGCGGTCCGTCGCCCCGCCGGTTCCACAGCGAGATCACCCCGACGTATCCGAGGACCACCGGGATGGTGGCCACCGTGTTCAGCGCATGGGTCGGCAGGAACCACTGGGGATCGAAGTCCGAGATCGCCAGGGCGGCAACGGCTGCGGTGGCCAGCGGCAGTCCGACACCGAGTCCCCATCGAGCCATCCGACGGTCCGCTTCGGGGTCCCTCGTTCCGTTGAGCACACCGAGCCGGAACAGCGCGACACCGATCAGCATCATGCCGAGGGCCCGCCCGAAGAACTCGATGAGGAACCACAACCCGACCGCATCGGACATCTCGGCGTCCGGATCGTTCAGCCACACGTCCCCCAGCTCCGCCCCGTCGGCACCCACCGTCGGGGCGGTGGCGAGGCCGGTTATGACCGCGATCACAAAGATCGTCACACCCATGATGATCAGCGTCCGAGGATTACGCTTGCGGAGCAGCACCACGATGGGCGAGGCAATCGCATAAACCGTGAGAATGTCGCCGTCCCACAGCAGTGCGTGAAGCAGGCCGATGACAAAGAGCAGCAGGTTGCGCCACAGGCTCAGCGCCACCGGACGCCCACCCTTCGCTGCCGTCCGGTCGGCGAAGAGCGCAACACCGGCGCCGAAGAGCAGGGAGAACAGCCCCATCATCTTCTGGTCGGCAAAAACCTCACCCAGGAGGCCGATGGTCCAATCCAGCGGTGTCTCCGACCCACCGCCGTCCAGGTTGAAGTACGCGGCACCGGGCAGGGCAAACGACACGACGTTCATCAGCAGGATGCCGAGCGTGGCCCAACCACGGATCGTGTCCAGGTTGGTTATCCGCTCGGCCCGGGTCACCGGTTCGCTTCGAAGTTCGGTCATCGTCCCCTCACCGCGCCGCCCGTCCTGCCTCATGTTCGAACATCAGGCTCAACGTATCGCTGCGGGACGGGACTGCGTGGTCTACCGGCCGATCTGCCAGATCGACTCGACCAACGCCAGCCCGTCCGGGTCGTGTTCGGCGAGGTCCTGGCGATCGAACGGGTAGAAGTCGTTGATCCAGAAGTACGCCTCGGTGAGTTCGGCGAGGTACTCGGCGTCGTTTGTTGTGGCGTAGGCCTGGGCGAAGCCGCCGTCGATGTACTCGACGGTGTCGTACAGGCCGGCGGCCATCGCCTGCTCGAAGGCGGTGAAGATCTCGCCGTTAAAAAAACCGTACCGCTGGTCATGCAGCGCATGGGTGAACTCGTGCAACAGCATCGCCGGTTGCTGCGCCGGCCAGTCCAGAAAGTTCCTGGCGTTCCCGAACTGGATGCCCTTTGCCCACTTCGGCGGGTATCCGTTGCCGACCAGCCACTCCTCGGACGGGTGATACACCCCTCCGGGGAACTCCGGTTCGTCAAGCTCGAACCAGATGGGTGTGCTGCGAAGGAAGAGTGCGGCGTCGACCGGTACGACGTCAATCACCTGCTGCAGATCGTCGACGAATGCGTCGTAGACCGGGACCGCCAGCTGGTCCTGATAGAGCGCATCGCTCATGAAGACCTGCCAACCGCAGACGTCCATCGGGCGGTATCCATCGAGCAGCTCGGCGTCCGTCGGAAGCGGCGGTGGGTTGCAGAGCAACTCCCCGTCCTCGTCGGTCAGGACAACGGTCGACGACGGACCGGTTGTCGACGGGGCGCTCGGTGCGGCCGCGGTCGACGGCGACGTCTCGGCCGTGGTGGCGCCGGTCCCGTCGGCAGACGTGGTTGTGGCGGATGGAAGGGTGCTCGCCGGTGCCGCCGCCAACGTGGACGACGCGGTCGTGGCGCCTTCGTCCGGCGTGGATGCCGACCGGTCTCCATCGTCGGCCGCAGCATCGGCTGCCCGAACGTCAACCGCATCGTCTGCCGCGCTGCAGGCACCCAGCAGAACGGCCAGCAGGGCAACACCGACTATACAAGTCCGCCGTCCGGCGGCGATGGAGAACTCCATTCGCGCCATGGGTTCGATTCTGGCACCGGGTTGGCCGATTGTGACCGCGGTGCGAAGACCGGATGACCTACAGGTCGTAGTAGTTGATGATGATCCGGTGCTCGTCCCGGTTGCGGGCGAAGTAGCCGCAGGACACGCCACGGACCCGTTCGGTCATCATCCCCTGGTAGTGGCCGCCCTCCGGGCCTTCATCAAAGATCAACTTCGGCAACCACCAGACCGACTTCTCGATGGTGCCCGCGGATCCGTCACCTCCTCGACCACCACCCGAGGAGGCCTGCGCACGCCAGCCGCAGTTGTCGCTGTAGTGCGGTCGTCCGGCGTCCAGCGCGAGGCGCGCCTCGCGGGCGGCGCACGCCTCGAACTCCTCCAGCCGGACGAACGGCTCCAGTCCTTCCTGGGCCCGCCAATAGTTGATCTGCTCGAGGCAGTAGCCACCGATGTCGGCGTATCCGCAGGCTTTGTCGTCGGCCATCGGTTGGATCACGCCGTCAAGGCAGACCCCCGCCGGGTTGCCCACACCGTCCGGCCGTTGACCGACAACCCCGCCGGACGACGTGGCGGGCGGTGACGTCGAGCCCGGAGCCGTGGTGGGCGCAGCGGTGGTGTCGGCCGTGCCGGTGGTGCCGGTTTCGATGCTGCTTGTCTCGGTGCTGCTTGTCTCGGCGGCAGTCGCCGTCGACTCGGCGGAGGTGGAGGGCGTGCCGGTTGTTGACGTCGGGTCGGTGGTCGGCGCCGAGGAGGACGTGGATTCCACCCCGGCCACAGCGGCCGTTGTCACCGTCAGAGGCGCCACGGTTCCGGCGCCGTCCGCGCCGGACGCCGCCTCCGGGTCGACGGCGGCCGAGACTCGAACACCGGCAGCCGACTCCGCATCAGAACCCTCTCCGGATGCGGACTCGGCCTGATCGACGGACCGGCCGGGGGCGGCGGTGGTCTCGGTCGAGCTGCATCCGGACGCGGCAAGCGACATCCCGACCGATGACAGCAAACCCGCCACGAGCACACCAACAGAAAGCACTCTTGATTTCATCCCGCTCCCGTCCAGACACCCGAAACCCTAGTGCGTCGTCGGCGCGGACGGTGCCCGCCCCGACCCGGCGCTTGGACGTTTGTGGCTGCGGTTATGCGGCGGGCTCTCGGCTCAGCGTGATCGAGAGTTCGATCGAGGCCCGATGAACGCCGTCATCATCACCCAACTGCAGGATTGCGCCGGAGAGGTCACCGTCCTCGGGCCCCAGCAATGTGCCGATCTGTTCCAGCCGGTTCCAGTCGTCGTCCGCAAGATCGACGGTACCCGCACGGGTGTCGACCACCAGGTGCAGCGCATTCATGCCGGGTGCCGGTGAGATGTCGACAAGATCGTCCTTGCAGAACAGACAGAAGCCGGACTCGTCCCGAATCCAGACCCTGATCCTGATGAAGGGCGAGCCGTCATCTATGGAGACCAGGTCGGAGGACCAGTTACCGGGCCGGATGTCCGCCTGGTCGGTGATCTCCGGGAGATCGAACTTGTCGCCGTCAACCGTGAGATCGCCGAACATGTCCGGTGAACCGCCGTCTTCACCGAGGTTGATGATCGTGACCCGATCGACCCGCACCAGTGCGGCTGCTACGGCCATACCCCGGGGCGAGCTGTCGCACTTGTCCGGGATGCCATCCCCGTCGGTGTCGGCGTCGTCCGGTGCTTCGATGCAGGAGTCGTTGGTGTCGATGACTCCGTCCCTGTCGCGGTCCGGGAAATCGTCGCAGGCGTCACCGATCCCGTCGGCGTCGACGTCCTGCTGGCCCGGATTCTGTTCGAACGGGCAGTTGTCCCGGGTGTCCGGCAGGCCGTCGTTGTCGTCGTCGGCGTCGCACAGATCACCGTTGAGGTCCCCGTCGCGGTTTTCCTGATCGGCGTTTGGCACGTCGGGACAGTTGTCATCGACGTCCGGCACACCATCGCCATCGTCGTCGGCGACGGTGTTGGGGACCGTGGTGTCCTGCCCGACGGCTGACGGCTCGGTTGTTGCCGTCGCAACCTCGTTCGTTTCACCGGTTGAATCGGCGTTCGAGGTCCCGGTCCCGGTGGTGACCGTCTCGGCGGCACCATCGGCTCCGCCCGGTTCGTCGGCTCTCGAACCGCCACCGGCGTCAGCCGCCGCGGCCGCCCGGTCCCGGTCGATCCGTGCCGGGGCCAACGCCGCGGCCACGTCGTCCGTTTCGGTCCGGTCGGACGTGGCCGCCCCGTCCCGCCCGGCCCAGGCCGCGGTCAACAGCCCGCCGAGCACCAGCAGGCCGACCGCGGCCGCCGAGAGGACAAAGCGGGGTTCCCCGAGCCAGGTCCGCAGCGTTCCAAATCGCTCAGCGGCCACCGCCTCCTCCAGGCTCGGGATCGTCGGCGACCACTGGTCGGCGGCCGTCGCCAACACCCCGGTGGGGCCGTGGGTCGGCTCCCCGGCGACGCCGGCAACGGCGCTGGTTCCCCCTGACCCTGCGGCGCCGATTGCGCCTGCTGCGCCGACGCCGAGGCCCGGTGTTCCGAATTCCCGGGTCACCTCCGGGAGCGCATCGTCGGACGGGGGCTCCTCAAGGGTTACGTCGCCGACAAGGGCACCGGCGAAGGCGTCGAGCGTCGGTCGGTTGGCCGGATTCTTGGCCATCGCCGCGGCGACGGCGGTCCGGATGTGGACGGGCGTGTTCTCGTCCAGCGGCACCGGGCGCTCGGCCAGGATCCGCTTTGCCGTGTTCAGCAGACCGGCACCGGTGGTGTCGGCAAACGCCGGCGCCCCGGTGAGCAACGTGTAGAGGGTGGCGCCGAGCGAATAGACGTCGGTACTGTCATCCAACTCGTGGCCTTCGATTTGCTCCGGGCTGGCGTAGGACAGGCTGAGCTTGGCCTGCTGAGTAATCGTTTCGGTGCCCGTGGTGCGGCCGGCGATCCCGAAGTCGGAGAGAAGTGGGGCGCCGTGGTCCGAGATGAGGATGTTCTGCGGTTTGATGTCCCGATGACGGATGCCCTGCTGGTGGGCGTGGCGGACGGCGCCACAGATCGGAAGCAACCACTGGACCGCCTCTTCCGGCGGGAACGGACCGGTTGCCCGCAACCGGTCGGCGAGCGTGCCGCCGGGGGCGAACTCCATCACCAGATACGGGACGCCCCCGGTCGTCACGCCGGCGCGATGCAACGTGACCACGTTCGGATGCGTGGACAACCGGGCTAAGGACGCTCGTTCCCGATCGAAGTACTGGAGGTTACGGTCGTCGGTCCGCAGTGACAGAAGCTTGACCGCCACCGGCCGATCGGCCTGGAGATCGGTGGCGCGGTGGACGGTCGCAAACCCGCCGCGGCCGACTTCCATCGGGTCGGCGATGTACGGAACGTCGTGGATCGCGTCGATCAGCATGACGCCCGTTCCGTGGGCGACGGACACAGGCCACCCAGCAGCGCAAGATCGTCTGTGGTGATCAAGCCGTTGTGCAGCACGTGCATCACCAGCAGCTCTCGACGATTGGCGGCCTCGGTGCCGGGGTTGCCCCGCAGCCCGGGGACCCCGCTGTCGGCCAGGCGTCGGCACAGGTAGTCCAGCTTGCGGTCGAACTGCTTCAGCGTCCAGCCGCAGCGCGCCGCGATCTCGGCGTTGGTCGGCAGTGGCAGCGGGACTCCTGGACGACGCAACCGCTGCTCGGCCATCACAACCATCATCGTGCGCTGGTTGTCCGACAGTCGGACCTTGCCGAAGTCCGCGGTGGTGGCGTCGATGGTGTCCGGCAGCCCGGCGGGCGAGTCCGGGGCCGCCGACGGTCCACTCAGCTCCCACGTCAGCTCGTAACCGGTTGCACCGGCGTAGAACCGGACCGAACCCCGGGGGGTCGTCAGCGGTTCGGCGGCACCGGCCGGGAGGGTCTTGTGGCGGTCGTCGTCGCCCACCATGGACATCGGCATGTGTTTCGCAGAGTTACGGAGCCACCACCCCCACCGATCGAAGTACAGCAGGCCGACCACCCGGTGCATGTACGGGTTGTCGGCGTCGACCACCGCGTTCCCGGCGCGGCCGAACGTCAGGGTTTCGCCCGGATCGAGATGGTAGGTCTCCTCCGCAACATCAAACGAGAGACGATCGGCGATCGTCTCCGCGGGCGCGTCCACCGCCATAGTAAAGTCCAGCCCTTCCCGGACGTGCTAGAGGGGGTACCCCTCCTTGCCCGCCAGTCGAGTCGCCGGTCCAGTCTGGCGGACGTGGCACAAAACCAATCGTCACCCGGTGATCGGTTCGTGGATGAGGTCGCCGGCGGGCCCGGCTGACCGCAGTTCCCTCAGCGGCCGGCAGGCCGCCGACAGCAGCCGTCGAACCCTACGGAGAACCAGCACAACACTACTGCTGACCAGGTAAAACACTGATAGCGCGGTCAAAGCGATCGTTGTCCTGCTCGGCCCGGCGAACAGGTGCAGCAGCAGCTCCTCACCGAATTCCTGCCCGTATTCGGAGTTGGTGAACAACACATATCCCCAGCCGTCGTCGGCGTCCAACAGGAAGAACGAGGTGAAGCCGTCGTTGTTGCCGCCATGGCCGTACAGGTTGGTGAGCGGGATTTCCGGGCGGTAGAACCCCAGCGTGTAGGAGACGTCCAGACCGTCGGGCGGCGGCGTGGCATGCGGGGTGAACAGCTCCCGGTACGCACCGTCG
>JBCCGJ010000155.1:0-13000 GCA_039029335.1 Actinomycetota bacterium | reverse complement strand
GGCGAACCCCGGGACGGCCGCCAACCGGTTGTGCAGCTCATCGACGTCCGCCAGATCGAGGTTCGCCGTTGCGGCCCCGAGGTTCGCCGCTTCCATGGCGCCCGGACCGCCGCCGGTGACCACGCAGTACCCGGCCGTGGCGATCGCCCGACCGAGCGCGACGCCTTGGGCGTACCCCTCGGAGCCTCGGACGAGCGCGTGGCCACCCATAACCCCGACCAGCCGGTGCTCGGCTCGGAACACATCGAGGGCGACGGTGATCCCGTGATCGTGAAGCCGCTGCGCCAGCGCCTCACGGGGGCGGATCGGTGGTTGCCCCGACCGCTGGGCCCTTGCATAGGACCGCTGGTCCATCGTCGCGGCAAAACCGCCGTCGTCGAAGCCGCGGTACAGCTGGGCCGCTGTGTAGAGGGCACCGGGGGTCGGGTCGTACGGCAGCTCGCCGAGTGTGGCCAGATCCCCGACCAGATCGACCACTTCATCCAACCAATCCGGCGCCGCAGCTGTGGTGGGATTGCCGGTGTTGCCCGGGTGTTGGCTGCCGGGGCTGCCGGCATCCGGGGTTTCGCTCTGTGGGATGTCGGTGGTCATCAGGGCAGCGGCTGACCTTCGGCCGCCTGGATCATCCGGTACACGTCGTCACGATCAAGGGCGACGTTGACCGCAGCCGCCTGCTCGACGAGCCGATCGGCCTGCTGGGAGCCGACGATGGCCACCGGTTTCGACGGATGGGCCAGCACAAAGGCCACGGCGAGCACCGCCCGACTGACTCCCTCCCGCTCGGCCAGTTCATCCATGACAGTGAGCAGCTCCGGCGGGACGTCCGATCCGGTCGCCAGCCGTCCGCCGGCCAGCGGGCTCCAGGCAAGCGGCACCCGCTGATGTTGCATGCAGCGATCCAGCGTTCCGTCACGAAGCGCCCCCGTGGCCATCAGGGAGAACTCCGGCTGATCGGCCACGATGGGGAACGGCAGGTAGGCCTGCAGGGCATCGGTCTGGCTGGCGAGGTGGTTCGACACACCGACCTCCTTGATTTTGCCAGCACTGCGGAGGTCACTGAGGGCCGATGCCACCTCCTCGGGGTGGGTGTAGAAGTCCGGTCGGTGGATCTGATAGAGGTCGATCACCTCAACACCGAGCCGGGCCAGGCTGTCCTCACAGGCCTTCACCAGGTAGGAAGCTCCGGAGTTGTACGGGGTCGGCGGGAGGATCCCTCCCTTGGTGGCCAGCACCATCCGATCGCGGAGGCCGGGCTGGTCGGCCAGTACCTTGCCGAGCATCTCCTCGTTTGTGCCGAAGCCGGTGCCGTCCCAGTCGAGGCCGTAGACGTCGGCGTTGTCGACCAGGTTCATCCCGGCGTCAAGTGCCGCCTCCAGCAGGGCCGTCGCCTGGGCCACCGGTTGCGTGATGAAGCGCCAACAGCCGAACGCCAGCGGGCCGACGGTGAACTGCCCGAGGGTCCGAGGAGCACCGTCGACCAGGGACGCCCCAGGGGAGTCGTTAACAGAGGTGGAAGTCACGCCTCACATCGTAGGCTCTTGCGGTCCCGGTCGGCTTCGGCTTCAGAAGTCTTGCCGAGGTGTGGTCCGGCGGGGTCCGGTACCCTGATCCTCATGGACTTTGCCATCAGCGATTCTGCCCTTGAGTTGGTGAGAGAGCAGGGCGGCACCGCGGCCCTGGACTACATCCACGCCATCGGTTGAGGCGGCACCGAAGAGGTGTCGGTCGACACCTATCTGAAGGGCAAGGACGTCTCCTCGTACAAGAAGCTCACTCATGAGGATGTGACGATCCTGGTGGCGAAGCCGCTCCTGCGCTACGCCAGCCGGGTTGAGTTGGTGACAAAAAAGAAGCTGCGGGGGAGCAAGCTGACCGCAGTGGCGCACCATCAACACACTGCGGCCTGCCGCCACTGACACCGGCCCGGTTACCACCACTGGCAGCAGCGCTGTCATCGGCTCCGGCACCCCGTTCCGTCGGCCCCGAAATCACCCTTCCCCGGTGTGGTCGCCCTGGCGCGGCACGGGTTCCGAGCGCCCTCGCCGGCCCGCCGGCCTCCTCAACACACGTTTGGTTCTGCCGATCTTGACTACAGCGATCCCCCCGGTCGCGTCCGAACCAAACCGGAGGAAACATGAAGATCTTGGTTGTTGATGACAGCCCCGTTATGCGAAAGCTGGTGACTCGGGCCATCCGACAGGCCGGCTACAACGCGGACATCGTCGAAGCCGAGGACGGCCAGCATGCCCTGACCGTTACCGAGGACGAGCGGCCACACGTCATTCTGGCCGACTGGAACATGCCGAACATGACCGGCATCGAGATGTTGAAGGCGCTTCGGGCCGACGGCAACCGGACCCCGGTGGGGTTCGTGACCTCGGAATCGACCGCCGAGATCCGGGTGACGGCCCAGCAGGCCGGCGCATCGTTCTTCCTGTCAAAGCCGATCGACACCACGCAGTTGGAGATCGCGCTCTCTTCGATCGGCCTGTAGACCCATGGCAGCCATCGAAATCAAGGACAACGAGGTCCAGAAGATCCTGGCCGGTCTGCTCGGACGAGACGTTGACGTCGCACGGGTGGATGATCCGATCCGGCCCCACTCCTCGACCGCTCGAGGTCTGGTGACCGATGACGACAAGCTGGTGGCGGTCATCGCCACCGACCTGCTGTTCGCCCACCGCTCCGCCGCTGCGCTGGCGATGATGCCGGCATCGGCAATCAACGAGGCGGCGGAGGATCCCGACGAGGATCTGATGGAGATCTACCAGGAAGTGGCGAACGTGCTGTCCCGCCTGGCCAACGAGGCCATGCCGTCCCGGGTTCGCCTCGACCCGAACATGGACCACCCGCTTCAAGCCCTGCAGAAGATCGTGGTCGAAGGCGAGGTCATGAGCGCCGTCGAGACCACCATCGAAGGGTATGGCATCGGCCGGATGGGGCTCTGGAAGCTCATCTAACCGACCGAGACAATCCTCTCACCGCGACACGGCCGCAGCCCCTTGGCTGCGGCCGTGTCGCGTCCCGGGCCATGCCGATGCTCGAGGCGCCCCCGCGGGGTCGACGCCGGCCCGACCGCAACGCCACACCCAACCAACAGCACCTGGGCCCACCGAGTTCCACCCACCCCGAGACCAGGGTCGGAGCCGTCACACTTACGCGATCGGGCACAAAGGGTCGACCGGACGCAGGTCCGGGGTTTAGCGAACGGACCTCGCGTGGCCGCCGCGGTGGCCCGGCGGCGGACGCGCCGGTGCCCGCCCCGGTCGGGCGGGCATCGGCAGTGGCGTTGTCGGGTCGCGGGAGGACCGGCCGTTCAGTTCAGTTTCCCGAGGTCAACTCGGTGATGGCGTCCGTCGGGTTGAGGATGTACCCGGCGTCCTCCAGGCGCTGCTCGCAGCGCTCGACGAACTTCTTGGTGTCGATGCCGAACTGCTGGATCGTCAGCTTGGCCCGATCGACCGCCTGCGGATCCTTGGCCTCAACCTGGTAGGCCAGCATCTGCTGGGCCATGAAGTCGGCCAGATGGACCGCCCTGGCCATCTCGGTTTCACCACCGTCGAGGCAGGGATGGCCCTTGATGGCGTTCACGATCGGCGCCGGCAGTTTCCAGTGAGCGGACAGCATCGCACCGACCTCTGCGTGGTCGATGTCGATCAGCAGCCGCTCGGCGATCGCCTCGTTGCCGGTGTCCTTCAACGCAGCGAGGTAGTGATCGGCCTTGAGGTACGGCGAGAGAACGATCTTGCCGATGTCGTGCAGCACGGCCGCGGTCACCACGCTCCGGTCAAGCCGACCCCGGCACAGCATGGCCAGGATCTCGGCGACGAACATCGCCGCCTTGCTGCGATTCCAGAACTCGTCTGAGGCGATGCCGTAGCCCTCGAGCCCGCTCTCGGCCACGTCGGCCAGACTGGAGCTCACGGCGATGGCAACGGTCCTGGCCGAGCCGAGCCGGACGATTGCCGCCTCGACCGTGCCGACGCCGTCGCGGGCTGCGCTGGTCGCCGAGTTGGCCTCACGGAGCAGGGCCGACACCAGGGCCGGGTCCTCCTGCACCGTTGCGGCGATCTCGTCCAACGGGGTATCGGGATCCGCCACCAGCTGGGCCAGTTTGGTGACCGTCTGGGGCAACGGCCTGATCTGCTCCGCCGCGTCGATGATGGCGTTGTGGAAGCCGATGGTTGTACGTATTTGTGCGGTCATTCCCGTTCTCCTCTGCTGGAGGTCACACCCGGCCTCACTGGCCGAGCCTGACTTGGAAGACGCCGAGCTGGTGGTCAACAAACACCGAGCCGTCAAGGACGTCGAAGTCGCCCGTTTCTTTTACTTCGGCCTTGGGGATACCCAACGAGGTCTCCTCCTCAACCAAAGACTTCACCGAGCCGCCAAGTACGTTGGTCAGCTCGGACAGGACCTCACAGGCATCCTCGGCTACGAGGTCTGCGGGGTCTTCATCGGTCAGGACCGCGGCAAGTCCGACGGCGACCGAGGCCTGCAGCCGAATGGTCAGCGTGCAGGCAACATCGGTGTCGATGAGGACGTCGACCGCCGCCTGGGCCGTCTGGGATTCGTACGCCATCACCGGCTGGACGTGGCCGTCCGGCACCGATGCTTCGACGACACCATCAAGCATCTCGCTCACGATTTCGACCAACTCATCGAGGAGGCCGGGTTCGCTCAAATCAACAGTGGACATCAGCTTGCTCCTTGAATGAAGTGGAAGGTCGACTTGCCGACCCGTCGGTTCTCGTAGCCGGGGTCGAGGCCGACGGTTGTTTCACTTGCGCCGAGGATGAGGCACCCGTGCGGGGCCAGGATGTTTGTCCTGATCCTGCGGAGGATGTCCTGCTTCTTCTCCACGGTGAAGTAGATGAGGACGTTGCGGAGGAGGACCACGTCGCACTTCGGCAGTCCGACCCACGGCTTCAGGAGGTTGAGCTCCTTTGCTTCGATCATGTTCCGCAACTCCGGTTTTGCCACCCAGTTCCGGCCGGCCTGGTCGAAGTACTTCACGGCGTGAGTCGCCGGGAGACCCCGGTTGATCTCGAATCGTGAATACTGACCGGACTTGGTCCGCTCGACCATCGCCGGTGAGACGTCGGTTGAGACGATCTTGGCGTTTGCCGCCCACTCCGGGAAGTGCTCTCGAATGGTCATCGCCAGGGTGTAGGACTCCTGCCCGCTGGAACATGCGCCGTTCCAGATGGTCAGTCCCCGAAGGTTTGCGGTCTTCCGCATCTCCGGGACGATGTCATTGGCCAGGGTCTCGAACGGGTGCTGATCCCGGAAGAACGAGGTCTCGTTGGTTGTCATGACCTCAACCGCCGCGGCTTCCACCCTGCCGTCGCCCCGGCGGAGTCGGTCGATCAGCGCTTCGGGCGTGTCCAGTTCGAACTGGCGCAGCAGCGGCTGGATCCGGCTTTCGATCAGGTACTCCTTGCCTTCCAGCTGCACACCGATCTTGTCGTCGATGAGCTTGCAGAAGAACTGGATCGACTCCTGACTCAGGCTGTCGCCGCCGGTTGTTGGGCCTGATGGCTTCATTTCGAGGGTCATCGGGAAACCTCCGCTCCGCTCGTAGCCCGTTGTGGCCGTCTGGTCCCTGGTCGTGCGCCGGCCAGCTGCACAATTCGTGGGCCGATCTCGGCGAGCGACAGAACCTCGCTGGCCAACCCGGCCTTGGCAACCGCCCCGGGCATACCCCAGACCACGCTGGTCGCTTCGTCCTGGACGACCACCGGTGAGCCGAGTCCGGCGATGCGGCGTGAGCCGTCGAGGCCGTCGGATCCCATACCGGTCAACATGACGGCGACGAGTCGTCTTCCGTAGATCGCGGCGGCCGTCTCGAACATCGGCTCTACGGACGGGCGGCACGAGTTGATCGGGTCCGTGGTGAGCAGCTTGGTTGCAACCGACGTCCCCTGCTTCTCCAGCGACAGGTGGAACCCGCCGGGTGCGATGTAGCAGTGCCCCGGCTGGACGACCATGCCATCCTCGGCCTCGTGCACCGTCGACTGGCATTTGTTGTTGAGCCGCTCTGCCAGAACCTTGGTGAAGGTCTCCGGCATGTGCTGGGTGATGAACATCGGCACCGGGAGCGGTTGACGGATTGCGGTCAGAACCGCCTCAAGAGCGTGGGGTCCACCGGTCGAGCTGCCGACCACCACTGCGGCGGGTTGGGTGTTGACCGCCCGACGCTTCCTGGCCGGACCGGCCGCACTCGGAGCTCCAAGCGCTGCTTCCGCCGGTCCGCCGGCGCCGCGGGCGTTGAACGCAGGCCCCAGGAGCGCGGAGATCTTGGAGACCAGCTCATCCTTCACCTCTTCGAGGGCTGCGGTCATGCTGCCCGTGTTCCGGGGCTTTGTCGCGTAATCCGAGGCACCGAGTTCCAGCGCGTTCAGCGCAGCCGTTGCGCCCTTCTCCGTGAGGGTGCTGAACATGACGATCGGGATCTTGGGGTGGGTTTTGTTGATCTCCGCGACCGCCTCCAGACCGTCCATGATCGGCATTTCGATGTCCATGACCACCAGGTCGGGATTCATCGAGCGAGCCTTCTCGACCCCGACTCTCCCATTCGGGGCCGTGCTGAGTACCTCCATGCCGGGCTGCTTATCGATCAGTTTGGTCAGCAACCCGCGGATCACCGCAGAGTCGTCAACAAGGAGGATTTTTGCGTTCCCGCTCATGAGATGGAGGCGGTGTACACGCCCATCACTTCAAGTCGCTCGCGGATCATGGCGGCGTCCACGGGCTTAAAAAGGTACTCGTCCACCCCGGAGAGCAGCGCCTTCGCGACCCGGCGAGGATCGGCTTCGCTGCTGATCATCAGGATCGGGACGTTTGAGAACGCCGCGGTGATGCGAACCTGCTTGGCGAATTCGACACCGTCCATGACCGGCATGTTCCAGTCGGTGACGATGGCGTCCGGCGGATTTTCCTGGTCCAGCTTGGACAATGCATCTTCGCCGTGTTCGGCGGTGATGACCTCGAAACCGAGGCTCTCAACCATCTTGGCGACCATCTTTCGAGCGACGCGAGCGTCGTCGACCACAAGGGCGAGCATCAGTTGGACACCTCTCCGTTTCCGGGGCGAATGGCGACTGCCTTATCCACGTCGAGGATGAGCAGAAGTTCGTCGGTGAGCTTGTATGCGCCCAAGATCAGTTCCTTTGCAATGCCGGAAATAGTCTCCGGTGGGGGTTCGTACAGGTCAGGGTCGACAGCGAGCACGTCGCCGATCTTGTCGACCAGGAGGTTCACCGACTCGCCGGCCGAACGGACCACGACGTGGATCGGCTGCGACTCGGGGTCCCGAGGCTCGATGCCGAGCCGGGTCCGCATGTCGATGGTGGTGGCGATCTGTCCTCGGAGGTTGATGAGACCGCTGATCGCCGGGTCCGCATGGGGGACCCTGCAGACCTCGGCCCGGTACAGGACCTCCTGGACATCGAGCACGTTCACCCCGAGGTACAGCGACCCCAGTCGGAACGTGCACAGCTGGAGCGTGGTGACGTCGGTTTTCATACGAACTCTCCAATCGGTTCCGCCATCGGGAAGTGCTGCTGCAGCAGGCCGTCGACATCGATGACGTCGGTGACCTGCCCGTTGATGATCGCCGTCTCGATCGTCCCGCCCGCGGTCTGATGGACCTCGGCGTGGGAGACGATGTCCAGGATCGAGCCGACGGCGAGCCCGACGGAGATCCCGTGAAAATTGCAGACGACGGCGTTGATCCGAACCTCGCTGTTGAGGGCGGACCCTCCCATGCCGGTCGTCGGACCGAGGTCGAGCACCGGCAGGATGGAGTCGCGGTACTGGACGACGGTCTGGTGACCGGAGTCCTCGATCTGATCGGCGTCGAATTCCTCGAGCCGCTCGATGGCCGAAAGTGGGATCGCCGCCCGGTTGTCGTCGTCGAAGTCGACAAGCAAAAGGGTCCGATCGTCGAGGACCTCCTCCTCCGCCTCGAACGTCGCCGACGTACCGTCGGCCGAGGCGTCGCCCTGCCGGCCTGCGTTGACGATGTCCGCTCCGGCGGCCAGGCCGATCACGTCGAGGATGAGCGCAACCTTGCCATCGCCCATGATCGTTGCGCCGGAGAAGAGCGAAATGTCCTTTACCTCCCGGCCGAGCGGCTTGACGACGATTTCCTCTGTGTTCTCGATGTGGTCGACGACCAGACCAAACGGTTTGCCGTCGATCTGGAGCACAACGATGTTCGTCGATGTCGACTGCTCATCCGGTTCCGCACCGAGCTGCTCGCGAAGGTCGATGATGGGCAGCAGCCGTTCCCGCAGCCGGTAGACCGGGGCGCCGTGAAGGTCCTCGATCCGGCTCGACAGGTCGTTGCCGTCGAGGCGGACCAGCTCCTGCAGGCTGACCTGGGGAATGGCGTAGCGGTTCCCGCCGCACCGAACGGTGATGGCCGGGATGATCGCCAGCGTCAGCGGGATCTTGATCTTGAAAACAGTGCCCTGTCCGGACACCGACTTCACGTCGACCGAACCACCGATTCGTTCCACGTTGGTCCGAACCACGTCCATACCAACACCGCGGCCGGACACGTTGCTGACCTTTGCCGCGGTGGAGAACCCGGGGGCGAAGATGAGCTGGACGGCCTCATTGTCGGACATCTTGGCCGCGGCTTCGGTGGTGATGATGCCCTTCTCAACGGCCTTGGTCCGCATCCTGTCCGGATCGATACCGGCTCCGTCGTCACTGATCTCGATATTGACCTGCCCGCCTTCGTGGCTGGCGGCCAGCTTGAGCACCCCTTCGGGGTTCTTGCCGACGGCCTTGCGGGTCTCTGGATCCTCGATGCCGTGGTCGACCGTGTTGCGAACCATGTGGGTCAGCGGATCCTTGATCGCTTCGAGGATGGTTCGGTCGAGCTCGGTGCCCTTGCCTTCCATCTCAAGGCTGATCTGTTTGCCGAACTGCTGGGCCAGGTCGCGCACGACCCGCGGCAGCTTGTTCCAGACGTTGCCGATCGGCTGCATGCGGGTCCGCATCACGCCTTCCTGCAGTTCGCTGGTGATGAGGTTCAACCGCTGGGCCGGCCCGGCGAACTCGCGGTTCTCCTCGTCGGAGGCCAGCTGCACGATTTGGTTCCTGGAGAGCACCAGCTCCCCGACCAGGTTCATCAGCGTGTCGAGTACCGCAACGTCGACGCGGATGCTGGCGTCGGCTGCGCCGCGCTGCCGGGAGGCCGCCTTCTCCACCTCGGCCTGTTCGGCCTTGCCGTCGTCGGACAGGATTTTTCCGATCTTGCGCTTGTCACCGAGTACCTGCTCGGTCGCCGCAATCTCCACGTCCGTCCGCGCCGCGGCACCTTCGGAGACAAGGATGTCGCCGATGCGTCCCCTGTCCCCGTCGGCGTCAGCGGTGGCAGCGGTGGTGTCCTCTGCCGCCGGGTCCGTGCCGGTTTCGTCGGACGTCGACGCCGAGCCCTCGGTCGCGCCGCCGTCCGGCGTCTCACCCGCCAGTGCGTCGGCGGCCTGGAATGCGTCGGCCAGCGTTCCGTCTCCGGTCTCGGCCGGTGGGTTCAGCAGCACAACACCGCCGTCGGGTACGTCGGCACCGGGGTCGGCAGGGGCGTCCGGAGGGTTGAGCAGGACAACGCCTTCGGATGCAGATCCGGATTCGGCGTCCGGTGCGTCAGCGGCGGTGTCCTCGGTTGCGGGTGCCTCGGCGACGGGATCCGACGCCGGCGCCTCCGCGACGGGTTCCGCCGGCGCTGCCTCTTGCGCCGGGGGTGCCGGCGGGGCGGCGGGCGACTGGCCGCTCAGCTGTTCGAGCAGGGCGATCAGCTCGTCGTTGTCGTGCTGACCCTCCTCCTCGGTGCCCTCGATGACGCTGAGAATCTCCCGGATCGCATCCACCGTTGCCAGCAGGGCGTCCGCTATCTCGTTGTTCATCTCCAGGACCTCGTCCCGGAGCAGGCTCAGCAGGTTCTCGCCCCTGTGGGCCACCTTCTCGAGCTGGCCGAACCCGAGGAACCCACAGGTCCCCTTGATCGTGTGCAGGATCCGGAACGCCTCGGTCAGCGTTCCAATATCGTCCGGTGTCTCCTCGAGGTCGATGAAAGCCTGGTCGAGTCGATCCAAACCCTCATAGCTCTCAACGAGAAACTCACCAATTATCTCGTCCACTGTTCTCCTTCAACCAAGCCCTGGTGTTCCACTGCCGTCGCGTTCAACCCGAGATCAGCTGTAGTGGCCGACGAGCTCACTGAGCTCGGCCGCCATACGTGCCATCTCCTCCGCGGATTCCTTGGTGCCGTCGGTCGACGACCTGGTGTCTTCGGCGGCGGCTGCCACCTCGTTGATGCTGCTGGCGATCTCCTGTGTGCCGGAAGCCGCCTCTTCGACGTTGCGACCGATCTCCGCAGTTGTAACGGACTGCTCTTCGACCGCTGAGGCGATCGTGCCGGAGATCTCGTTGATCCGGTCGATGGTTTCGCCGATCTGCAGGTTGGCCTCGACGGCGCCCGCGGTGTCGGTTTGGATGTTCTGGATCCGGCTCGAGATCTCCTCGGTCGCCTTTGCCGTCTGGTTCGCCAGCTCCTTGACCTCGTTGGCGACAACCGCGAAGCCTTTGCCGGCCTCGCCGGCCCGTGCGGCCTCAATGGTGGCGTTCAGGGCCAGCAGGTTGGTCTGCTCGGCAATGGAGTTGATGACCTTGATGACGTTCCCGATCTCCTCACTCGACTCACCGAGCTTGGAGATCGAGTCCGAGGTGGTCTGAGCAACGGTGACCGCCTCCGAGGCGACGTTCGACGCCTCGATGGCGTTGGTGGCGACCTCGCGGATCGAGGCGTTCATCTGTTCGATGGCGGTGGCAACCGACGCAACGCTTGAGGAGACCTCGTCACCCGTGGTGGAGGCGGTGGTGGCCTGACGTGACGTGAGTTCGGCACTGGTACCCATGGTCGCGGAGACCGCAGTGAGCTCCTCGGCCGCCCCGGCCAGTTGGAAGGAGGATCCCTTGAGCTGGTCGATCATGTTGCGGAGTGAATCGACCATGGTCGAGAAGGCGGTCCCGAGCTCGCCGGGAACCTCCTCGCTCAGCTCCGGCGCACTCAGCTCGCCGTTTGCGATCCTCGCCGCCTGGCTGCCGACGGTGTTGAGCACGGCGGTCATGTCATCAAACGAGTCAGCCAGATCTCCCAGCTCATCCGAGCGGTTCAGATCCATGTTCTTTACGGAGAACGTGCCGCTTGCAATGGTCTTCGCCCGATCGGCGACCGACGCAATAGGCTTGGCGATACTACGGGCCAGCAGGTAGGACAGTCCGGCGATGAGCACCGAGGCAACCAGCCCTACCGCCAGCATCACGTCGCGCAGACTGCCGTCCGATGCGAGCGCCTCGCTGGTCTCTTGGCGAACCAGGATGCCCCAGTCGTACCCGGGGAAGCCGAGTGCGCCGTCGGTGAGCGCCCAGCCATTCAGCTGCTCCACTCCCCTTCGGGCATGGATCTCCTGGGTAAATCCGAATGTCTCACCGTCATGGCCGGCGATGGCGAAGTTGGCGGCTTGAAGCCCGGTGGCCGCAAGGTTGAACTCCAGGATCGCAGACGGGTCGGCGTCGTCGATCAGCAGGCCATCACTCCGCAGGACCTGGGTCTCAATGGTCTCGGCGCCGCTGTGCTTGAACTCCTCTCGGACGTCCTCCATGATGTCGCTGACGATCCGCTCGAACGAAGCATGGTTGTGCCACACGGCCGCCAGGCGGCCGTTCTGGTCGTAGACCGGCGCGGCGAACGGCAGGGTCACGTGGGCGTGATCGTACAGTTCGGTGATAAGCGGGTTGATCTCGGCGTCGGTGTAGTAGGTGCCTCCGTCCGGGGTGTTGCCGCTGCGAACCACCTGGAACCAGTCCTGGTCGGACACGTCGCTGCCGAGCAGGGACCCGCTGTCGATGCTCTCGCCTGCGCCGTCGACGCTGTTCACGGCGATGACCTTGCCGTCCAGGTCGGCCACGACCATCAGGTCGTATACCCCGTACGTGACGGTCAGAAAGTCGATGATCTCCTGAGCCTCGTCGGGGGTGCCGAGGATCTTCGGGTTTGCGGCAAACGCCTGCACATCGCCATACCGCTCGAACAGGTTCCGGTCCAACTTGTCACCGGCTTCTACTGCGGCCACCTCAACCCGTTGCCCGGCGCTGGTTGTCAGGGCCGCAGTGGCCCTATTGAGGCTGATCAGACTGACCACGGCCATCGGAACGATGCTCAGGGCGAGCGTCGCAAGCAGGATCTTTGCCTTGAGGCTCTTGAGTGCCGAGGGGATCGGCAGACGCTCCGTCAGTGATTTCATTACCATCCTCCTGCCCGCCCGCCAGGCGAGGCATTCCTCCACCCGGTTGTAGGGCTGTCTATGTGATCGGTCGGCGCTCCATGAGCTTGAGCCGAACCGGGTCTCTTATCTCAAGGCGAGCCACAAGGGGCCGTCGGACCCAGACGCCCCACCTACACCGCAGCGCTTGCGGCCTCGGGGTCGTACTCCATGTCGATGAACCCGACGTCCGCGGACGGACGACCTTGTTCCGCACCGTCGGTTTCGTCAGCGTCGTCCGAGTCGTCCGTAGCGTCTGCGGGCTCCGCCACTGCAGCATCGCCAGAATCGTCGGCTGTCTCTTCAGCTGTGTCGGCAGCCGGCAAGTCATCAAACCCAACACCCGTAACCACAGGCTCCGGCTCCGGCTCTGACTCGACGGCCGCATCACCAGCCGGCAAGTCATCAAACCCAACACCCGTAACCACAGGCTCCGGCTCGACGGCGGCAACCGGCTCAGGCTCAGGCTCCGCAGCCGGCAAATCATCAAACCCCACACCCGTAACCACGGGCTCCGGCTCTGACTCGGACTCGGACTCGGCGGCCGCAACCGGCTCGGGCTCCGCAGCCGGCAAATCATCAAACCCCACACCAGCCACAACCGGCTCAGGCTCAGGCTCCGCAGCCGGCAAATCATCAAACCCCACACCAGCCACAACCGG
>JBCCGJ010000154.1:0-13383 GCA_039029335.1 Actinomycetota bacterium | reverse complement strand
GCTGGTGGTCGATGAGGCCTACGGCGAGTTCGCCCCCCGCTCCGCCGTCGACCTGCTCGACGAGGAGACGCCGTTGGTCGTGACCAAGACCTATTCGAAGACCTGGGCCATGGCCGGGGCCAGACTCGGCTACCTGCTGGGACCGGCGTGGCTGGTGGCAAAACTGGAGATGGTTGTCCTGCCCTACCACCTGGATGCGGTCAAGCAGGCCGCCGGCCTGGCGGCGCTGCGGTTTGTCGATTCGATGAACGCCCGGGTGGCGGGCATCGTCGAGGAGCGCGGCCGGATTCTGGCCCGGCTGTCCGAATTGGGAGCCGAGGTGTGGCCGTCGAGCTCCAACTTCGTCCTGTTCCGACCGCCGATGGCCGGCGACCAGGTCTGGCAGGCGCTGGTGGATCGCTCCGTGCTGGTTCGCAACACCGCGAGCTGGGATCACCTGGACGGCTGTCTGCGGGTTACCGTTGGTACCGCCGAGGAAAATCAGCGCTTCCTGGAGGCGCTTGCTGACATACTCCAAGGCGGCGAGTAGCACAGCGCAGACCCACGGCTCTGCGGCCGCCACGACTCACAGATTCACGGACGAACCAATGGCCAGAACCAGCACGAAGTCGCGGTCGACAAAGGAGACCTCGATCGATGTCACCATCGATCTCGACGGCACCGGCAAGACCGACATCTCCACCGGCATCCCGTTCTACGACCACATGTTGGACCAGCTCGGCAGGCACGGCGGGTTCGACCTGACGGTGAAGGCGGACGGGGACATCCACATCGACAGCCACCACACGGTCGAGGACGCCGCCATCGTCATCGGTGAGGCCTTCGCCGAGGCCATCGGTGACAAGGTCGGCGTCCGCCGGTTCGCCAGCGGGCTGTATCCCCTGGACGAGGCCCTGGTCGAGGTGGCTCTCGACCTCTCCGGCCGGCCGTTCTTCGTCTGGAACGTCGAGATGCCGGAGGCCATCCCACTCGGCACTCCGCCGTTCGACCCGTCGCTGGCCGAACACGCCATGCAGAGTTTTGCCACCAACGCCGGGATCACCCTGCACGTGTCGCTCAAGGACGGACGGAACGTGCACCACATCATCGAAGCGGCGTTTAAAGGGCTCGCCCGGTGCCTGCGGGACGCGGTCCGGATCGAAGGAACCGATCTCCCGTCGACAAAAGAGGCGCTGTAGCGGTGACCGACGGCCAGGGAGCCGGCGACAACCGGCTGAACATCGCCGTTCTGGATTACGGGATCGGCAACCTCCGCTCCGCCCAGAAGGCGATGGAGCGGGTCGGGGCCCAGGCGACCCTGACCGACGATCCGGAGACCATCGAACAGGCGGACGGGGTGATACTGCCCGGCGTCGGGAACTTCGGGGCCTGCATGACCGCGCTGGTGGCCACCGGTTTGGCCGATCAGGCCAGGAAGGTGGCGGAACGGGGCCAACCCTTCCTCGGTATCTGTGTCGGTATGCAGATGCTGTTCGAGGGTTCGGACGAGTCCCCGGACATCCCGGGCCTCGGCATCCTGCCCGGGCGTATCGAATGGCTACCCGACACGGTCAAGCGGCCGCAGATGCAGTGGAACCAGCTGCAGACCGTCTCGGTCGACGGCCGATCGCACCCCCTGCTCGACGGGCTGTCCGGCGGCTGGGTCTACTTCGTGCACAGCCTGGCCCCCGTCACCGACCGGAACGTGATCGCCACCACCGACTACGGCGGGCCGGTCGTTGCCGCAGTGGCCAGGGACAACGTCTATGCCACCCAGTTCCACCCGGAAAAGTCCGCGGCCGGTGGTCTTCGCCTGCTCGGCAACTTCCTCGCCTGCAGCCGGGCGGCGTCACCGACCAACGGCGAGTCGGCATGAAGCTGTACCCGGCGATCGATTTACGGGGCGGTAAGTGCGTGCGCCTCTATCAGGGCGACTACGACCGTCAGACCACCTACGGCGACGACCCGGTGGCCCAGGCGGCCGCCTTTGTCGACGAGGGGGCGGAGATCGTCCATGTCGTCGACCTCGATGCGGCAAAGAGCGGTGAACCGACGAACCGCCCGGTCATCGGTGCCATCTGTGCGGCGCTGCAGGTTCCGGTCCAGGTCGGGGGTGGTGTTCGGTCCGTCGAGGCGGCCGAGGCCCTGTTCGACCTGGGTGTCGACCGGGTGGTCATCGGCACCGCGGCGATCGAACGCCCGGAACTGGTGGAGGAGCTGACCGGGTACGGCCGCTCCGTGGTGGTCGGGATCGACGCCAGGGGTGATCAGGTCGCAACCCACGGCTGGACCGTCGACAGCGGGCGCACGGTGGCCGACCTCGCGGAACGGTTCGCCGAGGCAAACGTGACCTCGCTGGTGGTGACCGAGATCAGCCGGGACGGCACGCTGGAGGGTCCGGACGTCGCCGGACTGTCGGCGTTGCTGGCCATGACCGACGTCCCGGTTGTGGCATCCGGCGGTGTCGGCAAACTGGAGGACCTCTCGGTCCTGAACGGTGTCGTCGCGTCCAACGGGGCGGGGGAGGAGCGGCGGCTCTCCGGTGTCATCGTCGGCCGGGCCCTGTACGAGAAACAGTTCACGGTCCCCGAGGCGCTCCGGGCGCTGAACAGCGGGGCGGCCGGGTGATCGGAAACGGAGCGGTTCGATGCAGGTGACCAGAGTCATTCCATGCCTTGACGTCGAGGACGGGCGGGTGGTCAAGGGGGTCAACTTCGTTAACCTCCGCGACGCCGGAGACCCCGTCGAGCTGGCAGCCCTGTACGACCAGCAGGGGGCGGACGAGCTTGTCTTCCTCGACATCGGCGCCACCCACGAGAACCGGGACACCACCATCGCCATGGCCACTGCGGTCGCCGAGCAGGTCTTCATTCCGTTCACCATCGGCGGCGGCATCCGGTCCGTCGACGACGCTCGAGCGTTGCTGCGGGCCGGGGCCGACAAGGTCTCGATCAACTCGGCCGCCGTTGCCAGGCCGGAACTGGTGGCGGAGATCGCAACCGAGTTCGGCTCCCAGTGCTGCGTGGTGGCCATCGACGGTCGGCGGACCGACAACCCGGATCTCGCCTCGGGATTCGAGGTCTACACCCACGGCGGTCGAAAGCCGACCGGCATCGACGTTGTGGCCTGGGCCAAAAAGGTCGTCGACCTTGGGGCGGGGGAAATCCTGCTGACCTCCATGGACCGGGACGGCACCCGGGAGGGTTTTGACCATGCCATGACCAGTGCGGTGTCCCGCACCGTCTCGGTCCCGGTGATCGCCTCCGGCGGGGTGGGGTCGGTTGCGGACCTTGCACCGGGGGTTACGGACGGTCTGGCGGACGCCGTGCTCGCGGCCAGCATCTTCCACTTCGGTGAGGCCACCATCGCCGACGCAAAGGCCGCACTACAGGCCGCAGGAGTGACCGTCCGACCGGTCTGACGGGAGCCCCGGCCCGCGCCGGGAGCTGCTACGCCGCCCCGTCGTAACCGGGCCCTGTCCAGCGGCGATCGCCACCGGAGCGGCACGTGCCCGGCCCCGCTGAAGAACCCTGCCAAGTCGGGCCTTTGGTCCCTTCTTGCCCGCGACGGCATCGACAAAGGTGATGCTGACGAGACCGGACCGTCTTCGAGCGCATCGAAGGCCGACGGTCATGAGCAAGGAGAACCTCGTGACAGCGACCGCCCCGCCCCGTAGCAGTACCGGCTATCCAAACCGCCGCGAGACGTCCGTCAGTGCGGGAGCGGTGATAGGTGGAGTGCTCGGCGCCTTCGCCATCGTGATCTTCGGGCTCTTCGGTCTTGTTGCCGCGGTGTCGATCTGGGGCGACGCAGGGCCGGCGGCCGAACCGGTCTCGTCAACCCTTGGTCTTACACTCGGCGAGTACAGCATCGACGGAACAACATCGGCTCCGGCCGGCGACGTCACCCTGATGCTCACAAACACCGGCTCGATCGACCACAACGTGGTCTTCCCGCAGCTCGGCCTTCGCAGCCAGGACATCGGGCCGGGCGGAACCGGCGTGCTGGAGCTCGGGGAGCTGGCCCCCGGTACCTACCGGTTCTTCTGCGACATCGCCGGCCATGAGGCTGCCGGTATGACCGGGGAACTGACGATCACCGAGGACGGCGAACCGGTGTCAGCGGCCGGCCATGACCACGGCGGACACGGCGAGCACGTGGATCACGCCGCAATGGACCAGGCCATGATGGATTCCATCCTCGCCTTCCCGGCCGAGACCGAAGGCCGGGGCAACCCGGTCCTGGAGCCGACCGAGATCCGGAGCGACGGGACGAAGGTCTTCGACCTGACCGCCGAGATCACCGACTGGGAGGTCGAGCCCGGCCGAATCGTCGAGGCGTGGACCTACAACGGGGTGGTCCCCGCCCCGCAGATCCTGCTGGATCGCGGCGATCGGATACAGGTTCGAGTTGTCAACAACCTGCCGATGGGGACGGACATCCACTGGCACGGGGTGCGGACACCGCATGACCAGGACGGCGTCGCACCGATCACCCAGGAGCTCATCGAACCCAACGGAGGCACCTTCACCTACGAGTTCGTCGCCGAGGAGGATGCCATCGGGATGTACCACGCCCACAACCATGCACAGGTCCAGGTGGTGAACGGCATGTTCGGTGTCATCAGAATCGGCGAGAACCCAATCCCCCGCGGGGCAACGATCAGCGGGGTGACGCTACCCGAGGACCTGGAGCTGGCCATCGACATGCCGATGATCCTCAACGACGCCGGCACCATCGGCCTCAGCCTCAACGGGAAGAGTTTCCCGGCCACCGAGCCGGTGGTCATGAACCAGGGCGAGTGGGCAAGCGTCACGTACTACAACGAGGGCCTGCAGATACACCCCATGCACCTCCACCAGTTCCCCCAACTGGTCTACGCCAAGGACGGCATTCCGCTGGACGTTCCGTACTGGACCGACACCCTCAACGTGGCCCCCGGTGAGCGCTACACGGTCCTGTTCCGAGCCGACGACGCCGGCACCTGGGTCTGGCACTGCCACATCCTCACCCACGTCGAACGGGAGGAAGGGATGTTCGGCATGGTCACCGCCGTCGTCGTCAACGAGGATCCGTCGTTCGACCCCGACGTGAATCCGATCGAGCCGACCAACTTCCGGCTGTCGGCAGCTGCCGCGATCGACCAACCGGTCGAGGAGTGACCGTCGCCGCCGGGCCGATGGCCACCGGCCAGGCCCGCCCGGCGAATGGTGTGTTCCCCAAAGCCGTCGGTGGGCAGGGCCGCGGGCGGACAGGGGCGGTGGTGGGCAGGAGTGCTGGCAGACGGAGCCGCTGGTGGACGGAGCCGCCGGTGGGCAGGGCCGCTGGTGGACGGAGCCGCCGGTCGACAGGGCCGCTGGTGGACGGGGGCGCTACCGGCCGGTGAGCGCCTCAACGGTCGCCGCAGCGGCTGCGCCAACCTGGTCGAGGCCGGACATGAAGAAGTGGTTCGCCCCGTCGATCGGTGTGATCTGCACGTTGGCCCAGCCGTCGGTCGCCCCGGCGAGATCCGAGGCGGGCCGGAAGTCGTCCGCAGTACCGCTGACCAGGTGTTTCGGTCGGGGATCCGGGCCGGCCGCCATGTCGGCGATTGACACGACCCGCAGCGGCGGGGCCACCACCAGCCAGCCGCCGATCCGGTCGTCGGTGACGGTCAACGCAACGTCCGCGCCGAACGAGTAGCCGCACAGCAGCAACGGGAGACCGGGATGTCTGCCGGCGACGGCCTCAACGGCCGCGGCAACATCCGCCCGCTCGCCGACCCCGTCGCCATGGGAACCGGTGGACCCGCCAACTCCCCGAAAGTTGAAGCGGAGGGTGCTCACCCCGGCGGCCGGCAGCGCGGTGAACAGGCTCCCGACCACGTTGTTGTACATGTTGCCGCCGTACAGCGGGTGCGGGTGACAGATGACGGCGGCGGCCACCGGATCGTCCGGTGTCACCAGCTCCGCCTGGATGCTGACGTCGCCGTCAACCGTGAGCTGTATCGTTTCTGCCGGTTCCCGGGTGCCCATGGCGACCGACGCTACCCCCGATTTCTCGTGGTCTGAAGTCCGCACAGGTCGGAGTGATCCCAATCCGACGAACGGAGTCGGTGTTCACCCGGGTCGGTGACCTGTCACAAAAAGACGGGCTCCGTCGCCGGAACCAACGGTCCAAGCTGCAATCGTCTCGATCGGCCATACGCTGATCGGGCAGGCCTGCGGTCGGGTCGGACGTTTCCTCCCCGCAACTCTCCGCTCTCCTTGTCGTCCCCGAAGCCCCGCCCCCAAGTTCACGGAGCAGAACGTTGTCAGATGCAGATCCGGTCCCGAGCGAATCGCAGGACGGTGCCCCGGCCGCCGCAGCCGCCACCGCCGCAGCGGAGCCGTCCGGCGGGGAACGTCTCCCGATCAAAATGCTCAACGATCGAATCCTGGTCCAGCTGGAAGGCCCGGACGGTGAGCGGAAATCCACCGGCGGCATTCTCATTCCCGCCACCGCCCAGGTCGGCAAGCGCCTGACCTGGGCCGAGGTGGTTGCTGCGGGGCCGAGTGTCCGTTCCATGGAGGTCGGCGACCGGGTGCTTTTTAACCCCGAAGATCGGTACGAGGTTGAGGTCGGCGGTCACGACTACATCATCCTCCGGGAGCGGGACATCCACGCCGTCGCTGCGGAGCGGCTGGACGATTCGCCGACCGGTCTCTACCTGTAAAGACCGGCGGGCGGGATCCGCCGGTGGGAAATCGGCGGTGGCCCAGGGGTCCGAGCGATACCCTGCAACCCATGCCAGAGGCAACACCGATCGTGCCCACCGCCGACCAGCTCGGCGCCGTCACCTACAACCAGGACGGCCTCGTGCCGGCCATCGTGCAGGACGACAACACCGGGGACGTCCTGATGATGGCGTGGATGAACGCCGAGACGCTCGCCCAGTCCCTCGACGAAGGGCGGACCGTGTTCTGGAGCCGTTCCCGGCAGGAGGTGTGGCGCAAGGGCGACACGTCCGGAGATCGGCAGTGGATCCGCAGCGCACACTACGACTGTGACGGCGACACGCTGCTGTTCCGGGTTGAGCAGGAGGGCGACGGGGCCTGCCACACCGGGCAATACAGCTGCTTCTATCTTCCCTTCGGCCAGTAGCCGGTCGGCCCGATGACAACCAGGGAAGAGTTTCGGAGCCTGGCCAAGGAGTACCGGGCCATCCCGGTCCATCGCGAACTGCTGGCCGACCTCACCACACCGCTTGCCGCCTACCTGCGATGTGTCGGCGACGAGGAGGGGTTCTGCCTCGAATCGGTGGAGAACGGGGAGCGGTGGAGCCGCTTCAGTTTCATCGGCCGCCGGCCGCACGCATCCCTTGTGGCCAGGGGAAACATGGTCACGATCACCGGATCGCTGCCCGACACCGACCTGCCGACCGATCAGGGCATTCTGGCTCCGGTCGAACTGCTGTTGGAGCGCTATCGGGCGCCGCAGTTGCCCGACCTCCCGCCGCTGACCGCCGGCCTTGTCGGCTACCTCGGTTACGACGTTGTCCGGGAGGTCGAACGGCTGCCCGACGTGCCTCCGGATGACGGCGGCTATCCCGATGCCGTGCTCGACGTACTCGGCGAGCTTGCCGTCTTCGACCACTGGCGGCAGCGCGTCACCCTGGTCGCGGTGGCGCTGCTCGGCCCGGACGCCGACGACGAGGAGATCGACCTGGCCTACGACGACGCCGTCCGCCGGTTGGATCAGCTGGCCGCCGACGGCGCCCGGCCCGTCGACGAGCCGATGCTGCGACCGCCGGATCAGGTGCCGGACGGGACCGAATTGAACCCCGAGGACTTCGTGACCCCGATGAGCTCCTCGATGTACATGGCCGCGGTCGAGGCGGCGAAGGAGTACATCCGGGCCGGCGACATCTTCCAGGTCGTGTTGTCGAAACGGTTCGATTTCGACCTTGGTGAGGCCCAACCCCTCGACATTTACCGGACGCTCCGTCACCTCAACCCCAGCCCGTACATGTACTTCATCACCAAGCCGGCGCTGACCCTCGTCGGCTGCTCACCGGAGCCGCTTGTCCAGGTGGTGGACGGCCGGGTTATCTCTCGACCGATCGCCGGGACCCGGCGGCGGGGGCGAACGGACGAGCACGATCGGATGATGGCGGCCGAACTCGCCGAGGATCCGAAGGAGCGGGCCGAGCACGTCATGCTGGTCGACCTGGCCAGGAACGATGTGGGCCGGGTGGTGTCGTACGGCAGCCTCACGATCGACGAGATGATGACCCTGGAGCGGTACAGCCACGTCATGCACCTCACGTCCCAGGTGTCCGGTGAGCTGGCCCAGGGGCGGTCGACCATCGACGTCCTCCGAGCAACCCTGCCAGCGGGAACGGTGTCCGGGGCACCGAAGGTTCGAGCCATGGAGATCATCGATGAGCTGGAGACCAGAAAACGGGGGCCGTACGCCGGCGTGGTCGGCTATCTGGACTTCTCCGGCAACCTGGACACCGCCATCGCCATTCGGACGATGTTCTGCGGTCCGGACCGGACGTCGGTCCAGGCCGGCGCCGGGGTGGTTGCGGACAGCGTCCCCCGGTTGGAGGACAAGGAGTGCTGGAACAAGGCCCAGGCGTTGCTGGCGGCGATCGAGCCGGCCAAGGCCATGGCCAGGGACCGCCAGGCGTTCCGCAACGGGTAAAAGGCGGCTGCCGGCGGCAGACTGGAACCGATGTTGGATCTCAGAGCCGCAGAACAGGCCGCCACGGACGCCGTCGTCGGCATGGTCACCCGGCGGGACCTGCTGACCGTCACCGGCCCGGACGCCGGGGAGTACCTGCACGGCCAGCTCAGCCAGACCGTGACCGGCCTTGAGGTCGGCGCCAGCGCCTGGACGCTGCTCCTGCAGCCCCAGGGCAAGGTCGACGCCTGGCTTCGGCTCCACCGTCGGGCCGAGGACACGTACCTGCTTGACCTCGAACCGGGTTTCGGCGCCCAGGTCATCGAGCGGCTGAAACGGTTCATGCTTCGGGTTGACCTGACCGTGACCAGTGCCGAGGTGACCGTCCTGGCCCTTCGTGGTCCCGGTGCCGCAGCCGCCGGGAGCACCGCGGCCCCTGGCGTCCTTGTTCTGGACGCCGCCTGGGGAGACCTGGCCGGTGTTGACCTGATCGCCCCGGACCATCCGGAGGATTCGGACGACCCGTCCGGCTGGCTCTCCGCCGATGTGCCCCTCGGGCCGGAGGAACTGCTCGAGGTACTGCGGGTCCGGCAGGGTCGGCCCGCGATGGGCACCGAGTTCAACGAGAAGACCATTCCCGCCGCGGCCAGGGTGGTGGACCAATCGGTCGACTTCACCAAGGGTTGCTATGTGGGACAGGAGCTGGTGGCTCGGGTCGACTCGCGGGGGAACAACACGCCGACCAGGCTCTTCGGTCTCCGGTTCGACACACCGGCCGGCACCCACCCCCCGTCACCCGCCACCGGTGCCGAACTCCTGGCAGACGGTGACATGGCCGGGACCGTGACCAGTACGGCGGTCTCACCGACGGACGGGATGATCGGTCTCGGGTACCTCAGGCGGGCGGTCGACGTGTCGGCGGAGCTGACCGTGATCGGAGCCGACGGTGAGTCGATCGGTGTGCGGGCGGTTGACCTGCCGGTTGGGTAGTCGGGGTTTCCCGGTGGGTCGATCAGTGTGCGGGCGGTTGACTTGCCGGTTGGGTAGTCGGACTTCCCGGTGAGCCGAACCGCTGCATGCCGGCCGTCCCCGGCCCAACCGGACCGGCCAGCGGTAGTCGGAAGCTGAGGCTGGCGCCGCCGGTCCGATTGTTGGCCGCCGCCACCTGGCCGCCCATGGCCCCGATCAGCTCCCGGACGATGGCAAGGCCAAGGCCGGTTGGGTTCTCGGCCCGTTTCGGCTGATCCGCTCCGGTGTAGAGCCGGTCGAAGATGTGTCCGAGGTCGGCCTCCGGGATCCCCGGCCCGTCGTCCTGCACCGCAACAACCGCCCAGTCACCCTCCGGAGTCGAGTGGGTGGTGACCAGCACCGTGATGGCGGAGTTTGCGAATTTGATCGCGTTGTCGATCAGGTTGCCGACGGCCTGGGCGCTGCGGTCCGCGTCACCGTTGACCATGACGGACGGCAGCCCGGTTACCGAGAGGGTCAACCCGTGGCTCGCCGCCTGGTTCGACAACCCGGCCACGGTACGTCCGGCCAGAACACCGAGGTCGAACGGCCGAATGTCGAACTGGAACCGGTTTGCGTCCAGCTTGGCCAGGTCGAGCAGGTCGCCGACCAGTCGATTCAGACGGTCGGCGTGGTTGCCGATGATGTCGCCGGCAGCCCGGGAGTCGGTGGTGGCCCCGTCGCTCAACGCCTCGGCATACCCGGCGATGGCGGTGAGCGGGGTCTTCAGGTCGTGTGACACCGACATCAGAAACTGGCGGTCCAGGGCCTTTGACCGCTGCAGGTCCTCAGCCATCCGGTTGACGGCCAACCCCAGGTCCGCCACCTCGTCGGTCCCGACGTTGTGGACCCGGGCGCCGAGGTCTCCGGCGGCGATCGCCGCGGTGGTCGTCTGCATGTCACGCAGGGGCTGGGCGAGGCGACGGGCCAGCACGGTGCCGGCCGCCACCGCACCAATCAGCACGACCGCACTGGAACCGAGGAACCACACCAGGGTCCGTCGGGAGACCGTGCTGATCCGGCGGGACCCGACGATCACCACCGTCACGTCCGCCTGCTGGCCGACCCGGAGCAGGGGCACGGCTCGGACACCGACCACCTGACCGCGCGACGCCATCAGCACCGTGTCGCCCTGGGCCAACTGCAGCCGTTGGTCCGGGGTGAGATCGGCAAGGTCCGGCAGTTCGTCGCCGGAGAGGGCCGCGGTGCGACCGGGGCCTCGACCGGGCGCCGACCGGATCTCCCCGTCGTCGGTGAGCAGGGCGGCACCGAGGGAGTCGAGCTGGAAGTCCTGGCGGGACGATGCCAGCAGCTCGTTGAGGCGGAGGGTCGTCCGGTCCTGATCGTCGAGGAACTGGCCGACGATCCGCAGCCCCCGCTTGACGTCGTCCTCGGCATCGCTGGTCGCCGAAACCCGGGCCATGATCAGAACGCCGAGGCCGACAAGGATGATGGAGACCATGGCGGTCAGCGCCAGTGCGATGGTGAGCCTGCGTTGCACGGTGTCCGGTCCGTTCAGTCCAACCGGTAGCCGACGCCTCGGACGGTCACCAGCGGCAACCCGTCCCCGAACTTCTTGCGGAGCTGTCGCACGTGGACGTCAACGGTGCGGGGATCGCCGACCCAGTCCGGCCCCCAGGCGATGTCCAAGAGCTGTTGCCTGGTCAGCACCATGCCCCGATTGCTGAGCAACGCATCGACCAGAGCCCACTCCTGGGAGGCGAGCGTGACCTCGGTGCCGTCGATCGTCGCCTGGTGACGGGCCAGGTCGATTGCCACGTTGCCGAACTCCGCTTTGGTTGGTGTTGTGGCCTCGGCCCGACCCCGTCTGAGCACCGCCTTGATCCTGGCGACGACCTCCCGGGGGGAGAATGGTTTGGTGACGTAGTCGTCCGCCCCCATCTCCAGGCCGAGAATACGATCGACCTCGTCGTCCCGGGCGGTGAGGAACAGGACCGGCACGTCGCTGTGTTGCCGGAGTTCCCGGCACACGTCGAAGCCGTTCAGCTCACCGGGCAGGCCGATGTCGAGCACAACGAAGTCCGGCTCCCTGGCGCGGATTGTCTCCAGACCGGACGAGCCGTCGACGGCAAGATGGACGGTCCAGCCCTCGCGCCTGCAGTACAGCGCCAGGAGATCGCCGATGTCCGGCTCGTCCTCGACGACAACGATGGCGGTCACACCCGTCTCCTGGAACACATCTGGGCCACATAGTAGGGCGGCATTGTTAGGGGATGGTGAAGACCGGCCGGTTCTGGCTCCGCCGCGGTCCCGACGAAAGGAATCGACGGTCGCGGCCCGGGCCGGTAGGTTGCACGGATGGCAAAAATCTCGCTTCTTGCAAAGCTCACGGCTGCGGACGGAAAGGTCGACGAGCTGAACGCTGCTCTTGCGACCCTGGCCTCGGCGGGCGATGAGGAATCCGGGCTGGAGATCTACAGTTTCCACCGCTCGAACGACGATGAGAACGTGATCTATGCGTTCGAGCTGTACACCGACCAGGCTGCTCTCGACGTCCACGGCAAGGGCGAGACCATGCGGGCCGCCATGGGGGCGATGGGATCGCTGCTGGCCGCCCGGCCCGAGGTGACGCTGATGAGCCCGGTGGCGGCGAAGGGCATGGACATCTAGTTCACATCGCCGTGACCTATCTGACCAGGATCCTTGAGGCCCACCGGGCGGTTGCGGCGGACGACAACCGGTCACTCGATCGGCTGATCGATGAGGCGCGCCGTGGGCCGGAACCGCGGGGCTTTGCCGACGCTCTCCGGTCGACACCGGGAGTAGCGGTCATCAGCGAGATCAAGCGGCGGTCCCCGTCAAAAGGTCCGCTTTTTGCCGACCTCGATCCGGCGACCGTGGCCGGTGCCTACAAGGCCGGCGGCGCCTCGTGTCTGTCGGTGCTGACCGACGAGGAGTTCTTCGGTGGATCGGTCGCCGACCTGCAGGCAGCGAGAGCCGCGGTCGACCTGCCGGTGATCCGCAAGGATTTCACCGTCTCGGCCCGGGATGTTGCCGACGCTCGGGCCATGGGCGCCGATGCGGTGTTACTGATCGTCGCCGCCCTGGACGACGCCGAGCTGGCGGACTTTCACGCACTGGCGGTCGAACTCGGCCTCGACGCCCTGGTTGAAACCCACGACGAATCAGAGGTTGAGCGGGCCCTGGCGGTCGGTGCCTCTGTCATCGGGGTGAACCAGCGGGACCTGGTCACGTTCGAGGTGGACACCGCCCGGGCGGTTCGGGTGGCCGGTGTCATCCCCGACAATGCGGTCGCCGTGGCGGAGTCCGGTATCACCGGTCCGCAGGACGTCCCACCGCTCCACGCGGCAGGGTTTGCCGCGGTGCTGGTCGGCGAGGCGCTGGTTCGCAGCGGTGACCCGGCGGCCGGGGTTGCCGCGCTTCGGGCTGCAGTGGCGTAACGGGTCGACCACGGCATCGACCCCGACCTGGACATCGACACGAACCTCGGCTCTAACCCGACCTCGAACCGACCTCGATCCTGGCCCGGTAAGAGCGGGGCGGCCCCAATCGGGTCGTGGTACCGTGCACGCTGTGTTCGTGAAGATCTGCGGCGTCACCGACGCCGACGATGCGCTGCTGGCCGCAGGCCTCGGTGCCGATGCCGTCGGTGTCAATCTGACCGCCTCGTCACCCCGACGGGTCAGCCCCCGGCAGGCCGAGGACATCGTTCGTCGGCTCCCGCCGGAGGTTCTGGCGATCGGCATCTTCCGCAACGATCATCCGGAG
>JBCCGJ010000153.1:0-13399 GCA_039029335.1 Actinomycetota bacterium | reverse complement strand
GAGCACCTCACCGACCGACAGCACCTCCGCGGCGGCCGCAGGCTCGTCGCCGACGAGCACCCGGTCGATCCGGTAGTGGTTCCGTCCGGCGGCCACCACGATCGTTCCCTCGGCCGCCCCCACCACGGTGCCGGGGTCCGGTGTGGGCCGCGTCGACGAGGGCGGCCCGTCGACCGGTCCACCGGAGAGGAGGCCGACCTCGCCCACCGCCGCGGTCGTGGTGGGTGTCCCGATCGGGCTGGGCATGGGGTGGAACGAACAACCACGGACAAGTCGGTCGATCACCGTTGCCGGCTCGTGCCAGGGGACCCGCCCGCCGTAGGGACGATTGCGGCGACGGTACAGCCGACGCTCGCCGACGATCGGGGTTCCGGTCACCGGCTCGCCGGCGATCAGCCCGTCGATCAATTGCTCCAGCAGGGCGATCCCCAGCCGGGCGCACTGACCGGACACCGACAGACCGGTTGAGCGCTCGTCAAGCGGCACCTCGGCGGTGGCGACGATCCCCCCGGCGTCGACCTCGGCGGTCATCTCGTGCAGGGTGACCGCATGGTGGTCCTCGCCGTTGATGATTGCCCAGGACGGCGCGTTCAGCCCGGCGTACGCCGGGAGCGGTCCGGGATGCAGGTTGTACCCGCCGACGCGAAGTGCGGCGAGGACGTCGCCGTGGACGATGTGCAGCGAGTGGGCGTTCAGCAGCAGGTCGATCCGCTGGTCGGCGATCCACTGGGCGGTTTCTGCGGCGGCCAGGCGCGCGGGGTCGATCGCCTCAACCGTCGCCCGCGCCGCCGCCGCTGCCATGCCGTCATCCGCCGCGGCCACGGCAACCGGGGGCAGCGCGCGGTCGATCAGCAGCCGGAGCGCTCGGACGCCGGCGGCTTCACCGCCGGCCAGCAGAACCCGCATGCCTTCCCGCATGCGGGCATGGTAGCGGGCCGCCCCGTTCCGGCCCGTCGATGGCGGTGCATCTAGCAGGCTGCAGTCGACGAAGGAGGGACCATAGGAAAGATTTCCCCTCACCGATGAAAGCGAGGGCACGGTGACAACCAGACGGAAGAACCAGGCATTCTCACTGTTCTTTACCCTGCTGGTCTGCGCCGCGGTCTTCCTGGCCTACCAGAGCCGTGAAACCAGCAGCGCGCAGACCGCGCCGGCCCAGGCCGACATGCTCCTGGCCGACGGCGCGACCGAAGCCGACTTCCGGAGCGACCGGAGCCAGGTGGTGCAGCCGCTGCCTGCGGAATCGTCCGCCGCCCAGGACTCGGCGGACGGGCAGCCGTCATCGAACCAGTCCTTCGCCGACGACGGAAACCTGGTCACCAACGGTGGGTTCGAGCGGCCGGAGCTCACGGCGGCCGGCTTTGCCACCCCACCGGGCTGGGCGTCCCGGGAGCGGCAGCTGGAGTTCTGGGTCGACGGGCACCTCGGCATTCCGGCCGAGGAGGGTGGCCAGTTCATCGAGCTGAACGGTCGGACCGCCGGGCGGATCGCCCAGGATGTGGAAGTCGAGCCGGATACCGCGTACCGCTGGTCGTTCGCCCACCGTGCCCGCAACGACCAGGACACGGTGAAGGCGTTCATCGACGGTGAGCTGGTCACCGATGCCACCTCGCTGCCAGGCCAGTGGCGGACCGCGAGCGGCATCTTTCTCACCGACCCCGGGCAGACCGTGGTCACCTTCTCCATCGAAGCGGTGGACGACGGTGAGTTCGGCAACTTCATCGACAACGTCCGTGTCGAGGTGCAGCCCGGCCTCTGATTGGCGTAAGTTCGGCCCATGACAGGTCCGGCGCTATCGGTCGACCCGTGAGGGGTCCGGCAACAACGGGCAGAGGTATGGCAAAACCCTGGCTCCGGTTGACCGCCGAGGCGGTCGCCGAGGTGCCGGCCCAGCTCGGTGTCTTCCAACTGGCCGAGCCACAGGACGGGTCAGAGGTGATCATCCGCATCGGGTACGCCGGTGGGCGGGACTCGTTCGGGATGCGCAGCGCACTGGGGCTCGCACTGGCTGACGCCCGGGCCACGGGGGAAGATCGGCCGGTGCTGTTCCGCTACGAACTGACCCACGCCTACCTGACCAGGTGGGAGGAGCTGCTGATGGTCCAAGTGGCCCGGCACGGTTCGCTGCCAACGGGGAACCGGGACCATCCGCATGCGGTCGGTCGTTTGCGGCTGGGCTAGAAAAGATCCATGGACTTCACGCTTACGGCCGAGCAGCAGTTGATTGTCGACACGGTCCGGCGGTTCGTCCAGACCGAGATCGTGCCCCTCGAGGCGGACCTCGACCCCGACGCCGGGGCGCTGGCGCCCGAGGACCAGGTCCGGTTGGTCGGGATAACCAAAGAGATGGGGTTCTACGGCCTGGACATCCCGGCCGAGTTCGGCGGTCCCGGTCTGGACGTCACAACCAGAGCGCTCATGGCCATCGAGATGAGCCAGCACCGGGCCGGGCTGTACAACCCGTGTTACGGCACGTTCGGTGGCGCCGGCCTGGCCCAGCTGTACGAGGCCACCGAGGAGCAGAAGGAGCGCTACCTCTACCCGGCGCTGCGGGGCGACAAGCGGGGTTGTTTCGCCCTGACCGAACCGTCCGGCGGGAGCGACCCGGCCCGGGCGATCCAGACAAGGGGCCACGAGGACGGTGACGAGTGGGTGCTGAACGGCTCGAAGCTCTACATCTCCGGGGCGGACCGGGCGGACTTTGCGCTGGTGTTCGCCAGAACCTCGGACGATCCCGGCCGTAACGGCGTCACCGCCTTCATCGTTGACACCGACACCCCGGGGTTCAACGTCCGCCGAGTGGTCCACACGTTGCGATCAACCCACTACGCAACGGAGATCGAGTTCGACGAGATGCGGGTGCCTGCGGCCAACGTACTTGGCGAGGTGAACCGGGGCTTCGCCATCGCAAACGACCGGCTGTCCCGTCAGCGGATCCCGTACGCCGCCGGTTGCCTTGGCGTTGCCATCCGGGCCCAGGAGATGGCCATCGAGTGGGCGAAGAGCCGGGAGACGTTCGGCGGTCTGCTGGCGGAGAAGCAGGCGGTGCAGTGGATGATCGTCGACAACGAGATCGATATCCGCCACGCCAGATACTGCATCCTGGAGGCGGCCCAGAAGGCCGACCGGGAGGAGCGGTTCCGGACCGAGGCGGCCATGGCCAAGCTGGTGGCCACCGAGGCGTCCGGTCGGGTGGTCGACCGATCGATGCAGATCCACGGCGGCTTGGGCATGACCAAGGACCTGCCGCTGGAGCGGTGGTACCGGGAGCTGCGCATTCGGCGGGTCGGGGAGGGGCCGAGCGAGGTGCAGCGGCTGATCATGGCCAGGGAAATCCTAGGCGGGAGCTTCAAGTGAGCGAGACGCGCTCGCGGCCGTTGCCGCTGGAGGGCGTCACGGTTCTGGACCTCGGCCACATCTACCAGGGTCCGTACGCCGGGTTCCTGCTGGCCACCTCCGGCGCCCGGGTCATCAAGGTCGAGCCGCTCGGCGGTGAGGGGCTTCGGGTCCGTGGCGGGACGATGGCGTTTGCCATGCTCAACTCCAACAAGGAATCGGTCTGCCTGGACCTCAAGCACCCGGAAGGTCTTCTGCTGTTCCGGAAGCTGGCGGCCAAGGTCGATGTGGTCCTGGTCAACTTCGCCCCGGGGGTGCCGGAGCGGCTCGGCATCGGGTACGAGCAGTTGGCCGAGGACAACCCGGGCCTGATCTACGCCCACGGCTCGGGGTTCGGGGTCCGGGAACCGGACGGGTCGTTGGTCGACACATCGGTGCCGGCCATGGACATCACCGTGCAGGCCCACGCCGGGCACATGGAGATCACCGGTTTTCCCGACCAGCCGCCCACCAAATCCGGCACCGCCTCGATCGACATCCTCGGCGGGACCCATTTGTACGGGGCGATCACCACCGCACTGTACGAACGGGAGCGCACGGGGCTCGGCCGCTCGCTTGAGGTTCGCATGGCTGACGCCGCGTTCTTCCCCCTCGCCACCGCGCTCGGTCACTGGCAGCGAGCGGGCGAGGTGAGCAGGCAGGGAAACCGCCACGTCGGTCAGGCGTTGGCGCCGTACAACGTGTACCGCTGCGCGGACGGCTACGTGGCGCTGATCGCCGCCAGCAATCGCCATTGGCGATCGGTCCTGACCGTTGTCGGCCGGGAGGACCTGATCGAGGACGAACGGTTTCGGGGCTTCCGGGGCCGGGCCGAGCACATCGACGAGATCGACGAACTGGTCGAAGGCTGGAGCTCGGTGCGGCCGAAGGCCGAGGTTGCTGCGGCGTTGCAGGATGCCCACGTGCCTGCGGCTGCGGTACGGGTGATCGACGAGGTGGTGCACGACCGGGCGGCGGTGGAGCGGGGGTCTCTGCAGTGGGTCGACCACCCGGAGCTCGGTGAGCTACCGCTGCCGAACAGCCCGATCCGGTGGCATGGTTCCCCGCTTGTGGAACTGGAGTCCAGCCCGGCCCTCGGCGCCGACAATCACCGGGTGTTCACCGAGCTCGGCGGTCTGTCGGACACGGAGATACAGCGCCTGGCCGACGAGGGCGTCAGCGGAGTCGTCGAACCGCGCTGACCCACGTCTGCCGCGCCGCGGCCACAGCCGGAGCTTCTGTTGCCGCCCCCCAATCGCCGTACTGGATCGCACCGTTGATCGTCAGCCCGAGCCCGAGCAGTACGATGGCCAGCTCGTCCGGTGATCCGTGGTCGCCGTCGATCCGGTTAGCGGCAACCCCGTGTTCGATCATGGCGGCCAGGCCGGTCAACCAGGCGGTGCGGTCTTCTGCAACGAGGTCTCGCAGCGGCCCGGGCCTGGACGGCAGCCCGCTCCAGGTTGCGCAGAAGAAGCAACCGCCGTTATCGGCGGTGTCGATCATGTGATCGATCCATTGCTCCCCGAGCCGCAACAACCGCTCGATGCCGTGGTCGGCCTCGGCGGCTGGAACGAGCACCTTGGTCCTGACTTCCCGCCTGGCCGCCGCAACGATCGCCCGCTGCACCGCGGCCTTGTCACCGAACAGGATCTGGATGCCGCCCTTCGGGACACCGCTCTCGGCGGCAAGGCGGTCGAGCGAGAACCCGTCAAGGCCTGCTGTCGTCGCCAGGACCACACCGGCCTCAAGCACCCGAGCCCGCCGCTGTTCGCCCCGGACCCGCCGACCGTCTGAGGTGTTGATGGGGTGGAGGTACCGCGCTCGGCCGTCGCTGCTCTGTGCTGTCTCGGCGCTTCCCATGTCAGAAATATATACATCTGTATGTATATATTTCTCGAAAATGAGTCACTACATCAGCCACCACACCAGTCACGGAAGGCACGTTGCTTGACATATATACGTTACATATATACGTTAATCGTATGACCCTAGAGGTATACAGCAGACAGGACGCCATCGATGTGGTGGATGCCATCCCGCTGGCACTGCCGGTGTCGGTGGTGCTGACCGATCTCGACGGGTTCGGGGAGCTGAATGAGCGGCTTGGATCGGATGCGGGAGAAGCTGTGCTTCGTGGATTCGCCGACGCCCTGGTCCAAAACACCCCGGACGACGCCGCAGCGCTGCGGATCGGCGGAGATGAGTGGGCGGTGGTCCTGCCGGGTAGGACGGTGGAGAGCTCGCTTGTGCTGATGGAGGAACTCCGGTCCCATCTTGAGGCGGTTGCGCTGCCGGATGTTGGCGAACCGGTGCGGATGTCCGCCGGGGTGGCGGGTCGGCCGCCGCACGGGAACACGGGCGAGGAGCTGCTCCGGGCCGCCGATGAGGCACTCATGCGGGGCAAGCGCAGCGGTCGGAATCAGGTGGTCATCCACGTCGAGGACAAGATGGTACTCAAGAGCAACTACTACAGCCGGGCGACGCTCGATCGGTTGGCGGCGCTGTCCCGGGCGACCAATCGAACCGAGGCCAGCCTGCTCCGGGAGGCGGCGGACAAGCTGTTGACCGAATACGCCGAGCGGATTTGAAGCCGGAGAACCCGTCGATCAACATCTAGCCATGAGCTCCAGCACAGCACGCAGCATCGAGACCGGATCGGAACATCTCACCGCCGAGGTGGCGGACGGGGTGGCCGTCATCACCATGAATCGCCCGGAGCGGCGCAACGCCATGACCGACGGCATGCTGGACGGCCTGGCGACCGCCCTGGCCGACGTTGAGTACGCACCGGACGTCCGGTGTGTGGTGCTGACCGGCGCAGGCGGCGCGTTCTGCGCAGGTGGTGACGTCAAGGGTTTCGCCGAGGGTGACGGTGCGGGCGGCGGCGCCGCATCCTGGGACGTCGGTGTGCACGAGCAGCGCCGCAGTCACAAGCGGACCTCCGGCGCTCTGTACAACATGCCGAAACCAACCGTCGCCGCCATCGGTGGTCCGGCGGCCGGCGCCGGGCTCTCGCTGGCGCTCGCCTGCGACCTGCGGATCGCCGTCGACACCGCCATCATGACCACCGCATTCGCCAGGGTCGGCCTGGCCGGTGACTACGGTGGCACCTGGTTCCTGACCCAACTGGTCGGTCCGGCCAAGGCCAAAGAGCTCTACTTCCTGCCGGAACGGATGGACATGGAGACAGCGGTTGGCCTTGGCATCGTCAACCGGGCGGTGCCGGCCGAGACGTACGAGGATGCCTGGCGGGACATGGCGGCTCGGCTCGCGGCCGGCCCACCGATCGCCTACCGGTACATGAAGGAGAACATCAACCGTTCCACCACCGGCGAGCTGGACACGATCCTCGAACTCGAGTCGACCCACCATCGTCACACCGGCACCACTCAGGACCACAAGGAGGCGTCGAAGGCCTTCGTGGAGAAGCGGGAGCCCGACTTCCAGGGCCTCTGATCGCCGATCTCCCGCCCCCGCCTTTGCTCACCGAATTTTCGGCCGATGATAGGTTTGATACCCGGTTCGATGAGTGAGGTCGGTAGTTGCGTTCCTCGAAATGGCCGCCGTGTGGAAGGCGCTGGAGCCTCGGGATAGGCGCGCTGCTCCTCTCCCTGCTCACCGCGGCCTGCATCGGAATCGAGGACGGTGGTTCGGAGGTTGTCGGTGCTGACGGCCAGACCCAGTCCGAAGACGCCGAGGTTGCCCGCACCACGATGGTGCCCTCGATGCGCCCGTCCTCGGCCGAGGAACTGGGCATCGCGCTCGATGACTTCGGCCGGCCGTACGACAACTACGTGGGTCCCCAGGGCACCACAACCGAGGAGCGGTTGCTCGGCCGCCTCACCATCGACCGCGGCCGGTTCTATCTCATGGGCGGCGAGTCGTTCCTGAGCACCTCCGGCGTCGCATCGGCCGACAAGACCACCATCAACTTTCGGGGCGAAACCGAATTCGACATCCGGGTCATCTGGCAGCGCCCGGCCGGCCCGGAGGATGAGCCGGTGGAGACGATGCTCGGCGTTCGGGTCATCGTCCGGGACAAGACGGTCGCAACCTGGGGGCCGTTCAAGGACGGCTACACCACCGTGACCGGCCTCGGCGGAGTCATCAGCAGAACGTCGTTCGAATACGGCCGCGACGAGTTGGAGCCCGATCAGCCGCTCCTGGAGGACGGGCTTCGGGAGGGAAGGTCTTTCCGCCTCTTCGACCTCACCGGGGAACCGGGCCGGGACCTGTTCCTCTTCGACAACGGTTCCGGCCCCGGCAGCTACGCCTACAGCGAGGGTTTCGATGAGGACGGTCGGCTTGTTGCGGTGATGATCTGGCACCCCCGGTACCCGTGGCGTCTTGCGGTGCCGGACGGCGAGCCACCGCCGGATGTGATCGAGCGCGAGGACCAGTTGCAAGGGTGCATCGACGGTACCCGGACCATCGACCGCTGGGGCCGCTGTACCTGAACCGTGTCGCCGAAAAGGTGAGTTCGGTTGACGATGGCTACTCTGAGGCCGCTATGGCGTGGCCGACCGAATCATTCGACCTGACCTGCGGAACCACCGGTGCTGCCCACGAGATCAGCATCGGCCTACCCGTGCGGGAGGCGCAGCTGACCGAGGCACCGCTGCTGTTCACCCTCGACGGACCCTGGATGTTCGGCACCGTGCTGGACGCAACCCGAATCATGTCGATGTCGAACGAGGCGCCGGAGGCCATCGTGGTCGGCCTGTCGTTCGCTGACCGCTCGATGGGGGAGTACCTCCGCCAGCGGGCCAGGTGGTACACGCCGACTCCCTGGGTGCCGCCACCGGTGACGGGCGTGCGGGGGCTCGAGGCCGATCAGGCCGGTCGGGCCGCCGAGCTGCTGGCATTCATCGAGGACCAGGCGATCCCCGCGGTCCTCGACCGGCTGCCGGACTCGCTCGGGGTGTCCGAGCGATGGCTGGTTGGCCACAGCTTCAGCGCACTCTTCGGGCTGACGGCACTCTTCCGGGGGTGCACCACCTTCGACCGGTGGCTGCTGGCCAGCCCGTCGATCTGGTGGGACGGTCGTTCCGTGCTGGACGTGGAGGCCGAGTACGCGGCGTCGAACACCGACCTCGGCACCACCATCTTCACGTGCTACGGCAGGGAAGAGTTGGACGACAAGGACGACTATTTCCGGATGGGCCAGAACGTGGAGGAATTGCTGGCCACGCTCGGCGGCCGCGGCTACCCCGGGCTCTCGATCACCCGCGAGGTCATCGAACGAACGGGCCACGCCTCATCGGTCGGTGGTGCGATCAGCGCCGGTCTGCGGGCATTACATCAACCGCCGGCTTAGACCTCGCCGCTGCCGTTCGGCACGAACCGCTTTGCTTCCTCCGGACCCCAGGTCCCGGCCTCGTAGGGCAGCAGTGGCGCCCGATGGCCGAGAACCGGGTCGACGATCCGCCACGCCTGCTCGACACCGTCCTGCCTTGCAAAGAGCCGCTGGTCCCCGACGATCGCGTCGGCGATCAACCGCACGTACGCATCCGGCACGTATCCGCCGAGCTGCTCCTCGTAATCCACGGTCATGTCGACCGCCCGGCTGACCATCTCCATACCGGGCACCTTGGCCTGCATGGTCAGCGTGATGTTGTCGTCCGGTTTCATCCGGAAGCGGAGCCGACAGGGGTCCGGCTGGTGGCCTTCCTCGCTGAAGAGCATGCGGGGCGGTTCCTTAAACGCCACGACCGCCTCCGTGACATTGGCCGCCAGCGACTTACCGGCCCGGATGTAGAACGGCACGCCGGACCAGCGCCACGAATCGATCTCCACCTTCATCGCGGCGAACGTCTCGGTGGTCGACCCCGGGGCGACCCCCGGCTCGTCGAGGTACCCAACCACCTGCCCTCGAACCACGTTTGCGGGATCGAGCGGCGCCATTGCCCGGAACACCTTCACCTTCTCGTCCAGGAACGCGTGCTGGTTCCTCGACGCCGGCGGCTCCATGGTCAGCAGCGCAACCATCTGCAGGAGATGGTTCTGGACGACGTCGCGGATGGCGCCGACCTCGTCGTAGAACCGGCCTCGGCCCTCGACGCCGAACGCTTCGGCCATCGTGACCGTGACCGACTCGATGTGGTTCCGGTTCCACACCGCCTCCATCAGAGAGTTGGCGAACCGGAACACCATCAGGTTCTGGACCGGCTCCTTGCCGAGGAAGTGATCGATCCGGTAGATCTGCGACTCGTCCAGGAACTCGTGCAGGGTGTAGTTCAGCTCCCTGGCCGACGCCAGGTCACGGCCGAACGGTTTCTCGACGACCACCCGGCTCCGCTCCGCAAGGCCGACCCCGGACATGCCCCGGACGACGGAGTCGAAGAACGCGGGCGGGATCGCCAGGAACGACACCGGTACCTTGGCGTCCTCGGTCAGCCGTTCCAGCCGGGTCCAGGTATCGGGGTCTGCGTAGTCACCGTTGAGGTAGGCGAGCCGATCACACAGCCGGTCGAGCGCTTCGACCTCGACGCGGTCACCGAACCGATGGTGGACCGCTTCCCTGGTGTGCTGCTGGAAGTCGGCGTCCGACCAGTCGCTGTTGGCCACACCGAAGACCGGCATCTCCAGCCGGCCCTCCCTGGTCAGCTCATAGAGCGCGGGCAGCAGTTTCTTGTGGGCGAGGTCGCCGGAGGCGCCGAAGAGGATGAAGGCGTCGGCGACCGGACGTACCGGTCCACTCATCAGTCGTCGACCTGCTCGTGGTGACCGCCGAACTCCTTGCGCATGGCCGAGATCACCTTGTTCTGGAACTCATCGTTGCCACGACTGGCGAACCGCTCGAACAGCGATGCGGTGATCGTGCTGGCCGGTACCCCCAGCTCGACCGCCGCCTGGACCGTCCACCGGCCTTCACCGGAGTCGGAGACCCGCCCGGCAAACCCGTCCAGGTTGGGATCGACCGACATGGCGTGGGCTGTCAGATCTCCCAGCCAGGAACTGATAACCGAGCCCTGGCGCCAAACCTCGGCGACCGCGCTGGTGTCGATGTCGTACCGGTAGTACTGCGGGTCACGGAGCGGGGTGGTCTCGGCGTCGGCCTGTCGAAGCTCGGTCCCCGCGTCGGCGGCCTCGAGGATGGCCAGGCCCTCGGCGATGGCCGCCATCATCCCGTATTCGATCCCGTTGTGGACCATCTTCACGAAGTGGCCTGCGCCGGCCGGCCCACAGTGAAGCCAGCCACACTCGCCGGGCTTCGGCGGTCCGGTGACCCCTTCGGTCCTGGGCACGGCATCAAAGCCGGGGGCGATCGTCTCGAAGATCGGTTCCAGATCGGCAACCACCTCTTCCTCGCCGCCGATCATCAGCGCGTACCCTCGCTCCAGACCGTAGATGCCGCCCGAGGTGCCGACGTCGACGAAATGAATCCCCTGCTCGGCCAGCTTGGCGGCCCGATCGACGTCGTCCTGCCACATTGAGTTGCCACCGTCGATGACGATGTCTCCCGGCTCGAATTCGGCGGCAACCGCATCGATGGTCTGGCCGGTGAGCGCGGCGGGGACCATGATCCACGCCACCCGAGGAGCCTCGAGCGCCTGGGCGAACTCGGCGATGGAGTGGGTGCCGATCGCGCCCTCGGCGGCGATCTTGTCGACGGCGTCCCGGTCGACGTCATAGGCGACGGCGCTGTGGCCATCCAGCATGAGCCGCCGGACCAGGTTGGCACCCATTCGTCCGATACCGATCATTCCAACCTGCATAGAAGAACCTCAGATCCGTCAACGGCCGCTCGCGAGGGCATCCGTAGCCCGCGGCCCAGTTCGTTAGATCGGTATCGGAGGCCTCCCGCAGCCACTTGAGATGGTTGCCGCAGCCCGGCAGGCCGGCGAAACGGACGATCACGCTCAGGGTGCGGAGGCGGCCTTTGCCAGCAGGTAGCTGCGAATCGCCGGATCGTCGGTCATCCCGGCCGCCCGTTCGAACGCCTCTCCGGCGTCGGGGTCACCGCACCGGAGCAGGGAGTGGGCCCGGACCGCCCACCACGGTTGATAGCGTCGGGCGGTGTCGTCCATGGCATCCAGCCTGCCCAGGGCTGCAGCCGGCCCGTCCGCCTCCAGGGCTGCGGCTGCCGCCGCGACGCGGGACCCGACGGTCGGGGCGATCCGGAGGAGCGTGTCGTACAGGCCTCGGATGGTCGCCCAGTCGGTGGTGCCGGTGTCCGCTCTGGCCATGTGTACGGATTGGATGTTGGCCTCGATGCAGAACGGACCGAGATAGCCGGCCGTTGCCGCCCTGGCCAACGCAGCGTTCGCCTCGTCCCGAAGTTCGCCGGACCAGCCCGTGACGTCCTGTTCGGTGAGCGGCACGAAGTTGCCGGCCGCATCCCGTCCGGCGTCCCGTCTCGCCTCGGTGTAGAGGATGAGCGCCAGCAGGCCCAGCGCCTCCGGATGGTTCGGGAGCAGCTCGGTCATCAGCCGCGCCAGCCTGGTCGCCTCATTGGCCACCTGGCTCCGGCGGGACTCCGTTCCGGTCCGGCCGGCGGTGTACCCGCCGTAGATCGCCTCGAGCACGGCGTCCAGCCGGTATGGCAGCTCGTCCTCGTCGGGAATGCGGAAGCCGATGCCGGCGTCCCGGATCTTCTGTTTTGCCCGAACCAGTCGCTGACCGAGTGTGGTGGGGGCGATCAAGAACGCCGATGCCATGCGCTTTGCGTCCAGCCCGAGGACCGTCTGCAGCATCAGTGGCGTCCGAATCCGTCGGTCGATCGCCGGGTGGGCGCAGACGAACAGCAGCTCAAGACGCTTGTCCGGAAAGGGTGATGCCGTCACGTCATCGGCGAACTCGTCCAGCAGCAGGGCCAACGTCGGTTCCGCCCGGTTTGCGGTGTCCGCACGGCGTCCCGCGTCGATCAGCTTCCGTCTGGCGGTCGTCAGCAGCCAGGCGTCCGGTGAGTCCGGGACCCCTCGCTCCGGCCAGGTGGTGATGGCCGCCTCGAACGCATCGGCCAGCGCATCCTCTGCGGCGGCGACGTCGCGAGTGGTTGCGGCCAACAACGCCACCAGGCGGCCGTAGGAGGTGGTGGCCGCGCCGACGGCCGCCTGGTGGGCGTCTGTGGTCATCGGGCGACCTACATCTCCAGTAGTGGTCGGACCTCGGTACCGCCGTCTGCGGAGGACGGGCATTTGGCCGCCCACTCCAGCGCCGCATCGAGATCCGGCACGTCGATGACGAACCAGCCGCCGAGCTGTTCCTTTGTGTCCGGATAGGGGCCGTCCTGGACCTGCCGTTCGCCGTCGCGGACGGTCACCGCGGTTGCGGTGCCGGGCGGCTGAACGGCCGCCCCGCCCTCGGTCACCCCGGCCTCGGTCAGCGCCGAGCTGTAAGCCATCCACGCCCCCCAGTACTGATCGGACCGCTCCGGGTCGGTCCTGGCGGCGTAGGCGTCTTCGGTTTCAAATGCCAGCAGTACGTACTTCATGATTCCTCTTTCGGTTGGAGTCTCGGTTGGAGTCTCGGTGTTGGTTTGTCCCGGAGACGGGGGCGGACCCTCGATTTCGACAAGGATCGCAGACTTTTTGGCGCCACTTGGCTGTGTCCGACAACACACGTGGCAGCGGGCACATTCGGGAATCTCCGGTAGAGACCGATAGTTACACTTGTATCGGCGACACAGATGGCCCCCCGGGGTCAGTTGATCGGTCGCCCCATCCGGCAGGTCCTACTCGGTACGACCTGCCCGACAAGCGGTATCCGATAAAAGGAGCAAGCACATGATCGGACTCTCATACTTCCGGCGGGCAGGCGGCCCCACCCCGTCCCTCGTTTCCCGAATCGGGGACAAGTTCACCAGAAGCGAACTGGAAACCATCGACCGGTTCGGTACCAATCTCACCATCGATGCCGGCGACGTCTTCGTCAGCGAGGGCAAGATCGGCCGCGAGGTCATTCTGATCACCAGCGGGACCGCGGTTGTGGCCCGTGACGGCGAAGAGGTTGCCACCGTCGGTGCCGGCGACTTTGTCGGTGAGCGGTCGGTCCTCCTCGGGGTCCGTCGCAACGCATCGCT
>JBCCGJ010000152.1:0-13547 GCA_039029335.1 Actinomycetota bacterium | reverse complement strand
TCGGGATACGCCCCCAGTCCGGCGAGCCCTCCCGCAACTCCTTCGCCCCCATCAGGTAGGCGTTCCGCCAGGTTGCCGACTCGGCCTGGTAACCCATCTGCTCCAGCGCGTCGGCCTGCAGCGAGCGGGCTTCACGGTTTGACGGGTCGGCAAAGACCACGTGATTCACCACCTGGGCCACCCAGGCGTATTCCCCCCGATCGAAGTACTCCCTGGCCCGCCGGAGGACCTCGGTGGCGCCGCCCATGAACTCGACGTAGCGTTCGCCACTCTCCACCGGCGGCAGCGGGTTGAGGTTGGCCGGGTTGCCGTCGTACCAGCCGAGGTACCGGTTGTAGACGGAGCGCACGTTGTGGGAAACGGTCCCGTAGTAACCCCGGATGTGGGACTGGTCGAACTCGGCCGGGAGTTCCAGGGTTGCGGCGATCTCGGTCGGCACGTGGCCGTCGTTGGCCAGTCGCATGGTCTGGTCGTGCATCCACCGGTAGACGTCCCGCTGCATGGTCAGGAACCGCCGAACGTCGTCGTTGCCGAACCGGGGCCAGTGGTGACTGGCGAAGCTGGTGTCGGTCCGATCGGCCCAGAGCGTCATCGCCTCCTGGATGTACTTGCTCCAGGCCAGGGCGTCCCTGGTCTGGGCGCCCCGGATCGGGTAGAGGTTGTGCAGGGTGTGGGTGCAGTTCTCGGCCATGCAGAGCAGCCGTTTGTCCGGGAAGTAGAAGTTCATCTCCGCAGGGGCCTCGGCGTCCGGGGTGTTCTGAAACACGATCGGAATGCCGTTGACCACCAGTTCCTGACCGGTCTCGGTGATCAGCTCCGTCGGCGCCACGAGGTCGGACCTGGCCAGGCCCATCGCAGAGCCGAGCCCACAGTCGACATGCCCCTGCGGTCCCGGCGGCAGCAGCGGACCGAACTGGTAGGCCGCCCGGCGGCCCATGATCGGGCCGGCGATCACAAACTCGCTCACCACCTCGTGGAGGAAGCCTTCCGGTGCGATGATCCGGACGTCCCCCCGGTCGACCGCCTCCTGGCTGGTCACGCCCAGGATGCCGCCGAAGTGGTCGACGTGGGAGTGGGTGTAGATCACCGCGGTGACCGGTCGCTCGCCGAGCGTCTCGTTTGCCAACCGGAGCGCTGCCGCGGCCGCAGGAGCGTTGGTCAGCGGGTCGATGATCAGCCAGCCGTCGTCCCCGGCGAGGAACGTGATGTTGGCCAGGTCGTAGCCGCGGACCTGCCAGACGCCCTCTGCCACCTCGAACAGGCCGTGCTGCACGTTCAGCCTGGCCTGGCGCCACAGACCCGGGTGCACGGTGTCCGGTGGTTCCTCCTGTTCGGAGACGAAGCCGTGATTCGCCACGTCAAAAACCACGTGGTCCTCGCCCAGCATGACCCGACCGTCGACCAACTGGGCGATCAGACCCTGGCCTGCCCGCCGGAAGTCTCCCGGGTCGTCGAAGGAGATCGCCGCGCCGGCGTTGGCGTCGGCGGTGAAGCGGCTGGCCGGTTTCGGCTGCTCCGGTCCGGAGGCTGAGGTATCGGTCATGGACCGAATCTAACCGGCTGCGGCGGCAGGGCCGGAAGTCTTCGGCAACAATGTCTTCGAAGAACGGGCCGGTCGGTCGCGCGGGAGGGCCGCCGACCGCACCGGCTCACCCGCGGCGGTCAGAGGTAGACCGTGACCGGCGGCTTGCTGGCCGGCGGGCGATAGTGGTCGATCAGCTCTGCCCTGGCCGACATCGGCGCGATGTCCCCCTCGGTCGCCGCAAGATCGGTCATGAGTACCCCGTCCAGGTGGTCGATCTCATGCTGGAGCAGCTCCGACAGGTCAGCGGGCAGCCGATCCCACCGGCAGAGGCGTCCGTCGTGGTCGGTGAAGTCGACGGTGATGCTCGCCGCCCGTTCGACCCGGACCAGCACGTCCGGCACGGACAGGCAGTCGTCCCAGAGCGTCTGGGTCTCGTCGCTTCGCCACATGATCTCCGGGTTGATGACCGCCATCGGGCCTACGCCAAGGTTCAACGTGATCAACCGTTTGCCGATGCCGATCTGCGGTGCGGAGATGCCGCGGCCGAAGCCGACCCGGCGCCGGAAGTCCTCCAGCGTCGCGGCCAGATCCGCCATGTCGGCGGGCAACGCCGGATCGTCCGGCGCCACCGGGACGGACGGCCGGAGCAACACCGGCTCCCGGTCGCTGAGGATCGGCCGGACAACGCCGGTCCGGAGCGTGGTCTCGGGGATCGCCGTCATGTCACCACGGTACAGCGGGGCGGCTGTCACCGTCCTTCCACCGCAGCCCTCCCGCCGCTCAGAGCCGACGTCTGGCCAGGGTCTGGACCAACCCGAACCCGAACACACCGGCGGCGATGAGGCCCATGATCACCGCGCCCCGGGTCGACAACCAGCCGAGGCCGATGACCACCGCGGAGGCGACGACCCAACCGAAGTCACCGAGCGAGATACCGGGTGTCCCCGCGATGAGCGTTGGCCGATCGGCCCGGCTGAGCAGCAGCACCGCGGCGGCGAAGAGCACCAGGCCACCACCGATGACCCGGATCAGCCACTCCTGATCGACGCCGATCAGGTCGCCGGCCGTACCGGCGAACACCAGCCCGAACAGACCGGTCGATGCCGAGGACAGCGCATTGACTCGCAGCGTGTTACGAAGCAACCGCTCCGATGCGCCGCCGTCCACCTGATCGTTCTGTCGAGTATCGGTTTCCTGTGCTGCGTGCATGTCTCCACCTCCGGAGGATCGCCGAACGTCTCCCGTCAGTGTGAGCGATCGGCAGGTGCAGGACGATTACCTGCCGGGTAACCGGATCAGCGGTGGATCACGAGCTCAGCCATCGACGACGGTGACGGTGCCCTCCGTACCATCGACGGTCACCATCATGCCCGTCTGCAGCTTGTCGGTGGCCCCCTCGACCGCCACCACACACGGGATGCCCAACTCTCTGGCCACGATGACCGCATGGCTCATCAGCGCACCGACATTCACAACGACCGCGGCGGCAGGCAGGAAGAGCGGCGTCCAGGACGGGTCGGTGAGCGGGGCGACCAGGATCTCCCCCGGCTCCAGTGCGGCTCCGTCCGCCGGGTCGAGAACGACCCTTGCCCGACCGGTGGCCACACCGGAGCAACCGGCGCTCCCCGTCAGGGACGTGCCGACGGCGACGACGCCGTCCGCCTCAGGCTGGTCGGCTTCCAGCTCTTCGATCGTCGGCACCTCGTCCTGGGAGGAGATGAAGAACTTCGGCTCCACCGCCGAGTACCGGTCGAACAGCGCCCCACGCTCCGCCACCACATCGGCCATGGATGACGGGTCGGCGAGGTGCTGCGGCAGCTCCGTCCGGGGGAACAGCAGCGCAACCTTCACCGGATCGGGATTGCCGCCCCGCTGCGCGCCGCGCCGGACCAGTTCCCGGTAGACCTGCTTGGTGGAGAACGTGACCCGGACGGCCCGGTCCCGGGTTGCCTCCCTGGCCTGGCTCCAGTATTTGACCGACTTCACGGCCTTGTCGAAGTTCATCTTGTCCAGGAAATTCAGATGCGGTCGGACCACCGCAACGGCCTCCTGCCGCTTCTGCTCGTCATCACCCAGACGGGTGCCGGGCGACAGGTCGTGTTCGGCCCGGCGCATGCTGTCCACCGCGGCGAGCGCCAACTCCGGCGTGTTTTCCCAGGTTCGGCTGGAGAGCTCCCAGTCGTTCGGGCCCCGGTGACCGTGCTCGGCCACAAACCCGCCGAAGGACTCCAGGAACCGGCCGGCACCGTCGTCATCGGACGCCCGAAGCCGATCGAGCAGACCGTCGACACCCTCCTCGAACGCGGCGCTGACCGCTGGCTCGTTCCTCGCGATGCCGGCCAGCGCGTAGAGCTCCTGGGAGTAGCGGGCGGACCGCACCTCGCCAGAGGCCCCGATCAGGTGGGTGACCAGTCCCGGCTCACCTGCCGCTGCGCAGGCGTCGGCCAGCACCCCGGAAACAATGGCGGCGATCGCTGTGCTTTTCATGTGGTTGCCGAAGACCGGCGCAAACGCCTCCGGCAACGAGTACAGGAAGGCGAGCAGCTCCTCATCCGGAGCATCGAGCGACGGACGGGATCGCTCCCGGACATCTACCCTGGCGAAGCTGTCGGCCACCACATCCGGCAGTTCGTCCGTCCCCAGCGCCCCCATCACCGTGCGGAGGATCTTCAGCGAGGACGAAAGGCTCTTGTCCCCCTTGCGGGACTGGTACGGCGGCGGGTTGCCCTCGCCGAAGAAGGCCACGTCGATCGCCTCGGCGGAAGAGCCGGGGGCCCGAACACCCATCATTCGCAGGTAGGACAGGTTCAGATAGCAGTACCCACCGTAGAGCCCGATGATGACCGGGTCGTCGGTCTGAAAGTCACCGTCGGAGTGGATGCCGAGTTCCGCATAGGCGTCCCGCCAGGCCCGTTCGGCGGGCACAACGCCCAGCTCGTAGGACAGCGCGGTCAACACCTCGGGAAAGACCTCGCCGATGTTGCCCCTGGTGTTTATCGGCCAACGCGGATCGATGGTCCCCTCGATCATCCACTTCGTTCCCATTGCGAACCTCTCCCCTCTGGCGGGTCCGGCACCGGCCTCGCCGTCTTTGCTCAGCGGACTGTACTGCTACTGTCATGGGCGGATCCAACTTCGGCGGGGAGGCGGTGACAGAGCGGTGACCAGCACATATATCAACGTGGCGGACCATCCAATCGCGGAGGCCGACTACATCGATCGCTGTCGAACGACCCTGGATGACCGTGGCGCCCTGGTTCTGACGGGGTTCTTCACCGAAACAGCCATCGCACGGATCGTCGCCCAGTCCGCACCGCGGGAGGGGGATGCGTTCTATGCCGGCAGTACCCATAACGTCTACCTGACGGACCCCGATCCCGAACGTGGCGTCGACCATCCGTTCAACCGGCAGGTGACCAGCAGCAAAGGCCTGATCGCAGACGATCAGATTCCGCCGGATTCCCCGTTGCGGGCGATCTACGACGATCCGACCTTTCGCATATTCATCGCCGAGGTCGTCGGCGTTGCCGCCATCCATCCCTACGCCGACCCGCTCTCGTCGATCAACGTGCACTTTGCGGCCGCCGGAATGGAACTGGGGTGGCACTTCGACAACTCCTCGTTTGCCGTGACGATGCTGCTTCAGGCACCCGACGGTGGTGGCTCGTTCGACTACGTCCCTGACGTGAGAGGTAATCGTCCGGCCCATCCCGCCGGTGGTAGCGTCGCCGAGGATGTGGGCGATACCGCAGGCGAGCACCTTGACCCGGCCGTCGGACGCCTTGATGACCCGGCCTCCTCCGCGGAGTTCCAGCGGGTGGCTGACGTCCTGGACGGGAGGACGGCCGTCTCAACGCTGGTCTTCGCGCCCGGCGACCTGGTGTTGTTCCGAGGCAGGAATGCACTGCACCGGGTCACCCCGACCGAAGGGCCGACAACCCGCCTCCTGGCGGTGCTGGCGTTCAACGACGAGCCGGGGTTCTCGCTGTCGGCGTCGGCCATGGCCACCTTCTACGGCCGAACTGCATGAACGCGACCGCCAAGTCGATCGGCGGATCACGAACAGAGGAAGAAACCCCAAATGGATGAACTGACCGAGTTGCTCCACGCCACGATGCCGCTGTGCAAGACGCTCGGTGCCCGCGGGCTGGCGATGGGGCCGGACGAAGTACGGATGGAGTTGGACCATGCCCCGGAGCTGTGCACCAGCAACGGCATGCTCCACGGCGGTGTCATCATGAGCCTGGCGGACTCCGCGGCGGCGGCCTGTGCCTTCGCCAACCTCCCCGATGGAGCCACGGGCACCAGCACGATCGAGGGGAAGACGAACTTTGTCGGTGCGGTGACGGACGGGACGGTTGTGGCGACCGCAAGACCGCTGCACACCGGCTCGACCACCATCGTTGTGGAAACCGAGGTGCGCCACGGCGACCGCCTGATCGCCAAGACGATCCAGACCCAGGCGGTGCTCCGCTGACCCCGGAACCGACCTCGGCCGGAAAATATGATTCACGTTCTGGCCATTTTCGTATCCGTTGTGTATCATGTCGTCATGTCACGCACCTGGGAGTCCATGGACGAGTTCGAGCAGTTCCTCGATGACGGGGGCATTGTCGAGCAGAACGACGACATGCCGGCCCCCTACCGGGAGGCGGTGTTCAGCTTCATCGAGATGCACGCCAACAGTGAGCTGATGGGCGGCCTGACCGAGCGGGACTGGATCCCCAAAACCCCCGGTCTTCGGCACAAGATGAGCGTGTTGGCCAAGACCCAGGACGAGATCGGCCACGGTCATCTCCTCTACATGGTGGCGGCCGACATGGGGATCAAGACCAGGGCGGAGATGTTGGAGGATCTGTTCGCCGGCCGCAGCAAGTTCCACAACGTCTTCCACTACCGGGCCGAGACCTGGGGCGATCAGGTTGCCATCGCCTTCCTGGTCGACGCTGCGGCGCTGGCCAGCCAGCAGGCCGTCTTCAAGCGGTGCTCCTATGGGCCGTACCGGCGAATACTCAAGCGGATCGTCTCCGAGGAGGGGTTCCATATGCGCCTGGGAGAAGATCGGATGATGCGGATCGCCCAGGGCACGGACCGGCAGCGTGAGCTGTTTCAGGAGTCGCTCAACCGCTGGTTCTGGCCTGCGCTCCAGCTGTTCGGTCCGGACTCCAAGCCGAACGACGTGCTGATGCGGTGGAAGATCAAGTCGGAGCGGAACGAGGTCCTGCGGAGTGGTTGGGTCCAGAAGTTCGTGCCACTGCTGCACAGCTACGGATTCACCGTCCCAGCCCCGGATTTGAAGCAGGATCCGGAGACCGGCAAGTGGGACGTCGGCCCGATCGACTGGGAGCCGCTGAAGCGGACCCTTGCGCAGGGCGGGCCGGACTCCGCGCGGCGAATCGGCGAGGCGGCGGACAACTGGCGGCGAACCGCTTGGGTTCGCGACGCACTCGCCGAATCGGAGGCGGTCCCGGTATGAGTGCCCAAGGCGCAACATGTGCACCACCCGGCGTCGACCGGGTGGACAGCCTCGCAGAAGATCTCGCCGCGACGGTTCGGGCGGCCGTCCATACCGTCGACGATCCCGAATACCCCGGCCTGTCCATCGTCGATCTCGGCCTGCTCGAGTGGTGCGAGGTCACCGGCGACGGGCGCGTGAGCATCGGTCTCGTCCCCACCTTTTCGGGTTGCCCGGCACTCGGCATGATCGCCGAGGACGTGCGGGTGGCGGTGTCCGCCGTACCGGCGATCAGCAACGTCGAGGTCCGGTGGCTGACCTCACCGGTCTGGTCGACGGATCGGGTAAGCGAACGTGGTCGAGCCGCTCTGGCGGACCAGTTCACGGTTGCGGTTGAGATCGGTGCCGGTCGACCGACCTGCCCCCGCTGCGGGAACCATCTCTCCCCCCGTTCGATGTTCGGTCCGAGCCGCTGCCGCAGTGTCTCCCGCTGCACCGCCTGCAGCGAGACCGTCGAAGTGATGCGGGCATAGGAGGCGTCATGGCAACGTACGAAGTGTTCCTGAAGAAGCCCGGCCGCGATGAGTTCCGTCACGTCGGGGCGTTGAATGCGGCGAACGACGAGTTGGCGCTTGTGATGGCCCGAGAGGCCTACATCCGACGGGCGGAGGGCGACGTCGTCTGGGTGGTCAACCGGGACAACCTGATCATCGGCGAGGATGAGTTCATCGCCCCGAACGCAGACAAACCCCACCGCCACCACGACGGCGCAGCGGTGGCGGCCAGGCGACGGGCCATACGGGAGGAGTCAGCGTGACCATCGAGGCCGAACAGGACGGCAACGATCGCTCAGCCGCAGACCTCGGCACTAAGGCGGCGGTACCCCCGGCGCTGATCCCGGCGTTGCGGGAGCACCTGCTCGCCTTCGCCGACGACGAACACCTCATGGGCCAGCACCACACCGAGTGGATCGGTGTTGCGCCGTTCCTGGAGGAGGACCTTGCGCTCTCCAGCATCGGCCAGGACGAACTGAGCCATGCGGCAGCGCTGTACGAACTCGTCCTGGAGTTGGACGGGGTCGAAGCAACGGACGGCGCCATCGACGAACTGGCGTTTCGACGGACACCGGACCAGTTTCGATGCAGCGCGTTCGTGGAGTATCCGGCGCCCGACTGGGGCGAGACGCTGGTCCGGCACTGGATCTACGACATGGTCGAGGAACTCCGGTGGTCCCTCATCGCGGCGTCGACCGTTCCGCAGCTCCGAGAGCTGGCCGTCAGGGCATCGCGGGAGGAGCGGTACCACCGCCGCCACGCCGACGCGCTGGTGGAGACCCTGCTCCGATCAGATGACGGCCGCCAACGCCTCGTTGCCGCACTGGACCCCGTCCTTCCGCTCCTCCCCTCCCTCGTCTGCGCAACCGACGCGGAGCGGGAGCTTGTCCGGGGCGGGGTGCTGTCCGACACACTGGCGTCCCGGTTGCCGGAGATCGGCCGCCGAATCGCCGTTCGGTTCGAGGTGGACCAGGACCTGGTCCCGGCCGAAACACAGGCTGGCCGGTCCGGCCGATCGGAGTACTTCGGACCGATTCTGGCCCGGATGCTCGAGGTGTTCGATCTGGATCCCGAGGCAACCTGGTAGCGATGACCGACACCACCCGCCGGCCCACTGCCGGCCTTGACCGTCTTGACGGCTGGGCGGACGCTCCGGACATCTCGGCCAGGTCCGTGCTGGTCACCATTTTCGGGGACAGCATCCTGCCCGTCACAAAGACCTTCTGGCTGGCCCAGCTGTTCCGCCTGACCGAGTCGTTGGGGTTCAACGAGCGGCAGATCAGGACCTCGATGTTCCGGCTGGCCGCAGAGGACTGGGTGACCAGCGAACGGGTCGGCAGGCAGAGCCAGTACACCCTGACTCCCCTGGCGGTCAGTGAGTCCGAGCAGGCCTCTCGGCGGATCTACCACAACGACCCGCCGGACTGGAGCGGGTCCTGGACGCTGGTGATGCTCGGCGGGCCGGCAACCGACCCGGCGGCCAGGGACGCCATCGGCCGCCACCTTCGCTGGAACGGCTTCATTCCGCTTGGGGCCGACCTGCTTGGCTCCCCCGCCACCGATCCCGAGACGGTCAAACGGCTTCTGCGGCTTGTCGACCAGGGATCCGGGGCGGCGGTGGCCACCGCGGCGTTTGTCGACCTTGCGGATCTGGTGGAAGACGGCTTCTTCGCCGCCGCGTTCAATACCGACGAGATCGAGGCCGACTACCGGACGTTCATTCAGCGGTACGACGGTCTCGGCGAAGCGCTCCACCGGACCTCGCCGCTTGAGGCGTTTGCCGTTCGGACCATGCTGATCCACGATCTTCGCCGCATTCGCCTCCGGTCACCGGACGTCCCTGCGGAGCTGCTCCCCGACAATTGGATCGGGTACCGGGCGGACGCCATCGCCGGTGACCTGTACCGGGTTGCCGCCGCCGGAAGCGCTCCGGCCCTCGGCGAGATCCTTGATCTCACCTACCCGACGGAGCTGCCGGAGCGTTTCGCCTAGCCGCATCGCCTCGCGTGGTGGATGCGGTCAGTCGTCCGGTGTGAGCGCCCGGAGCGCCGGCTTACGGCGATGCTCAAAGACGATCGACGTTCGTTCCGACACGACATTCGGCGCGGAGGCGACCCGGCTCAGGACGGTCTCCGCCAGCGCCGGGACCGACCGGTCACTCATGTGGACCAGAATGTCGAATTCGCCGGTCATGAGTGAGATGGCGATGGTCTGCTCCAGTTTCCAGATGGCGGCCTCGAACTCCGCGACCGCGGCCGGACTCTTCGGTTGGAGGGTCACCATCACCATGGCCTGAACGTCCCGGCCGAGGTGGGCCTGGTCCACCTCCGCGTGATAGCCCCGGATCACCCCGGCCTGTTCCAGGTTGCGGAGACGGTTGACCATTGTGGACGGTGACACGCCGACCGCAGCGGCAAGATCCTTGTTCGAGCGCCGTGCATCCGCCTGCACAAGCTCCAGTATTCGCCGGTCGATGTCATCGATCATGCAGCAAGACTCCTGTCTTGATCCCAGATCTGCAGAATAGCAGGGTATCTATTGCACGATGTTATGTCCGGCCGGGACGATGGATACGTCGAGGAGGACCACGTTGACGATCATGCCCGACTACCAGCTCACCGATCGGTATCACAGGGAGGACGGCACGGTCCTGCTCACCGGCATCCAGGCGTTGGCCCGGTTGCCGCTTGAACAGCTTCGGTTGGACCAGCGGGTCGGACGGGCAACCGCGGCGTTCGTCTCCGGGTATCCCGGGTCGCCGCTCGGCGGTCTCGACCTGGAACTGGGCCGGGCCGTCGCAACGGCCCCGGACCTGCCGATCGTCCACGAACCAGCAGTCAACGAGGAGCTGGCGGCCACCGCCGTCATGGGATCGCAGCTGGTGGCCACCAGACCGGACGCCCGATACGAAGGGGTGGTCGGCCTCTGGTACGGGAAGGCCCCGGGTCTTGATCGGGCCGGCGATGCGCTGCGCCACGGGGTGTTCGCCGGGTCCTCCCCGCTTGGCGGTGCCGTTGTGCTGGTCGGTGACGACCCGGCCTGCAAGTCGTCGACGATGCCGTCTTCGTCTGACGCCACCCTTGTCGACCTGCACATGCCCATCCTCTATCCGGGGACCATCGCGGAGTGCCTGGAGCTCGGAGTCCACGCTGTGGCCATATCCCGGGCAACCGGCCTCTGGGCCTCGATGAAGATCGTCACCCCGGTCGCCGACGGCTCCGGCACGGTCCGATTGCCGGTCATCGATGCACCACCTCGGCTGCCGACGGTGACCATTGACGGTGCGGTCTGGCGGGCGACACCGTCCGCCCAGTTCCTCGGGCCGCGGATGCTCGAGGTTGAACGGGAGTTCCGGGAGATCCGGCTGCCCCTGGCCACCGAGTACGGGATCCTCAACAGACTGAACCGGGTGTCCGTCAATCCGGCGGACCCGTGGCTGGGCATCGTGGCAACCGGGTTCACCTACGTCCAAACACTTGAGGCGCTCCGCCGCCTCGGTCTGCCGACGGAAGCCGACGTGGAACGGGCGGGCATTCGGCTCCTCCAACTGCGGATGCCGGTCCCGTTCGACATCGATCTGGTCAGGGGTTTCGCAGACGGCCTGGAACAGATCCTGGTGATCGAGGAGAAGAACCCAACCCTGGAGTGGCTGGTCAAGGACGCTCTGTAGGGATCGGCCAACACACCGGCCGTGTACGGCAAGACCGCAGCCGACGGTTCGCAGCTCTTCCGCTCGTGGGGGCTCTTGGACGCCGACGCCATGATCGAACCGCTTCGCCGGGTCCTGGCCGAACGGATCAGCGATCGACTGGCACCGATCCCCCAACCTCGGGAGAAGGTCCGGATACCGCTGACGGTCACCCGCACGCCGTTCTTCTGTTCCGGCTGTCCCCACAACTGGGGGACAAAAGTGCCGGACGGCGCGCTGGTCGGGGCGGGCACGGGGTGCCACGGTATGACGCTGCTCATGGATCCGGAGCGGGTCGGCGAGGGCATCGGGATCACTGCGATGGGCAACGAGGGAGTCCAGTGGATCGGCATGGAACCGTTCGTCGACGCCGAGCACCTGTTCCAGAACTACGGGGACGGCACGTTCTTCCATTCGGCTCAGATCGCCATGCAGAACTGCATCGGCGCCGGGAAGGACATGACGTTCAAGATCCTCTACAACAGCACCGTGGCCATGACCGGCGGCCAGGACTCCCCCTCCGGTCTGGGGATCACGGAGCTGGTGTCGTTGTTGCAGGCGATCGGTGTCTCCCGGGTCGCGATCACCACCGAGGACGCCGGCCGCTATCGCACCATCGGTCTTCCTCGAGATGTCGCCGTCCATGACCGTTCGCGGATCGTCGAGGTTCAGGAGGAGCTGCGGCGGGTTCCGGGGGTGACCGTCCTCATCCACGATCAGGCCTGTGCCGCCGAACTGCGGAGGGACCGACGCCGCGGCCGGGTCGAGACACCGAAAAAACGCATCATGATCAACCACCGAATCTGTGAGGGCTGCGGCGACTGTGGCGACGTCAGCAACTGCCTGTCCGTCCAGCCGACGGACACCGCGTTCGGCCGGAAGACCACGATCGATCAGGCCTCGTGCAACCTGGACTACAGCTGCGTTTCCGGCGACTGTCCGGCATTCCTGACCGTGGTGGGAGACGGTCCGGTGGAGACCTCGACTGCGGCGGACGGCCCGTCCCCGGACCGAGCAGTTGCCCGGCCAACGCTGCCCGATCCACCGATAGCGGAAGTCGGCGACTCGGTCCGGATCCGCCTGGCCGGTATCGGCGGAACCGGGGTGGTGACCGCGGCGCAGATCATCGGGACGGCGGCGATGTTCGACGGCTGGCGGGTGGGCGGGCTCGACCAGACCGGGCTGAGCCAGAAGGCGGGGCCGGTCGTCAGCGACCTCATCCTCCATCACAACGACGAATGGTCGTCAAACGTCGTCGGTCAGGGAGAGGCCGATCTCATCCTCGCGTTCGACGAACTGGTGGCCGCCGGTGACCCGGTCCTGGCCACAGCAGGCCCCCACTCGGCGGTCATCGCATCGACAACCAGAACCCCGACCGGACGCATGATCACCGATCCGACCATCCCCTATCCGGGCAGCGCAACCGCCGCTCGGCTCGTCGACGCCGGCGACGGTGCCGCCCACCGGACGATAGACGCCGGAGCGGCGGCAGCCGCCGTCACCGGTTCGGCGGCTCAGGCCAACCTGCTGCTCGTCGGGATTGCCGTCCAGTCCGGACGGCTGCCGATCTCGGTCCACGCACTGGAGCGGGCGATCGACCTGAACGGGGTTGCCGTTGAGCGGAACCTCGCCGCCTTCGAGTGGGGCCGCCGGTGGGTGGTGGACCCGGACGGCGCCCATGAACTCGCCGGAGCGATGGCCGAAGATTCTGGCCCGGTCGCCCCCGACCTTCCCCGGCCACTGGTTGACCGAATCGCCGCCATGAGCCTGCCGGGACCAGTGGCCGACCGCGTTCGGTTGCTCAGCGATGATCTACGCGGCTACCAGGACGTTGCCTACGCGATGGGATACCTGGACGCCGTCGAACGGGCGGCGGCAGCGGAGCAGCGGGTAGCCCAGGAGGCCGGAGATCTCACCGAAACCGTCGCCATCAACCTTCACAAACTGCTGGCCTACAAGGACGAGTACGAGGTGGCCCGTCTCCTGCTGGACCCCGCGGTCCTGGCCGCGGGACCGATCGCCTGCGCACCGCAGGCGAGATCGCTGCAACCCATCCCGCGGACCAGAGCCTCTTTCACACCATCTGCACCACAACGTTTGACGACGACAGTGGTGTCTGCCCGATCACGGCGTTCAACGAATCCCGGAGCTTCGCGCTCTTTACAGACGTGCTCTCGGGACTGGACCTGATTGCTACGCTCGCGATTCCCGGAATCGCGACATTGCGGACCCCGGCGGCCGGGGACAGCGATGCGGCGCTGTCCTTCTTTGCTACGGATCGGCTCTTTCAACTCGTCGATCCCCTCCAGCCAGAAGACATTCAAT
>JBCCGJ010000151.1:0-13673 GCA_039029335.1 Actinomycetota bacterium | reverse complement strand
GAGCGGTCCGGTCTGCCCGCATCAACGCTCCGCTACTACGAGGACAAGGGCCTCATCCGCTCGACGGGTCGACACGGCCTGCGACGCCAGTTCGACGATGACGTCGTCGACCGGTTGGCACTGGTCACGCTCGGTCGACAGGCCGGTTTCAGCCTGGACGAGATAGGCGACATGTTCGCCGACGACGGTCGGCCCAGGATCGATCGTCGGCAGCTTCTCGGTAAGGCCGACGAGCTTGACGACACGATCGCCCGCCTGGCCGCGATGCGGGACAATCTTCGCCACGTCGCCGCGTGTCCGGCCCCCGACCACATGGCGTGCCCGAACTTCCTGCGTCTGCTGCGGACGGCGACCCGATCCGACTCGCCCGGGACGCGTTACCGCTAGCGACTGCGGCGCACCACGGGTCTGGCGCCGCGGCGATCGGTCAACCCAGGCAGTCAGCCCCGGCGGTCAGCCCGTGAGGTCGCGCAGCTGCTTCTTGCCGACCGAGTGGTCCCAGTCGGCCAGGAACGCCCGGATCGCCGCCACCAGAGCCAGCGGCTGGTCGAGCGGTATGTGATGGTACGCCTGGGGGATCTCCACCATCGGTGCGCTTCGACCGGTCAGCTCCTCCATATGCAGCTGAACTTCCGGAGTGACCAGGTCACTCAACTGGCCGTGCATGAGCGCGAGCCGACAGTTGATCTGTTCCAGATAGTCGGTGGTGGTGTCCGACATCGGCGACCTGAGGAACACCCGGGGGTCGAACTTCCACGTCCAACCGCCCTCGACCTCTTTCAGCGAGTAGCGGGCGATGTGGTCCACGATGTACGGATTGGTGGTCGGCTGGGCCGGTTGGAGATGGAAGTGCTCCAGGGCGGTCTCCAGATCGGGGTAGGTCTTCGGGTTGCGGAACATCCGGCCCCGCTCCCCCTCCTCCGACTCCGGGTCCGGCCGCCTGACGGGTGTGTCGATGATGATCGCTCCCCGCAGGTCGTCGCCGTACCGGGCCGCAACGACGATGGCCACATGGCCGCCCATCGAGTGTCCGATGATGATCGGCCGCGGCTGGGCGCCGGCGTGTTTGGCGACCGCCATGACCTCGTCGGCCCACTGCTCCATCGTGTAGTTGTCCCGCCGCCCGCTGTCACCGTGACCGGACAGGTCCGGGGCGACGACGAAGTAGCGCTGCGTGAACTGGGGGGCGATGAACGACCACCAGTGGGCGTGGGCCGCACCGCCATGGAGCAGTATCAGCGCCGGCAGGTTGGGGTCCCCCCAGCACAGGTAGTTCACCCGACAGCCGTCCACCTCGACCGCATGAAATTCGGGTCGATTGGCGATGGCGCCGGTGAACCAGCTCGGAGGGCGGCCGGCCCGCTCGCCTCTAGAGTTGCTCTGTCCGGAGTTCGCGTCCACGACCTGGGAGCGTACCCTCGACCTTCAGCGGCGAGCCAAAACCCCGAGGACGGCACCAAACCCGTGATTGTCTGTGTCCACAACCGATAGCCCCGCCCCAACGGCGTCACCCGGGGACGGCTCGATCGGGTCGTTGCTCCGCAACCGACAGTTCACCCTGGTGCTGGGGGCGGCGTTCTTCTCGAATATCGGTCGATGGATGCAGCAGGTCGTGCTTGGCATCTTCGCCTGGGAATTGACGGAGAGCCCAAGCTTCACCACCCGGGTCATCTTCGCCCAGTTCGTCCCCATGCTGTTCCTTGCCGTGGTGGGCGGGACCGTGGCGGACGTCTTCGACCGGCGGAAGTTGCTGATCGGCACCCAGCTCTGGCAGGCCATTGGGGCGATCGTGCTGGGGATCATGGTGTTCGACGGTGACATTGGCCGCTCCACCCTGCTGGCGGTGGTCTTCCTGACCGGCATCGCCCAGGCGTTCTTCGGCCCGGCGTTCTCCGCCGTGCTGCCCAGCCTGGCCGGGCCGGGCAACCTGCCACAGGCCATCTCGATCAACTCGACCCAGATGAACGCCAGCCGAGTGATCGGGCCGGCTATCGGGGCCTGGTTGGCCACGGTCTACGATGTGTGGCTGGTTTTTGTCATCAACGGGGTCAGCTACCTGACGATCATCACCGCGCTCGCATTTGTCGACCTGCCGCCGGCCCGTCCGGTACCCGGCTCCGCGATCCAGCGGTTGACCTCCGGATTCCGCATCGCACGAGGGGCCGAGCAGATCCGTCAGCCGCTGGCGCTGATGGCGACGTTTGCCCTGCTGTGCCTGCCGTTCATCGGTTTGATGCCGGTGATCGCCGAGCTCAGCCTCGGGGTCGACGCCAGAAGCACCACCTACGGTGTTCTGTACGGAGTGTTCGGCTTCGGGGCGGTACTCGGTGCCGCCAGCGTCAGCACGGCGCTACGGAACCTCGATTCCCAGACCATCGTCCGCGGCGCGCTCGCCGGTTTTGCGGTTTCGCTTGCGGTGCTCGCGTCGCTCCGATCGGTGACGTTCGCCTACCCGACCGTCTTTTTTCTCGGCATGTTCTACTTCACGATGCCGACCGCACTCACAACCTTTATGCAGGTCCACCTGGCCGACGAGATCCGCGGCCGCATCATGGCGCTGTGGATGGTGGCGTTCGGGGGCATGGTGCCGATCAACAACCTCCTCTCCGGGCCGGCGGTCGAGCTGACCTCGGTGACCACGGTGCTGTTGTTCGGTGCGCTGGTCGCCGTGTTCCTGGGTGTTGTGGTCCGCTTACGACCGGGCCCGGAGTACGGAGAGATACTTACCGACGGGTAATCTCATTCGGGACAAATCCGGTGTAGACGGTGAGTTTGTTACGGCCGAAGTCATACAACGTTAAACGCCAAAGTGCACCCGACCATTACGGAACGGGTGCACTTTCTAACGTCAAATCGGCTCTCACTACATTCTCCAGCAGCGCCTCTAACGCGTACGGTTGAGAGAATGGGGGAGGATTGACGTTAGTGCTGTGAACGATCGCTGCTCAGTGACTGTCACAGCGTTCGATGCAACACGATCTCTGTCCCACCTAATGAATCTGTACTTTCGAATGCCCTGAAAATAGGGCGTTGGTGGTGTTTTGTGGTGACCCCGGGATGTACTTCTGTCGGCGTTTCTCTTGTTTTCGGCGGGGGCCCGGTGGTGGGCGTTCGGCGGTGTGTCGGCGGTTCTCGGCGTCTGTGTGTCGGTAGGTCAGGGTCTACTTCCTACGACAAGGTGTACCTTACACCCCGTCGGTGGCGGTCTGTCAATACGAAAACTGACGATCGTCGAACCTAAGATGTTTTCAGTCGTTGATATCGGAATGACATATCCGCCATGGACAATCGCCGAACCCGCGGCGAGCCTATATAGCTGGGCCGCGTGGAGCGCTGTCGGATATGGCGGTGGAGGAGAGAGCCGCATCGGCCGTACCCGGGGCATACGGGAACTCCGAGGGGGCGGTGCGGAACCGGACGTTGATCAACTCCGGATCGGAGGTGTCCTCCGGCGGGACCGGGCTGCCAGATCGGAACGCATCGGCCCATCGACTTCCCGTGTGGCGGAACGCGATCAGGTAGCACGACAGGCTGCCGTCCGGGGCGATGCGGAACCGGGCGAAGTTTCGGTTGTCGCCGGAGTGCCGGGCGGAATACGACTCGTTGTCGTGCATCCGAAACTGTCGGTTGGCGAAGCGGAGGTAGCTGCCGAGGACCACGATCGCCAGCACCCCGGCTCCGGCGGCGACGGCCACCAGGATGAGCCACGTCACCCAGACACTTGGCGAAGCGGTCAGTGGATCGGGGGCCGGGGGATCCGACCCGGCGGCCCCCGCCCGTCTGACCAGGAGGTTGCCGACCAACCAGGAGGCGGCGAAGACCACGGACTGGACCACACCGTGGCCGAACCCGACCGCCCTGGCCCACGACATCGCGCCCCGGCTGTTGCTGGTGGCCCTGGCCAGGCCGAACATCGCACTGGCGATCAGGGCGAGGCTGAACAGCGCACCGGTGGGCCAGAGTTGGTCGGCCAGGGTTTGGCCGACCGACCGGCTGTTGTCCGCCGGAGTTCTGTTGTCCACGCCGGCCAGCCACAGAAACGGCAGCTGGATCGCCGCCAGGGTGGCGATCAGCGAGACGGCCGCCCGATCGAACAGGATGTGCCACCAGCCGCCGGTTCCCTCCCGGCTCTCCGCGTTCGACGGCCAGGTGGCGATGAGGTTGAGCGGGGCGGCGTCCGCCACCGTCGGCTCCGGCAGCCCGCCGTACTGGTTCGGGATTCGACGGTCCAGGTTGTGCACGGGATGTTGGAAGGCGCCACCGCCGCCACTGGTGACGTGCCACTCCGGCACGGCGTCGGGACCGTCCCGGCGGTGCAGGGCGGCGATGTGGTAGTCACCGGAGAGGTACACCTCCGGCTCGACACCGAGGCAGAGGAAGAATCGGCCGAGGTTGTCGTACCGGTCGATGTAGCGCTCTCTGAGTCGCCACACCGGTACGGGGAGGCAGACGATCAATCGGTCGTCGATCGACATCTCCCGGCGAACCCTGCGGAAGTACTGGTACTGGGCATCGTTCACGGTGCCGTCCAGCGCCGTGTCCACCCCCCATACCCACCAGCCGTGGGCCAGGCGGGCCGCCCACCAGGAGCAGCCCTGCGTGGTGCGCCAACCCCCGATGTCGCGACCGCGGCAGAACGTGTCGCTGAACGGCCCGAGCCCGCCGTACCAGTCGTGATTCGCCGGCAGGGCCAGCAGATCGGGGGCGTCCTCGCCCTGCTCGCTCTTGTTGTCACTGCCGTTGTCTCTGTCGTTGTCGCCGCCGTTGGCGCTGTCGCTGTCGTCGGCGGCGCCGTGCTTGTCGTCCCCGTTTGTGCTCTCGGCGCCTTCGAACGCCAGTTGATACGGGCCGACCACCTGGTTGCGATACCTGGCGATGGAACCGTCGGGATACACCTCGTCGCCCCCCATCAGCAGGAGCCTGCCGCGGGGGAGTACCTCGGGGATGTCGTCCTCGGGGGGCTCGGGCATCGGTAGGGCGCCGGGCATCGGGCCTCGAAGCGCCGGGTCGAGCGTCAACCGGGGATCGATGTCCGCTCGTCGCAGCTCGCGGCGGCCGAGATGCCACGCCACACACATCGTCGGATCGAAAGCGTCGCCGAGGTCGGCCACGTAGTCGAACCAGAAATCCCCGGTCTCCGACGCGTAGTCCCGGGTGATGACGGGTTGCTCGTCCGCCTGGTCGCGCTGCTTCGTCAGCTGCCGGGTGGACCAGATGCGCAGCAGGAGCCGGAACATGGCAAGTGGCTCATACCAGCGGGTCATCCGCTGCTTCGGCGTGAAGTCCAGCGAGGTGGTCCGCCGGTTGGTTTGCGGAGCGATCAAATTCCCGAACGCCCGTTTCGTAACTTTATTTTCATAGGTGGATTGTTGCTGCTGCCGAGATGGTTGATGGCGGCGCTGGATCCCCGTGCTTGTCCCTGTGGAGAACACTGTGGATCGTAATGGCGCCGGTTTCCGCCCACGCCCTAGAACACAAGCGTTTGCTCAAATCTCGTGCGTTGGTGGTCGTGGCTACGCGGCGTTGCGATGGATAGTTGGCCCCTACCATAGACAAGGTTCAAGATTCGCCTTTATGGTTACGCTAGAGTTACGGAGGCCCGCGACGACGCGCCCCCGTTCCGGAGATGAGATGGCTGAGCTTTTCGAAGAGGTCGTTGGGGTTTTGGAGAGCCGCCCCTCCACCCGATCTCTGGCCGGTCAGTTTCGCATCAACTCGGAGAAGACCGCGGGAAATGGTGCCGTCCTCGGCGTGCCGGTCTTCATCGCCGACCTCTGCAACTGGGCCGCCGATCCCGCTCGTTCGGTCAGCCTGCTGAAGATCCTGCGAACGATCGACACCGACGCACTCGGCGACATGGGTCGAACGATCGAGTCCCGTCGGTACGAGCCGGTTGGCTCCGAACTGGTGGAGATGCTGCTCGGAGACCGGCGCCCTCAGGTGGCCTCGGTCATATCGGGGGAGATCGGCATCAGCGACCGGAGCGCAAGCCAACTGCTGCCCCCTGCGGCGTGGGCCCTGATGGCCTCCATTGCGGATCGCTACGGCAGCCGCATCGATCGGCAGTCACTCCTGGCCATCCTGGCCAGAGAACAGAGCGATCTGGTCAACGCCGGATGGGGACCCTGGCTGGAGGCCACCGGCGACACCGAGGCACCGCCGGTTGTGGATCAGCAGGTGGCCGCCGGACGGCAGCGCCTTCCGGAAGCCGTCGAAGCCGGGTATCCGCTCCCGGTCTCCCGGCATGACCGGGCAGCCGGCGGTGACGTTGGTGGCGCTGACGGCGGCGGGGCCGGGCGTCAGGCGGTGGAACGGGGCTCGCTTGCCACGGTCGCCGCCGCAAGTCGATCCGCCGAACTTTCGGGGCCGCGTGAGCTGACCCGCTCCGCCGAGTTGACCGGCACGGGTTCGATGCGGCATTCCGGGTCGACCACGGCCGTCCGGTCCGGCGGTGCCGGTACCGCGGTCCGCGAGCCGGTGATGTCCGTCGCCTCCATCACCGGCCAGTTGGATCTTGAGGAGCTGGATCGGGCCGCCGACTTCCTGGACACACCGCTGCCGGACGTCGAACGAAGCCCGCTGCCGGCGATTCTCGGTGCGTTGGCGCTGATCGGGCTCATCGGCGGCGCCGTGTACTGGTTCCTGCTCCGCGACGACACGGCTGACGATCAGGCGGCGTTCGCCACCAGCGGAACGGAGACGACCACCGTGGAGGACGGTGCGTTCCTCGATACCGAGGACACCCAGCAGCTGACCGCCCAGAGCCTCGACCCGATGGCGATCGACCTTGCCCTCCGGGACCCCCAGGCCAGGTCCAGCGCAACCGGCATAGCCGAGCTCCGGTTCAATCCTGACGACGGCGAGGTCTGCTACAACGTCACCGCCCAGAACATCGGCACACCGTTCCAGGGGTTCATCAACGTCGGCCCCGTGGGCATCCAGGGAACCGCCCTGGTCGATTTGGGTTGGTTGGAGAACGCGGGTATCGGCTGCACACCGGTCGGCCCGGTTGAGATGGCCGCCATCGTCGCCGACCCGGCCGGACACTACGTGGAGATCCTGGACCCCAGCGGCGCATTCACCATCCGAGCTCAGCTGTCAGAAGAGGTGGACGGCGCCGACCTGACGGCTGCCGGCGCGGTCCTCTTCGATCCGGCCGGTCCCGGTGCCGGCGCAACCGTCGAACCCGGCTCGTTGATCCTCACGGGTGAGGTCGCCGATCAGGTCGCCTTCGACTTCCTGTCGATGGAGTTCAACGACCTTGTGGCCCAGGGTCTTGTCGAGGTCACAAACGACCTTTCGATCGTCCCCGACTCGCCGGCCCCCAGCGGGCAGTTCACCATGACCGGTGACCTCTTTGCCATCAGCAGCGCCCAGCTCTCCGACACCGGTCTTGCGTCGGTCGAGACCCTGGCCCAGGTGTTGATCGCCAGGCCGGACTGGGGGGTCACGATCATCGGCCACACCGATGCCACCGGTGACGAGCAGCTGAACCTTCAGCTGTCGCAGGATCGAGCCGCCGCCGTGAGGGACGCCCTGATCGCCGCCGGCGTTGTCGATTCCGGCATCCAGACCACCGGGGTCGGATCCTCCGATCCGGTCGCGGACAACAGCACACGCGACGGTCGGGCCCAGAACCGGCGGATCGAACTGCAAATCGTCCGGTAACGTCGCCCGCCTCCGCGGCCGCCAGGCCCGACCGGGGCCACACCGAGTAACCGTGGCGAACGGCTCGCCGTTGGGTCGAACCGTTCGGCCCCGTCCGTCAGTTGGCGTGGTTGATGAGGTGGTCGGCGGCCATCGTGAAGTAGTCGAGGAACCGTGCGGTGATCGCCTCATCAAGGTCCGGCGCGGTCAGCACGGCGTTTGTCATGTGATGGACCCAGGCGTCCCGCTCCCGTTGGCCGATGGCAAACGGCATGTGTCGCATGCGAAGCCGGGGGTGGCCGCGACTGTCGCTGTAGGTGGTTGGCCCGCCCCAGTACTGAATGAGGAACAGCGCCAGATGGTCGATCGCATCCGTGAGATCATCCGGATTGGGGTACATCGCCAAGAGCTCGGGGTCCTGGGCGACACCCTCGTAGAACCGTTCGGCCAGGCCGTGGAAGAAGGGGTCCCCACCGACCGCTTCGTACACGGTCTGCTCGTCGCTCATACGGGCAGCGTATGCGCCGAGGTCTGTCCGGCCACCGTTTGTACACCGGATCCGGTGGCGCCCTAGGTTGGGAGGCTGGTGAGCCCAGGACCGCAGTGAACCGATGACCGCAGTCAACCGAAGACCGAAGTCAACCGAAGACCGAAGTGAACCGAAGCCCGCAGTGTGAACCGATGACCGGAAGAAAACCATGACCGCGATGGAGACCAGGCCGGATCACACCGCGGTGCGGCCGGGGTTGCCGCTGATGACCCTTGGGCTGGTCATCCTCAGCTGGGGTGCCGGCCCGGTTGTCACCAAGTTGGTGACCGTCCACCCGATGGTTGGCACGGTGCTGCGTTTCGGCCTTGCGGTGCCGCTGCTGTACGTGCTGGTCCGACTTCGGGACGGCAGGCTCACCATGCCGATCGTCCGCAAGACCGCCCTGCCCGGCATCGCGTTCGGCATCAATCTGATCTTTGTCTTTGCCGCAGTGCAGGAGGTGACGATCGCGGTCCTGGCGGTCACGATCGCGCTGCAACCCGCCCTGCTGCTGCTGGTCGCGGGGCCGATGTTCGACGAGCGGCCGACCGCCGTTCACGTGGCATGGACGCTGGTGGGTGTGCTGGGCGCGGCGGCGGTCATTCTGGGGGCCGGGCAGGAGTTCCGGGCCTCCCCGCTTGGTCTGGCCTATTGCATCGCCGCACTCCTGACGTTCAGCGTCTACTTCGTGCTGACCAGACTCGCCCGGTCAACCGTGGACGTCGACCCGGTGGAGTGGATGGCCGGGATCAACCTGTGGTCCCTGGCCGCAGCACTGAGCTGTGCGGTGTTTGTGGTCACCGGTGACGAGCTGGCCGAGGTTGATCGGACCGACGTGTTCTGGCTGCTGATCCTGGCGTATGTGACCGGTGTGTTCGGACACGTGCTGATGAGCTGGGTCCACGGCTACATCGAGGCGGCCCGATCGTCGCTCTACATCCAGTCCATGCATCTGGTGGCCGTCGGCCTCGCCTGGCTGGTCCACGACGAGCCGTTCACCCCGGTGCAGATGGTCGGCGGGGTGGTTGTCCTCCTGGCTGTTGCCGCGGTCCTTCGGCTCCCTCCGAGGTCCGAGCCTGTTGCAGGCACCGGGGCCGCCTCCGCCACCTAGGCCGACGGCGAGGACGGGCGAACTCCAGCCGCCTGCCCCTATCGAGCCGGTGCGTCTGATGCACGGTCAGCTTCACCTGTCCCGGTCAGGCCACTCGGCGGTGACCCGTGCTCGGCCGCTCAGCGGTGGTGTCGCCCGTCCGCCGTCCGCCGTCCGCGTCCGCGGCCGCCGTCGCCCGCGCACCGCCACGGTGCGGGGCCCCGGGGTACCTAGGCCGCGGTGACCACCGGTTTCGCCGGCTGCCTGCCGTCCAGGGCGAACTGGGTGGTCGGGACTTCGATCCAGCCCGAGCCGTTCCAGCGGAACCGGCCGATCTTGTCGAATGGGGACGCTCGCAGGAAGTCACCGGGAAGGATCAGGTCGGCAAGATCCACCGGGTCGGCGGCGGTGGACCGTTCCTGAACGGTCCGGCGGACCGCGGTGATCGTCCTGCCGGCGTTCCGCCGCAGCTGTCGGATCCCACCGCCGGGCCAACTGCCCCGGCTTGCGGTCCGGTCGATCGTCGGCAGGGCGGCCAGCTCGGTCGTTGGTTCCTCGTCGACCAGTTGGCGGATGTGGTAGGTCAGCCGAGGGTTCTCGAACCGGATCGGCAGGCCGGCCTCGTGGTAGATCCGGGTTGCGGTCTCCGCGCAGTGCATCCGCCGGACCCCGTCCCCGGCAAGCCGGATCTGTCTGCCGGTGGCGCTGCGGCCGGCGGCATCGGGGAGGGCTTGGAGAAATGGGGTGGACAGTCCGCACAGCGCAAGGCACAGCATGCCGACCCCGGGGAAGCCGGGGGAGTGGCTCCGGAGATACGCCGCGGTGTTGGCCACCCGTTCCCGATCGATGCCGATCGGTCGGAGTATCTGGAAGTGGCGGGCGGTGGTGGCCCGTGCTGCATAGTCGGAAAACGACAGACCGTAGATGCCGTCGTCGGACTCGTCCGGGTTGAACGCATAGTCGTATGCCTCGGTCAGCTGGCCGGGGCCCGTGACCACCGCCATATGACTGAATCGGGACCGGGTCCCGATCCGGATCATCAGCGAAATCGGGTCAACGCCACCGGTAAGGACGGCATCCCCCACCTCCAGCCGATCGTCGAGAATGTCCAGTAGTTGCTGCATCGTTTGCTGTCCCCGAGGTTGATCTGTGGGGATTTCTACGAAATGCGGTGCATCCGATCCGCAACGATGGCGGCCCGCGAACCTTGACGATTTGTTGCGAATGAGCCTTGTGCCACGCTCCGGCCGCAGATCTGTTGCAAACCTGTTGCGCCTCGGTCGAATCCGGTCATGGCCGTGTCGATTGGGTTACGCCCATGGCGTTGTGGGAACCCGTGGACTGGACTGTCCGTCACACCTCTCCGTACGGCGTTCCGGCCGCGTGTGCGGCACGTGGACCGGATCGAGACACACAGGAAAGGGACACGCGATGAGGGCGTTAGCGAGGGAACGGGGCAGCAACGGCGTGCCCGGGCGGATGACCGGTGCGGCCGGGATGCAGAGGCGACCGTTCGGGATACCGGCCTGGCTGGTGACCGTGGTGGCACTGCTGTTTGTCATCTCGGCCTGCAGTACCGGCAGCGACGACAGCGATACCGAGGCGGGCTCGTTCGAGTCCGAGGACTCCGGTGACCAGAACACCTCTCTTGGCGCCGCCGACGATGGCGAAACCGGGGGATTTTCCGCTTCTGCTTCGGCTCCCGCCGAGGACGCCATGGAGGACGAGGACGCCATGGAGGAGGACGGAACGGCTGACGCCGACCGTGACACCGCCGCGGGTGACGATGGCGGTGACGGCTCGCTCGGGGCCGGGGGCACCCGGGTCACCCCGACCGCAGCGGACCTCGGCCGGAAGCTGATCTTCACCGCGTTCGTTCAGGTCGAGGTTGATGACGTTGCCGCGGCCAGCGCAGAGGCCACCACGATCGTGGAGAACCTCGGCGGATTCCTGTTCGGTCAAAACACCACGGGCGGTGCGCAGGCCCGCTCGGAGCTGATCTTCAAGGTCCTCCCGGACGACTTCAACCAGGCGCTGGAGGCGCTCGGTTCGGTCGGGGAGCTGCGCAACCAGTCGGTCACCACCGACGACGTCACCGAGCGGATCGTTGATCTCAGCAGCCGGATCGAGGTTGCCGAGCTTGGCGTGGCGCGGCTTCGCGAAGCCCTGAGCGGCTCCCAGACCCTGGAGGACTACGCCGAGCTCGAGCGGCTGCTCCTCGACCGGGAGAGTGACCTGGAGGTCATGCGGGGCCAGCTCCGGACCTTGGAGGATCGGGTCGACCTGGCAACGATCACCCTGACCCTCACTCAGGATCGGGTGGAGAATCAGTTGGTCGTCGAGATCTCCTCCTACGAGGGTCATAACGGCGGTACTTCCTGTCCCGGCCCTGGGTCATCGGTTGAGGCGGGCAGTGACGTCACCGTCTGCTTCGACGTGATCAACAACGGCGACCAGACCCTGACCAACATCGAGATCTCCGACACCGTGCTGGAGATCGGCCCGGACAACCAGGGGGACCTGATCCCGGTGTTCGGTGAGATCGACCAGCTCCCGCCGGGCCAGAGCGCACTGGTGGCGTTCGAGATCCGGCCCGAGCGGGACCTGCGGCTGCGGACGACGGCCACCGCCATCCCGACCGACGGCGTGACCACCGAGCAGGCCGGTCCGTCGGTGACCACCCAGGTGGGTTACGAGGTCCGTACGTTCGAGTCAGACGATCCGCCGGGCTTCGGGGACGGCCTCTCGGTCGGCGCCGACATCCTGCGGGGGTTGTGGATCGCCCTGACGGTGACGATCGGGTTCCTGCTGCTGCCGCTGCTGGTTCTCGGTCCGATCTGCTGGCTGCTGTGGCAGCTGTGGCGCCGGGTGCTCCGGCCCCGCAACGAGGCTCGGCGTGCGGCCAACCAACCGCCGCCTCCGCCCCCGCCCGCCGGTGGTGCGACACCGCCGGCTCCACCCCCGGCCGGTAGCGGCCCGTCCATCGCCGCCCCCGCGGCGTCGGCGGCCGGCGGCGGAGACACCCCGGCCGACGGATAGGCCACCGGCGGCCCACAAGGCCGGCGGGTTCACAGCCGATCGACGGTGACCCGCCGGTCGTGGCCGCCCAAACCGTCAGCGGCGGGCCGGTTCGATGGCCTCCAGGTAGTCGACCAGCCTGCTGGCCACTTCAAAGGTCAACTCGGGGTCTTCGAGGTCCGGTTCCAACCAGGCCTCGGAGACCCTGCGCCAATTGTCGGCTCCGTAGAAGGCACCGACCTCGGCGTCCCGGCCGAGAATCTTCCGCCAGGTCTTCTCCGTCCGGAGGATGTCGTCGATGGCCGCGGCGTTTTTCTCGGTCTCCCGGTTCTCGGCGTGGAAGCCGATCTCCAGCGCCATCCCGTCACCGCCGTCGACGTGGCGTCGGGCCAGAAGCTGGGCCTCGTAGTGCTCCCGGGGCGGCTTCTCGGTGTTGAACCACACCTTGATACCACGGCGGTGGGCCCGCATACGCAGCTCGCCGAGTTCCTCCGGCGTGAGCGAACGGACCACGTCCGCCACCTGATCGAACAGCGGGAGCTCCACCCGCTCAGTCTACGTGGCGGCGGTGACTAGCCGAGTTCGACGGTGGTGATGTTCACCGGCCGGAACTGCCCTTCACTGACGGTGAGGAACCGGACCTCGGTCACGCCGGAGGCATCGGTGGTCCGGTCTCCGAGGAACGCCAGCGACTCGCCCTGACCCTCGCGGGCGCCACCGGACTCGCAGGGCGTGTTGGTCAACGCCTCGGCCACCGACTGGCCCGCTGAGCGTGGGAACAGCCACACGGTCCCGTAGGTCCGCACGGCGATCAGCGTCCCGTCCGGCGTGATGTCGGCCGCGGTCACCGCGGCGGGGAAGATCAAGGCGGCGGCGACCAACTCCCGATGGACGCTCTCCTGCTCGGCCAGATCGAACGTCCCGGCAACGACCGCCTCCATCGGCTGGTCGGAGAACGGTGGATCAACGGTGAAGATGGTGGTCTCCGTGGTCGAGAGGTCCTTGTCCAGGATCACCAGCTGACCGGTCAGCGGGTCCACCAGGAACGCCTCGGCGTCGACCGGGCCGGTCTGGTAGGTGATGGTGAGCGTGCGGGCCACGGTGGCGTCCCCTGCCGCCACGCCGGTCACCGTCGGTTCGGGGACCAGGTGGATGGTCACCGTCTCACGGACCGCATTGTTGTCCCCGATGTCGGCCACATGGAGCACACCGTCGTGGATGGCGAGGTCCTCCACGTCGCGGTTCTCCACCGCTGCGCCCGCCCCATCGACCAGCGGGAAGAAACCCCGCTCCGTCCCGTCGGACCCGACGGCGTACAACCCGGCGGCGTTCCCCGAGTCGTTGACCGCCCAAACGGTGACGCCGTCGTCCCCATCGTCATCCCCGCTG
>JBCCGJ010000150.1:0-13727 GCA_039029335.1 Actinomycetota bacterium | reverse complement strand
GCTGTACCTCCCCTACCTCGTCGACCGCCTTGCTGGGGCCGGTGCACAACTCACCATCGGACTGGTCGACGACTTCGAGTCGATTGACGCCGACGCAGTCGTCAACTGCTGCGGGATCGGCGCACAACGCCTCGTCGACGATCCCGATCTGCGGGCGGACTGGGGGATGCACGTCGTTGTCGGTAACAACGTCGGGCTCGACCACCACTTCATGGAGATGCCGGCAGAGCGTCGATGGATCTCCTGGATGCCCCATGGCGATCGCATCCTGATAGGCGGAGCGTCGGTCCTCGACCGAGACGACAACGCTGCGGATCCGACGATCGAGACGGAACTGCTCAACATGCTCGACCTTGCTCGACCGGATCTCGCAGCGTGCCCCAGGATCGGCACAAACGCCGGCGTGCGTCCCCTACGCAGCACAGTGCGGGTTGAAGCGGAGACCCCTGCGAACGGACGAACACTGGTTCACAACTACGGCCACGGCGGGCTTGGACTGTCCCTCTCGTGGGGGACCGCCGACGAGGTCGTCTCACTGCTCGCCGATCCACACCGATCACCACAGGGAGTCCCACATGGCTGACCACACCGAACCCCCAACCGACGCTTCGAAGCGGGCGGTGCCATTGGCGGCCGAGCGGTTCGTGGACCATATCGTCTGGGGTACGGCGGATACCGACGCTGCGATCGACACACTCCACTCGCTGACCGGCGTCCGGGCGAAGATCGGCTCGATGCCGCAGCACTCCGGTTACCCGACACGAAGCGCCGCGGTCGGACTGGGCGATGGTGCGTTCTTCGAGATCTATGGACCGAACCCCGCCTATGACGGGCCGCGGAACGTCTTCCACGATCTGCTCGTCGGCCTTGACCAGCCGCGGCTGCTCACCTGGTTCGTCCGGGTCAACGACCTTCCGGGCATGCTCCGCGATCTTGGTGAAGCCGGGCATGAGGGCGCGCTGATGATCGACGAATGGGAACGAACCGAGGCAGCCGCCTTTCGCAACGCCCAGTTCGCCGCCCATGCCTTCGATGGCGCCGTGCCGCGGCTGATCGAGTGGAACGACCGCATGGGCATGGACGAGCGCCTCACCGCCGAACTCCGGCTTCGTACCCTACGAGTAGGAAGCGGCAATCCAGACATTCAGCAGCTCCATCGCCTGCTCGGACTGCACGCCGCAACCGACATCGAACTCGAGCAGGAACCACGACCCCTCACCGTCGAACTCGACTGCCAAAAGGGTCACGTGAGTATCCAATAGCCCGCCGGCCGCCACGTTCCAACGCCAGACCTCCCAGCGTGGTCGGGGGTCGGGTCGCTGGGCGCACCAACTCGATGAGCGGCGGGAGCTGTGGAGCTCACGAGCGCACCACATTGGGTGATTCGTTGTGTGATTCGTTGTGTGACTCGGTGCGTGATTAGTCGTGCAATTAGTTGTGTTGACAATCATTGTCTAAACACTTACTATTAGTTGTGTACACACCTATTGCCCTGGCACCCGATCCGGCGCCGCGCCAGAGCCCCAACCGAAGCAACCGACCGGACCACCCGGACTCATAGCCGGAGGGTGCCGCCGTGCGCCGCATCAAACGAGACCTGCCCTGACAACGACCGGAGGAGATCATGACCGACCACACCAACACCATCGCCACCAGAGCCGTCCGGAGCGTCACCGGTCACGACCGTTTAGACGGCGTCGTCCCCGGCGTTCGAGGTCAGCGGGCAGTGCCGACCCGCGACCTCGGCGTGGTCGACCCGTTTGTCCTGCTTGACCACATCGGTCCGGAGACGCTCAACGAAGACTTCTTCGTCGACGGCCACATGCACCCTCACCGAGGGTTCGAGACGCTCACGATGATGTTCGAGGGTGTGATGCATCACGTCGACTCAGCCGGTTTCCGCGAGACGCTTGCGACGGGCTCAACCCAGAACATGATTGCCGGGTCCGGCATCCAACACGGCGGCGACATGGCCGCCGACCCGGACACCCATACCTTCCACGAGGTCCAGCTGTGGGTCAACATGCCCGCGGCGACCAAGATGAACCCGCCGGCAATCGAATCGGCACACGCCGGTGACAAGCCGATCATCGAGCTCGACCATGCAACCCTCGAAGTCATCACCGGTGAGGTCGCGGGACGGCGAAGTCCGCTCCAGACCACCCAGCCGACCACCATTGTCAGGCTCCAGGCCTCCGCCGCAGGGTCCGTCGTTCTCGACGAACTGGATCCCACCTGGAATGTCGTCGTGTACGTCATGCGGGGTCGCGCAGCCGTCAACGGACGGGACGTTTCGCAGTTCGAGACCGCGACGCTTGCCCAGGACGATGGCGTCGTTGTCCTCGAAACCACCGGCGATCCGGCCGACGTACTTGTCCTCGCCGGCAAACCCATCGATGAGCCCGTGGTCCTGGGCGGACCCTTTGTCATGAACACCCGAGCCGAAATCGAGCAGGCAAACGCCGACTTCGCCGCCGGGCGCTTCGACCACGTCACGCTTGCCTCCGCTCCCCTGCCCGACCACACCGGGCAGAGAATCCTGGCCCGGGCGTGTGACCCCGTCATGGCGGCTCGGGCGGCCCGAGCGATCCCCCCGCTGCTGGGCGGACCCGAGTACGTTGCGACGACCACCGACGACGATTTCGTCGCGAGGCTGAACAGCGAGCGTTGGTCCGTCGTCTACTTCGCTCCCGGGGCGTGCCGATTCGAGGCAGCAGGCGCTTCCATTCCGGGAAGCAACGCGGCAACCGCCGGCTGGACGCTCGATGACTACCGGAACCTCGTCCATCAGACCCAGGGTCCGGATGTTACAATCGTCGAGACTCTCGACGAGGCCGACACCGTTTCTGCGCTTCGTCACGCCCTCGATGGGATCGCCGCACGATGACCGGCCTCCGACCTCAGCCACCGTCGATAGCGGATGCGAACTGGGACGATCCGAGCGATCACGAAGTGCGAGCGGTCAGCGGCGCCCTGGTTGACGCACTTGGCGGTCCGGAACGGATCAACCCGATCCAGCTCGTGACCGTTGCGGCGATCACCCGCTCCATGACCGGCCGGTCGTTCGAGCTCGACGAGCTCCCCGACATCGGCCCGACGGGGCTGGCCGAAGCCATGGCCGACCGAGCCGAACCGTGGCGACGGCGCATCCTGCACGTGATGATGATCGGGGCGCTCCTCCTGGAGGAGATCCCGGCCGAGATCCACGACCGACTCGAGGAGTATGCGGCTGCGCTGGGCATCACCGACGACATGCTCGACGTCACCGAACAGCTGGCCATCGGCTCGCGGGCCGCCGCGCTCGCCGACTTCCAACGCTCCGGATACGAAGGAGCATGGACCGCCGAGTCCGCCGCTGGAGCCGGTGTGAGCACGCTGGAGTCGGCCTGGGAGATCGTGGAGGATGATCCGGCTCTGGCGGCCCGATGGACCGCGCTCGGTGACTGTCCGCATCGATCGCTCGGCCGCGGCGTCTACGACTTCTACCGGGCGCGGGGGTTTGCCTTCCCCGGACAGCCCGGCTCGGCGCCCCCACTGCTGGCCCAACACGACTGGGTCCACGTGCTGGCCGACTACGGCAGCACGGTCGCAAGCGAGATCGAGGTCTTCAGCTTCATCTCGATGGCTAACGAGGACGCTCGGGCCTTCTCCCTCCAGGCCATGGTGCTCAGTCTGTTCGAGTCGGGCCACCTCGCCACCGGGGCCGGGCTCTTCGAGGCCGACACCGGACACTTCTCCGCCGACGGCCAGGCCATGGCCGTCCGCATGGGCGACGCGATGCGCCGGGGTTTCCTGTGTGGCACCCGCGCCGGCGGCGACGACCTCCTCTCAGTCGATTGGTTCTCCCTGGCCGACCAACCGCTGGAGGACCTGCGTCGGCGCTTCCACATCGTCCCGAAGAGCCAGGAGGCCTGGGAAGCCGGCTCGGTCACCGCCTGGGAACGAGGGGGGATCTCCCCTTTCCAGTACGAACAGGGCCTCGCTGCCGCGGAAGCCGCCGGCGATGGCCACGAGCCTCACGGCGCCAGCCCGGGTTATCCCGGCGGAGCGAACGGAAGGAATCCGGCGCCGGAGGCCTGACAGCGAGGCGCCTTGGGCGGGCGGACATCACGCAGTCGCTACCGTTGTCAGCAGCGAGGGTCAGCGAGCGTTCAGACCGACCGAACGCCCGGAGGAGAAGTAGATGGGAGCCAAGAGGTACCGCAACTTCCACCCCGGGGAGGTCGCATTCCAGGCCGACTTCGGCGTCGACACCGATGCGTTCGATGTCGGCGTCGAGCGTGCGTTCCGCCCGGAGCTGAGCGATAACGAGGTGCGGTTCGTGGATGGGTTGACGTTCTCGGTCGCCACCTCCATCGATGGCGGCGGCCGCCCGTGGGTGTCACCGCTGTTTGCTCCGGCGGGTGGTTTGTTCGAGGTGGTCGACAGAACGACGGTGCTCGTGCGGCCCGAGGTTGCCGACGGCGATCCGTTGCTCGACAACGTCGAGGCCACCGGCGAGCTTGGCGTGCTGTACTTCTGTCCGTCCCGGCGTCGCCGCGCGAAGTCGCTCGGTCGGGCAACGCTTGACGACGGCGCTATCCGATACACGATGCACCGCAACTTCGGGCTCTGCACCAAGTACATCTGTAAGCGGGCACACTCGGCGGGTGCGGCGGCGGCCACCGCAGTGGGTGAAGGTTCGGACGTCCGGACCTCGCTCACGCAGGCCGATCGCGAGCAACTCGCCGCCAGCGACACGATCTATCTGGGCAGCCACCACACCGAGCACGGTGCCGACGCCACCCATCGCGGCGGTCCGGCCGGGTTCGTGTCGGTCGTCGACGACACCATGCTGCTTGTCCCCGAGTACCTCGGCAACGGCATGTTCAACACGCTTGGCAACCTGCTGCTCGATGACCGTGTCGCGCTCACCACGGTCGATCTCCGGACCGGGCGCACCCTGCAGGTGACCGGCCGGGGCGCAACCGAGCCGTCACCGCCGGACGACGCGATGTCAGAACGCTCGATTCTGATCGCAATCACCGAAGTGCGGGTGAACCACGCCGCGGTCGGCGAGTGGACCGACCTCGAAGCGTTCGATCACCGACCGGGCCTGCTCAATCCGGCCACGCCGTTTCGATAGAGATCCGGCGCACGACAAGCATCGCTAACGATCGATCACCTCGGCGACGAGTGACCGCATCCTCGGGAGCACCTCTTCGGCGAACCACGGATTCTTCTTCTGCCAGCGGAAGTTGAGCGGCGACGGATGCACGATCGGAAAGAAGTCGGGCAGGTAGCTCGTCGCCGACCTGACGGTCTCGGTGAGGTTTCGCTCCTGTCGGTCACCGAGATAGTGCGCCTGGGCGTAGGCCCCGATGAGGATCCGCAGCCCGATGTTTGGCATCTCCGCGAGCAGTTGCGGATGCCACAGCGGCGCAAAGTCCTTTCGCGGCGGCAGGTCACCCGTTTTGCCCTTCCCCGGGAAATAGAAGTCCATCGGCAGCAACGAAATGACATCTGGGTCATAGAACTGCTCGTCGCTGACACCCAGCCATTCCCGAAGCGTTTCGCCGCTCTTGTCGTCCCACGGAATTCCCGAAGCTTCGGCCCTGCTCCCGGGGGCCTGACCGATGATCACCAGCTTCGACCGCCGGGATGCGGTGAAGAGCGGCGCGATGCCACGCTCGGTGTAGGAGACGTTTGCAGGATGGGCCCGTATCGCCTCCCGAATCTGCTGGATACCCACGGGCGAAACGATAGCAACCGTGGTTGTGACTGCCGGAGCCACCTCACGCGGTGGCTGCGGCCTGCAACGCTCCACCCGGCGAGCGCGTCGCGACCGGCACCATCGACCACCACGACGCGAAATCCCGACCCAAGGACGTGACTGGTCCCGCAGTCAGCTGTCGACCGGCACGGCGTTTCGACCGTGGCGAAATCGCACGAACGACAACACGGCGATCACACCGACCAGCATGCCGACGCCGAGCAGCACCAGGGTGTTCGAGGCGTCTTCCCCGGCCAGCAGAAGATGGAGGGTCGACAGCACAAAAGCGGGAAGGCTCACGTAGTGGATCCGCCGCCAGACGGTGCCCGACAGGCGCCGTCTGACCAGCGAACTGATCTCGACCGCAAGCAACAGGTGGAACGCCAGTACACCGAGCCCGACGGCGAACGGACGCCAGCTCGACACGAAGGGCACGATCAGGTCGACCACCCGGAACTCGATGTAGGAGTCGGCCAGCAGGGCCGCCATATGCAGGGCGACGAAGATGACGGTGAGCCCACCGACGAATCGATGCCAGTCGAGAACCCAATCGGGTCGAGGCTGGCGGCCCAGAACCCTGGTGGACAGGAGGAGGCCGCCAATCACCCCGACAGCAAGCAGTACCAGTGCGACCAGTCCGGTGGACCGGACGACGAACCACCAGAACTGGTCGTTCACGAGACGAAGGCCCGTACACCCCACCGCTCGGCGTCGGTCCTGAAGGAGTTGGAGGTGGGGACCATGAGGGCGGTTGCGCAGGTCTCGGCCTGCCACGCCGCCGGAGCGACCACGGTCACCACGGACGGCCCGCCGCTGGTCGACTCGGCCGTCGTCGGGTCGACCAGATGGTGGACCGGCCGGCCGTCGCGCAGCCAGGACCGTCGAACGTTCCCGCTGGTGGCCACACCGACGTCGGTAACCTCGACCGTCCCTCCCTCAACGCCGATCCGCCAGCAGCGACCTCCCGGGCCACTCCCCCACACCCGTAGGTCCCCGCCGACGTTGACGCAGCCCCCGGAGACCCCGGCATCGTTCAGCTGCTGTCCGACCAGGTCGGCGGCCAGACCCTTGCCGATCCCACCCGGGTCAAACCCGATACCGCGCGGCATGGTGACGGTGGACCGGGCGCGGTCGATGACTATCGCACCACAAGCTGCAGTCGGACCGGGCGGCCGGGCGACCGGACCGTTGGGGCCGTCTGGCGTGGTCGGACCGAGCCGGTCGAAGCTACTGGTGTAGCCGAGCGCTTCGACCGCACCGAGGACGGTCGGGTCGAACCGACCGTCGGTTCGCCGCCAGGCCCGGCACGCCAGTTGCACCAGGAGCAGCGTGTCGGCCGAGACCACCACCGGGCCACCGGCATGCCGGTTCAGCCGCGCCACCTCGCTCGACGCGATGAATCGGCTCCATCGCTGTTCGAGCAACTCCAACCGCTGCACCGCGTCGCCGATGGCCACAGCATGGGGGCCGTCGACGGTCAGGATCTCGACGGCCGACCCCATCGCGTGCCATCGATGTCGCTGCAGTAGGCCGGTTCCGCTCAACTGGGCTCGCTCATCGTGTCGGGCGGGAGGTCCACCACCGTCAGGTCACCACCGGTGGTCAGGTCGGTCTGCCCCTCCAGCCACGCCTCCACCGCCCGTCTTGCCTCGTCATCGCCCACCTCGTCCCCGATCCGCACCTCGACCAGCCGGCCAGGGTCAACGGCGGTTGCCTGTTGACTGTTCCGGGCGAAAAGGCCCACGAGCCCAAGAGCGGCCGCCATGCTCGCGCCGAGTGTCACGATCCGGGCCACCAGGGCCGGATGGCGGGGACGACGCTCGCTCATGCCGGCAAACCAACCGGAATGAGGTACAGCGGCTCGGTGCCGTCGGGAAGGTTAAACAGCTCGGCCACGTCATCGTCGTGAAAGGCCCCGGTGGGCACCGCACCGATGCCGAGCACAGCAGCCTGCATCAGTAGGTTCTGCCCGGCATGCCCGACTTCGATCAGCACATACTGTTCGGCTCGGTTGCGGTACTTGACCGCCATCCGTTCGTTTACCCCGGCGATGACGATCACCGCCGGCGCAGAGTGGAAGGCCCGCTGGTCGAGCGCCGCTTCGGCCAGCGGGGCCCGTATGTCGTCTGCCGACACCGCGGCCACCTCGTGGCCCGCGGGGCGGTAGTGGTAGATGCCATCGGCGTGGGCGATGTAGATCTCGAGCGGGTAGAGGGCTCCGGCGGAGGGTGCGTTACGACCGTCGCCGGTTTCGCCCTGGGCCGCCCAAAGCAACTGCCCGAGTTGGCTGAGAGAGAGCGGCTGGTCCAGGAAGTCACGCTCCGCTCGCCGCTGGAGCAGCGCCTGTTCGAACGAGGTTTCCCCATCGGTCCGAGGCTCGGGCAACTCGATGACAGGCACCACATGGACCGAGTCGTTCTGCACTGGAGCTTCGGCGTCCAGGGCGACCAGGGCGAAGGTTCCCGCTGCAACGGTGGCGGCCATCGAACCGACGACCGCGGCGCCGATACGCCGCCGGTGACCCCGTCCAGGCATACCCTCAACGCTAGTTGTGGGGGATGAACCCGTCCACAGTGGTGCGGCCCCCGCGTGATACAGCTGCGCGCATGCCACCGACGTCACCCCATGGCGCCAGCAGACTGTCGACAACTACGGCCACTCCTTGAACCCGACTACACCGATCGAATCGTCATCCGCGGGCCAACCGGTGGTCGACGTCGCCCCGACCGCCGTCGATGGACGTCCGGCAGGCACGCTGGGCTCGACATTGACAAGCTCCGGCCGGCCAGCCGGAAACCGGCTTAACTCATGACGTCAGGCATGCGGACAGGGAGCGGACATGTTCGATGGTTGTACCGCAACACCCGCCGATGATCTGCACCCCCGCCTCGACCCAACCGAGGCAGTGCTCGGTGAACGCCGACGGCTCGACCACCCGGCTGTAGAGCGCCTCCGGGTAGGCCATGACCGGGCCAGACCACCGTTGACCGAGCACCTCGAGTCCTGGCCCCGTTGCCTGAACCGTGCTGTGCATGATGCCCATGACCTGGGGGGCGAAGGCACTCAGCGCGTCGATGACGGGAACGAGCGGTTGCGGCTCCTGGGGCTCGTGATCGCTGGCAACGTTCCCCGACTCCTCCAGATGCGGGTCCCAGGCGGCAACGCTGCCGTCGGGCAGGCGCGAGCAGCTGATGCCGATCCAGACCGGCAGGCCTGTGGCCGTTGCGGCCTCGGCCACAAGGCTGGCCTTCTCAACGTCGGCCATCATCTCCAGGATGATCACGTCGACGCCCGCCGTCGCCAGCACGTCCGCCATCTCCCGGTAGTTGGCGGCCTCCTGGGCCTGGGTTGGCAGAAAGCGCGGGTCGGGGCTGATCGTTCCGGGGACCCAGGCGTAGTTGTTCGACATCGAGCCGGCCACGGCCACGGGACGATCTGGCGCAACTGCGTCGACCGCCTGGCGAGCGAGCTCCACCGCACGAGCGGTGATGCTGGGGGACTCGTCGGCCAGCCCCGACCCGGCCAGCACATGACGGCAGGTGGCAAAGGTGTTGGCCGTCACCAGATCGGCACCGGCCCGGAGATACTCCTCGTGCACTCGACGCACGACGTCGGGGTGGTCCCGATTGGCCAGTGCACACCAGGCCGCGCTGTCCATCGCTCCGCCCAACCTGGCGATCTCGGTGCCCGTGGCCCCGTCCAGGAGGATGGTGTCTCCCCGGTTGAGTCGCTCGTCCAGGATCATGGTGGCCCCTCTCGCCGTATCCGCCCAGTCAACCAAATCTTTTTGACGACGGTCCAGCTCTCACGCCACGGCGACGGTCCACCAACGTCCGGGTTGGTCCGCAGCTCAACGCCGATGAGCTCTCGACCCTCGGCCCCATCCTAGCGTTGTGCTAAGTTCGGCCGGATGCCTTCGACACCAGCGGGCCAATCCAGTGCGCCTGCCGATGAATATGCGTTCCGTGGAAGCGAGGCTACCAAGCGTCGGCTCTCTGACGCCGCCGTCGACCTCATCAGCCACACGGGCATACTCGCCGGGCTGAACTTGCGAAAGGTCGCCGAGGTGGCCGGAGTCAACCGTGGCAACGTCTACCACTACTTCGGCTCACGCCAGCAGTTACTTCGACACGCGCTCGCCGCGCACTGGGAGGCGGCGCTCCCGAGGCTCACCGAATTCGGTGATCGTCCACTCGTCGAGCGCTGGTTGATCGGCATGCGGGATCTGTCCGCGCCCGGCGCCCTGCGGTGGACCTTGCTCACGCTTCTGGCCATCGACCGCGACGAGAGCGTCGACGTGATGCCGCTCCTCGAGGGCTCGATCGACGCCCTTCATCAAGACATGGCGAGGGGCGATCTCGATCCGGCTCATGATGCCGAGGCGCTTCACATCGCACTGACAAGCTTGCATCGGGGCTATGCGGTGTTTCGCGAGCCGTTCTCCCAGCGCCTCGGCGTCAGCGTCGAAGAGCTCGACGATCGGGTCGGGGCCATCCTGCGTCATTGGCTTGAAGCGATGAGCGCCGCGCCGTCGGCCGATGAACCGGTCGGCTGAGTCCTGTGGATCAGAGGCGCGACAAACGATGACCATCCCACTGGTGGGCGCCACCATTGACGAATCGACTCCGGGCTGGGATCCACCGACGCGCCCGCCTCCCGGGGCGCCGAACGTGGTCGTGATCGTGCTGGACGACACGGGTTTCGCTCACCTCGGCTGTTTCGGCTCCGACATCGAGACACCGAACATCGATCGACTCGCAGCCGGGGGGCTCCGGTACACGAACTTCCACACAACGGCGCTCTGTTCGCCAAGCCGAGCCTGCCTCTTGACCGGACGCAATCATCACTCGGTCGGCATGCGGTCGGTCGCCAACGCCGACAACGGGTTCTCGAACGCCCGCGGCTACATCTCGCCGAGCGCGGCCACGATGGCCGAGATCCTCCGCGACCACGGGTACGGAACCTTCGCGCTCGGCAAGTGGCATCTTGCGACCCTCGAGGACTGCTCTCCCGCCGGGCCGATGGACAACTGGCCCCTCCAGCGAGGTTTCGACCGCTACTACGGCTTCCTCGGACCGGCCACCGACCAGTTCTCGCCGGAGCTCAGCGTCGACAACCATCCGATCGATCCACCGGCTCGCGACGGCTATCACCTGTCGGAGGACCTCGTCGATCAGGCCATCAGCATGATCACGGCCCAGCAGGGCTCGGCACCCGGCAACCGCTTCTTCACCTACCTGGCCTTCGGCGCGACACACTCTCCGCACCAGGCGCCTCCCGAATACGTCGAGAAGTACCGCGGCCGGTACGACGACGGGTGGGACACCGTCAGACAAAGGTGGTTCGACCGACAGCTCGAGCTTGGTGTGGTCCCGGCGGGTACGACCCTGGCGCCGCGTAACCCTGGCGTCGAGGCGTGGGACGACCTCCCCGAGGCCAACAAGGCGGTCTACGTGCGCATGCAGGAGGCGTTCGCCGGATTCCTGGATCACACAGATCACCAGGTCGGCCGCCTGATGGACTTCCTGGAGATGATCGGTGTGCTCGACGACACGATCGTGATGCTGGTGTCCGACAACGGCGCCAGCCAGGAGGGCGGACAGCACGGCACACTGAACGAGCTGGCCTACTTCAACCGGATCGAGACACCGATCGAGAGCATGGTTGACCGGCTGGATGAGATCGGCGGACCCGGCATCTACAACAACTACCCATGGGGGTGGGCGCAGGTCGGGAACACGCCGCTGCGGTTCTACAAGCAGAACACCTACGAAGGCGGTATCCGCGATCCGCTGATCGTCCACTGGCCAAACGGCATCGCCGACGCCGGAGGACTCCGCGACCAGTACCACCACGTGACCGACCTGCTCCCCACGATCCTCGATTGTGTCGGCGTGGCGGCGCCGGAGGTCTACCGCGGGGTTCCCCAACTCCCGGTCGAGGGCACGAGCCTCCGCTACACCTTCGGCACGCCGTCCGCGCCGACCAGGAAGACGACGCAGTACTACGAGATGATCGGTCACCGTGCCATCTGGCACGACGGTTGGAAGGCGGTGACGATGCACCAGCCGGGAACACCGTTCGAGGACGACGACTGGGCGCTGTACCACACGGACGAGGACTTCTCCGAGTGCTTCGATCTGGCCGCCACGCATCCCGAGAAGGTCCAGGCGCTCGTCAACCGATGGTGGACCGAGGCGGGGAAGTTCAACGTCCTGCCTCTCGACGACCGGCCCGGGTTCGGCCGACGACCCGGCCACGAGGTCCCCGACGGCATCCACGTCTTCTACCCGGGCACACCACACCTGCAGCGGGGCAAGACGCCGGACATCCGCAACCGATCGTTCACCGTCACCGCACGGGTGAGTCGAGCCGCAGGCCAGGACGGCGTCCTCGTTGCCTACGGCGCCCGCACAACAGGGCTGAGCTTGTTCGTGCAGGACGATCGCCTCTGCTTCACCTACAACCGACTCGGCGAGATGTACAACGTGCGTGGCGAACGCTCGCTACCCGAAGGCCGGCTCGACCTTGTTCTCGCCTTCACGAAGACCGCCCCGTTCGCCGGCACAGCGGCTCTGTCCTGCATCCACGATGGCATCAGAACAGAGATCGGAAGCGGCCCGATCGAGATGTTGCCCTACCGGGAGACGCTGTACGGCATGGACATCGGAAAGGACGCGGGGCCAACGGTGACCGATGCCTACGAGGGTCCCTTCACTTTCGCCGGGCGCCTCCATTGGGTGCGGTACGAACTGGAAGACGACCGCGACGACCTGGTCACGGCACACGCCGTCGAACAGGAGAACAGGTTGGCCGACCAATGAACGCCGGACCTGCGAAGCAGCTCCGGCGCTGAACCGTCCCGCGTTGGCATAGGAGGCCTCCCAATGAACACGAGGACAGCACCGAGCTTCGACCCCGATGGGTTGTATGAGATCGTGGCCACCTATGTGGGCTTCGGCAACCACCACACCGGCACCCGCGCCGATGCCGAAACAACGGCCTGGCTCGTTGACCTGCTGGGCCGGATGGGGGCGTCGGTCGCCGAGGACCGGTACGAGTTCGACCGCTTCGTCTGTTCCGCCGAGTTGGTGGCGGGCGGCCAGGTCGTGCCATCGGTGCCCGTCTTCTACAGCGCCGCCGGCGAGTGGCGGACCCGGGACATCTCAGTCGTCGACGTGGACCGGGCCGTCGCCGGCAACCCGCGCGGGATCGACCCGCACCTCGGCTCGGCGGCCAACGCCGAGGCCCTCGTTCTGGCCCTCGATGGCCCCGACGACCTCACCGTGCAGTGCAACCGCGTCCCCGCCATGCCGGCATCGGGCGGCCGTCCCGCCGTCATCGTTCCCGGCAACTGGGCGCAGCGCGTTCGCGGTGCCGACGCGGAGCTGGTCTTCGCCGCGCACGTCGAAACGGGCGCCAGTGCTAACGTCATCGCCTCGCTCGGGGCGCCTGACGCTCCGGCCATCAACATCACCACACCGCTGACGGGATGGACACCGGCAGGGGGCGAGCGTGGAACCGGGCTCGCCGTCGCCCTGGCCATGGCCGCCGATTTGTCCACGGACCACCGTGTCACGCTCTCGGTGTGCAGCGGCCACGAGATCGATCACATCGGCCTCAAGCACTACCTCGCCCACCTCGACGCCGTCGGCGAGACCGTCGTCCACCTCGGGGCGTCGGTTGCGGCGACCGAGCCTGACTCGACAGGGCCCGCCCGGCTCGGAGACCAGCGAATGGTGCTTACGACCGCAACGGGCGAACTGCGGACGGAGATCGGTCGCCGGGTCCCGGCCGCCAATTGGCAGCTACGCTCGGCCGATCCGTGGCCGGGAGAGGGCGGGACCTGGTTCGAGGCCGGTGCATCGGTGCTGTCGTTCCTCGGCGGCGCGTCGTTGTTCCACACGACGGCCGACACCGAAACCGCCACGAGTCCAGAGGCGATGGCCCTCGCGGCCGAGGTGGCAATCGACGT
>JBCCGJ010000149.1:0-13737 GCA_039029335.1 Actinomycetota bacterium | reverse complement strand
GGTTCCCGGGCGAGGGCCGTTTGCCCGGTCCGGGCGGACCGATCGCCGTCCCGATGGTGGGCGGGGGAAGGGTTGACGGATCGACCCGAGCGGGATCGGCGCTTCGGGGTCGGGGGGGTGCGGCCGGGGGTGGTGGGGGCGGTGGTGGCGGTTCGGCCTCCGCCGGAGGTTCGACCTCCGAGGTCGGATCCGGAGGTGGCTCGGCGGCCGAGGGCGGCGGTGGTGGTTCGACACCTGTCGCCGGCGGATCAGCGGCCGGCGGTCCGTCCGTTGCCTCTGAAGGTTTGGAGTCTTCCGGAGGTGCCGGCTGTTGGCCGTCCGGGTCAGGCTCCTCGGTTCCGTCGCCCCGGTCGCTCATGCCGCCTTGGCCGCCACGACGGAGTCGATCAGATGCTGTGCGGTGTCCGCCATGGCCGTCGCCGCGTCATTGGTGGACACCGCAAAGATCTCGGCCCTGGCCTTCTCGACGAATCCCTCGGCCGTCCGCAGGGCCGAGTCGACACCGGGACCGCCGCGAACACACTCGATGGCGGCGTGCCGGTCGGCCTCGGCCAGACCGTCCTTGAGGAGCTCCCGAAGGTCCCCGCCGTCCGGTGACGCCAGGGTGTGGATGACCGGGAGGGAGTAGACGCCCTCGATCATGTCCTTACCCGCCGGTTTCCCAAGCTGTTCATCGGTGGCGATGACGTCGAGGATGTCATCGATGACCTGAAATGCCATACCGTAGTATCGCCCGAATTCGGTCAACCGATCGATCACCGGTCGATCGAAGTCCGCAACCAGGCCGCCGATGCGGGTTGAGGCGGCGAACAGCGAGGCGGTCTTACCGGCGATTGACGGGTAGTACTGTTCCTCGGTCCTGGTGATGTCGTACAGGGTCTGAAGTTCGGAGACCTGGCCTTTGCACAGCTCACCGATGGTGTAGGCCAGCAGGCCGGCAACCTCGGTCCCCAGGCTTGCGGCGATCTCCGATGCCTTGGCCAGGAGGAAATCCCCGGCGAGGATGGCCCGGAGATTGCCCCAGCGGGCGTTCACACTCGGCACCTGACGCCGGAGCTGAGCCTCGTCCATGACGTCGTCGTGGTAGAGCGATCCGACCTGCACCAGCTCAACAGCGACACCGCCCCTGACCACGTCGTCGTGGACGTGGGCACCGTCGGCAAGGCCGGTGGCGGCCGCCGCAACGGTGAAGTGGGGCCGCTGCCGCTTGCCGCCCGCCTTGATCAGGTGGGAAGCAATCTCGGTCAGGTAGTCATCGCCGGAGATCTGCACCGATTCCAGCAGAAACGACTCGATCCTGTCCGAGTTTGAGGCGGCGGTTGGGAGCATGTTGAGGGGTGATCCGACCACCCCAACACGGTACGTCACCGGGAGCCGTTCGTCTCAACCATGTGGGCGAACCCGTAAAAACCACCCGAAGCGACGGGTGCTGCGCCGGTTCACATCGCTTGGTCGCCAAATCCGGCCGCCACGGGGTGTCGAAGGCGAAAACGGACGGGTATTCCGCGAATATCCTCGCCCGATTGGCTGTTATGCCTGAACTGGACTCAGTATTTAAGCGGCAGATGCCGATCATGAACCCAGAGAAATCCTTGGCCGCAGAGACCCACGCCACCGTGCACCGGCCGCGGTGCCCAGTAGGATTGATAGACCCACCGTAACCCGACCGTTCTTCCAGAGTCGTCCCCACCGCCGGCGGCGGCTCCCCACCAAGACAAACCACCAGCCCGAATCACACACCACACAAAACCTCCAGCTCCGGGAGATCCAGATGTTCGAACGCTTTACAGACCGAGCCCGCCGGGTCGTCGTCCTGGCCCAAGAAGAGGCTCGGCTGCTCAACCACAACTACATCGGTACCGAGCACATCCTGCTCGGGCTGATCCACGAGGGAGAAGGGGTGGCGGCAAAGGCCCTCGAGTCCCTCTCGATCTCGCTCGAAGCGGTACGCAGCCAGGTTGAGGACATCATCGGCCAGGGCGGTTCGTCCCCCAGCGGCCACATTCCCTTCACCCCGCGGGCCAAGAAGGTCCTTGAGCTCTCGCTGCGGGAGGCGCTGCAGCTCGGCCACAACTACATCGGTACCGAGCACATCCTCCTCGGCCTCATCCGTGAGGGTGAGGGCGTTGCGGCCCAGGTGCTGGTGAAGCTCGGGGCCGACCTGTCCCGGGTCCGCCAGCAGGTCATCCAGCTGCTCAGCGGCTACTCCGGCCCCACCGGCCAGGGCAACGCCCCGGCGGAGGGTGGCAAGGCGTCAAGCACCGCCGGTGGCAGTACCGGTGACGCCCCGTCCGGTTCGCTCATCCTTGATCAATTCGGTCGCAACCTGACCCAGCTGGCCAGGGACAAGAAGCTCGATCCGGTCATCGGCCGGACCCGTGAGGCGGAGCGGGTCATGCAGGTCCTGTCCCGCCGGACCAAGAACAACCCCGTGCTCATCGGTGAACCCGGTGTCGGCAAGACCGCCATCGTCGAGGGTCTGGCCCAGCAGATCGCCAATGACGAGGTGCCGGACACCCTCCGAGGCAAGCAGCTCTACACCCTGGACCTCGGCGCCCTGGTCGCCGGGTCCCGTTACCGCGGGGATTTCGAGGAACGACTCAAGAAGGTTCTCAAGGAGATCAAGACCCGGGGCGACATCGTCCTCTTCATCGACGAGCTCCACACCCTGGTCGGTGCCGGCGCTGCGGAAGGGGCGATCGACGCCGCCAGCATCCTCAAGCCGATGCTGGCCCGTGGCGAGCTGCAGACCATCGGTGCCACCACCCTTGACGAGTACCGCAAGCACCTGGAGAAGGACGCCGCCCTCGAGCGTCGCTTCCAGCCCATCAAGGTTGAGGAGCCGACGGTGGAGCACACCATCGAGATCCTCAAGGGCCTCCGCGACCGGTATGAGAGCCACCACCGGGTGACCATCACCGACCAGGCCCTGGTCGCCTCGGCCAACCTGGCCGACCGGTACATCTCCGACCGGCACCTGCCGGACAAGGCCATCGACCTCATCGACGAGGCCGGCTCACGCCTCCGCATCAAGCGGATGAGCACCCCGCCGGAGTTCAAGGAGATCGAGAACGAACTCTCCGCCGTCGTCCAGCAGAAGAAGGAAGCGGTCGAGAGCCAGGACTTCGAGGAAGCGGGCCGGCTCCGGGACTCGGAGAAGGAACTGCTGGCCAAGAAAGAGGCCATGGAGTCCGAGATCAAGGCCTCCGGCGTCGACCTCTTCGATGAGGTCAACGAGGAGTCGATCGCCGAGGTCCTCTCCATCTGGACCGGCATCCCGGTCTACAAGCTCACCGAGGAGGAGACCGAGAAGCTGCTCCGTATGGAGGAGGAGCTCCACAAGCGGGTCATCGGCCAGGAGGACGCCATCAAGGCGGTCGCCCAGTCGATCCGTCGGACCAGGGCCGGACTCAAGGACCCGAAGCGCCCGTCCGGTTCGTTCATCTTCCTCGGCCCAACCGGTGTCGGTAAGACCGAGCTGGCCAAGACCCTGTCCGAGTTCCTCTTCGGTGAGGACAAGGCGCTCATCACCCTCGACATGTCGGAGTACATGGAGAAGCACACGGTGAGCCGCCTGGTCGGTTCGCCCCCGGGTTACGTCGGTTACGAGGAGGGCGGTCAGCTCACCGAGGCGGTCCGCCGCAAGCCGTTCTCCGTTGTCCTCTTCGATGAGATCGAGAAGGCCCACCCGGACGTCTTCAACGCCCTGCTCCAGATTCTGGAGGAAGGTCGCCTGACGGACAGCCAGGGCCGCTCCGTCGACTTCCGTAACACCGTCCTGATCATGACCTCCAACCTGGGCACCCAGGATCTCCGCAAGGCCACCCTCGGCTTCTCCAAAAAGGACGAGGCGGTCACCTATGAGCGGATGAAGGAGAAGGTCAACGACGCCCTCAAGGTCCACTTCCGGCCGGAGTTCCTGAACCGTATTGACGAGACCATCGTCTTCCACGAGCTCAGCCGCCAGGAGGTGACGGAGATCGTCGATCTGATGATCGCCCGCACCGTCGAGCAGCTCGAGGGTCAGGGCATCAGCATGGAGCTGACGGCCGACGCCAAGCACTTCCTGGCCGACAAGGGCTACGACCCGTCCATGGGCGCCCGGCCGCTCCGCCGGGCCATCCAGCGCCAGATCGAGGACGTGCTCTCGGAGAAGCTCCTCTACAAGGAGTTCCGGGCCGGCCAGATCATCGTTGTCGACGTCGACACCGACGAGGACGGCCGCAAGGAGCTCAGCTTCACCCCCCACGAGGGTTTCCAGCCCCCGTCCACGCCGGAGCTTGCAGAAACCGGGGACTAGCTGATCGGTACAACCCAGAGATCGGATCCGGCGACGCAGCAGCGTCGCCGGATCGGGTTTTGGGGGTGCCGACGCCGGGCGGCGATGCGGCGAGGGGTGGGCCTGCCGCCCCGGCGGTAGTGTGTTGCCCGTGCAACGCAAGAACGCCCTCTGGGTCTCCCTGATTGCGATCCTGTTCTTCGCAACGGGTTGCCAGGCCACCGTTGAGGTTCTTGTCGAGGTCGAGGAGGGTGGTTCTGGGGTTGTCCGGGCCGAGCTGTTCCTCGATCGTGAGGCGACCGATGCGCTGCTGGACCTCAACGACGGCTCCACGTTGCAACTGGCCGACCTTGCGCAGGCCAGCTGGACCATCGGTCCGCCGGAGGTGACCGAGGACGATCGGACCAGGATCACGGCGGAGAAGGCGTTCGGGACACCGTCCGAGTTCGCCGAGATCATGATGGAGCTGTCCGACAATCGGATCTTCCAGGACTTCGCCCTGACCAGGTCCCAGAGCTTTGGTCAGGTCGATTACGGCATGACCGGCATCATCGACACCACGGAAGGGCTTGCGGCGTTCGGTGACCCGGCGCTTGAGACGGCGCTCGGCCAGTCGCTGATATCGATCGTCGGCGGCCCGCCGTACAACACGGCGGAAGAAGACATCGCACTGACCGTTCGGTTTGTCCTGCCCGGTCAGCTCCAGGAGGAGGGGTCGAACGGGGAGATCGGCGCCACGGACGAGTTTGAGACCGAGGCGCGGTGGGACGCCCTGCTGTCTGACCGCGAGCAGCAGTCCCTGACCCTGACCACCACCAGACGATCGACCTCGGCCCAGGTGCTCCGAGGGGTTGCCGTTGTTGCCGGTGCGTTGGCGGCGCTGATCGCCTTCGCCCAGCTCCTGCGGATCGTGAGCGGGCTTCGTCGACCGAACCCGAGCCCCCGGGTCCGACCCACCGACGCCCGGGGCCGTCCGACCACCGAGCCGACCGGTGAGCAGGCGGTCGTCGAGGTGGAGGAGGATCCGGTCGAGTCCTCAACAGGCTACCGGGTGGTCGCCCTCGACGGCATGGGGGTGCTGTACCGGGAGGGCGACGACGTCCACAACCTGCTGATCCCGTTCGCCAGGGAACGCGGCTCCGCCGTCCCCGACGACGAGATCGTGGTCAAGGCCCGGCAGCTCAGCCTCGGTCGGATGACCCCTGCCGACTTCTGGAAGCTGATCGGTGTCGAAGGCGACCCGAACGAGCTGGACACGGCATACCTGGCAACCCACCAGCTGATGCCCGGAGTTGTCAAGTACCTGAGAAGCCTTCGAGACAGCGGTCTGCGGGTCGCCTGCATCACCAACGATGCGGCGGCCTGGGCCACCAAACTCCGGGGCAGCCACAGCCTGGAGGGGCTGGTCGACCCGTGGGTGGTCAGCGGGTCGGTCGGTGTTCGGAAACCGGACGCCCCGCTCTTTGAGGTCCTCCGCCGGGTGGTCGGTGAACCGGCCGGATCGATCCTGGTCGTCGACGACGACCTGGCCAACCTCGACACCGCCCGGGACATGGGGTTCGGCACCGCCTGGTTCAGCGCGGACGGCGAGCGGGCCGATGCCCGCGGCCACGAGCTGTTCCGCAGCTTCGATGCCGTGACGATCGTCTCCGAGGCGTCCGAGGAGGACGGCAGACCGGACGGCCAAACCGGCGGGGCGACCAGCAACGGCGACGGCGACTAGCGCCCCCGGTTGCCCACCCCGTGCAAAATGTGGGCGTCCAGCCCACAAGACGGGTAGGCCATGCGCCCATATTTCCGGGGGGCGGGGGGACGGGGAGGTCGGACCGGCCGAGCGCTACGGTGCAGCCCGGCGGGCCGTGAAGCTGTAACAGCCCCCGGTCACGTTCCTGGCGTGGACGAAGTCGATCGTGTCATCGGCCAGCATCGCGGCGATCTCTTCGGTCAGCGAACCGCCGGCCTCCACGTGGCGGACCGATGGGTAGGCGATACGGCGGTCGTGGTTGTACGGCCGCAGCACCATCGGCGCAGCATCGAGGTCGGCGGGCAACGCCGAGGTGTCGGTCCGGCCGGGGCAGCCGGTGGTGTGGACCACGACCGGGCCGACCTCCCGGTATGGCCCGTTCCAGGGGAAGGGCGACCAGGCGATGATGGCGATCTCGTCACCCGGTTTCGAGTCTGCCAGGCAGCACCGAAGCGGCCAGCCGCCGTTGTCGTCGATGAACGGTTCGATGGGGCTGCCGCCGTGGTCGACCCCGGCCTCCAGGGACGCGTCCAAGCCGCGGTTGTTGATGCCGATGTAGGAGATGGTGTTGCTCATTGCTCCATTGTCCGCCTCCGCCGGTCGCCCGGCTGGCGAGATTCGGACAGTGCAGCGGCGCCGAAACGGCAGGTTGGGCGGCTGGGCAGCGACGGCCGGACGGGTCCGGCCGCGGGCCTCGCGTCAGCTGCGGATGGTCTCGTTCCAGGGGCCGGTGTCGTTCCTCGGTTCGCGGGGCAGGCCAAGCACCCGTTCGCCGACGATGTTCCGCTGCACCTCCGAGCTACCCGAGTAGATCGTCCCCGGCCTGGCTCCCATGAACGTGGTGGCCCATGCCGCGGAGGAGTATGGGCTGCCGACGTCGTCCAGCCCGACCCCGGTTGCCGCGTCCCGACCGGACGGGGCCATGGCGTCCGCGCCGATGATGTCGACCGCAAGCTCGGTGAGCTTCTGGTGGTACTCGGACCACAGCAGTTTGTTCAGGGAGGACTCCGGGCCCTGGTGATAGCCGTTCAGCGCGGTCGTCACCATCCGCATGCCCTGATACCGCATGATCTGCACCTTGCTGTAGCACCAGGCGAGTCGCTGGCGGATCAGCGGATCGGCGAGTTTGCCGTTGCTCCCGGCCAGGCTGATGAGCCGGTCGAGCTCGTCACCGTGGCGGATCCCGGTGATGGTGGCGTCATCGCCCCGCTCGTACGCCAGGAGCGTGTTGGCGACCGCCCACCCGTTGTTCGTCCCGCCGACGACGTTGGCCTTTGCCGTTCTGGCGTCGGTGAAGAACACCTCGTTGAAGTCGTGGTGGCGTGACGCGTTGACGATCGGCCGAACTTCGACCCCCGGCTGGTCGATCGGGCACAGCAGGAACGAGATACCGGCCTGCTTTCGGACCGTTGGGTCGGTCCGACACAGCACAAAGATCCAGTTTGCGTTGTGGCCCTGGGAGGTCCAGATCTTCTGACCGTTGATGATCCACTCGTCGCCGTCCAGGTCAGCCCGGGTGGCCAGCGACGCAAGGTCGGAACCGGAGTTCGGTTCGCTGTAGCCCTGGCACCACACGTCGGTCCCGTCCAGGATCCGGGGCAGGAAGTGCTGTTGCTGTTCCGGCGTGCCCCACTCGATCAGGGTGTGACCGAGCATGCCGATGGAGAAGACGTCATTGTCGTTGCCGGTCGGTACACCGGCCTTGGCGAACTCTTCGGCCAGGACCGTCCGCTCCAGCATCGAAAGCCCGGCCCCGCCGTATTCGGTCGGCCAGGCCACCGCCAACAGGTCATTTTCGTGGAGGAGCGGCCGCCATCGTTTGATGAACGCCCGGCGCTCCTCTGGGTCGAGTGCACCCATCCCGGTCCACTCGTCGGGGAGGTGTTCGGCAAGGAACCGGTTGATCCTCGCCCGAAACGTCTCGGCTTGATCGGTGTATGTCGGGTCCATGTCGGCAGTCTCCCAGCGCACGACCCTGCCGTGCCAGCTGAGCGCTGCGACGTGTTCGGCCGATGCGATCTACTCCGGGCCGGGCGTCGGCGGAGTCCGCAGTCGTTCCGGTGTCCGGTTCAGGCGAACGCCGAGGTCCAGTTCCTCGCCGGAGTCGATGACCTGGTGCCGGGCGATGTGTCGGCCGTGGGCCGAGAGCGCCAGGTAGTCCTCGTGGCGGAGCCCCGGGGTTGTCGGCTCCCGGAACCAGGGGGCGAAGAACTCGATGTTGGGTATGGACCGGACGTCGTCCGACAGGTTCGGTGTGCCGCCGTGCCACGCCCGGACGTCCCGAATCTGGACCGAACCTGCCGGGGCGGGACACACCGCGCTCAGCCGCATCCATTCCGGTTCCTGCTCTAGGGTGGGGAACGGCTCCCGGGAGTGCTGCGTCCCGGGGATCTGGCGGGTGGCGCCGTTGATCGGGGTTGCGTCGATGGTCAGCACGTTGACACAGATGTAGGGGCAGGGGAGGTCCCGGGTGTTGAGGTGGCCCCGAGGATCCTGGAAGGCGCTGTGCGGGCTCGCTTCCTTCGAGCGGAAGTCCCCCATGTCGCTGTGCAGCGGTTGGTAGCGGGTGGCGCCCGGCAGACAGAAGTCACCGCCTGCCGCCCTGATGTGGTAGTCGTCCGAATCGAACAGTGCGGTGATGATCGGCGTGAGGGTCGGCAGGTCGATCAGCATCCGCCACTCCGGCCGGTGGAGGTAGCTCCTGGTCCGGCTGGTGGCCCCGAACGAGTAGCGGTGAGACCCGCGGTTTCCGCTTCGGTCGGGGTCGATGGCGATGACCTGTTCGACGACGTCGTCACAGCCCGCTTTGAGGAACGCCGTCTGCTCCGGTGTCAGCACGTCGGTGACCACCACAAAGCCGTCTCTGCGGAAGACCCGGACGATGTCGTCGATCTCGGTGGGGGTGAAAGTCTCGAGGCCCCGGATGCCGTTGGCCGATCGGAGGTACTCCCGCAGCTCGACGATCTCCGGCGCATCCCGATTCCCTTCGGCCCAGCCGAGCTGCTCACCGGAAGAGATCGTGGACGGGCGGTCACCGTTCGGATCGGTCATACCGCCAACGTAGTTGCCTCGACCGGACACGGCAGATCGCTTCGCCGGTAGCGACCACCGGGAGACGGAAGGACCGGAGATCCGATAGAACAGGAGCCATGCGCTTCCGAATCATCGGTCCTGGTCGGGCCGGCGGCGCGTTCGCCCGTGCCCTGACCCAGGTCGGCTGGGAGCTGGATCGCAGCTATGGCCGCCATCGTGACGTGTCAGCCGCCGCGGCCGGGGTCCCGATCCTGTTGATCTGCGTCCCGGACCGGGCGGTGGCCTCGGTGGCTGCCGCAGTCAGCCCGGGTGACGCGGTTGTGCTGCACGTGGCCGGGTCGCTCGGCCTTGACGTGCTGGCCGAGCATGAGCGGATCGGCTCGGTCCACCCGCTGATGACCATGCCGGACGCGGAGCGGGGAGCGGCCCGGCTCCTGGACAGCTGCCATTTCGCCGTTGCCGGTGATCCGGTTGCCACCGCCATCGTCGAAGCGCTCGGTGGGCTGGCGTTCACCGTCGAAGACGAGCAGCGTACGCTCTACCACGCCACCGCTGCCGTGGCGTCCAACCACCTGGTGGCGTTGACCGCCCAGGTGGCGCGGCTGGCCACCGCCGCCGGCGTACCGGCGGAGGCGTTTTGGCCGCTCATGGCCGCCAGCCTGACCAACGTTGCCGAGACCGACCCGGCCACCGCCCTCACCGGCCCGGCGGCCCGGGCGGACTGGGAGACCGTTCGACGGCATCGTACGGCCCTCGCCACGCTGGCACCGGCCGCCGCTCCGGCCGAGGATCTGGTGCTCTACGAGACGCTGGCCGCCGCGGCTGCTCGCCTCGCCGGACACGAACCACCGGAGGACCTGTCATGACCGCAGACACCCAACGTGGCGACGACGGCCATCCGGCGGTCCCCGACGGGATCGTCACCGTGTCGTCCGCGGATGAGCTGCGCGGGATTCTGGAGCGCCACCGGGCCGCCGGTCGGACCGTCGGGTTTGTCCCGACGATGGGGTTCCTTCACGACGGGCACGCCTCGCTCATGCGGGCCGCAGCTGCCGACACCGACATCGTGGTGGTCAGCATCTTCGTCAACCCGCTGCAGTTTGCCCCGGACGAAGACCTCGAGGATTATCCACGGGACCTGGCCCGGGACACTGAAATCGCCACCGAGGCCGGGGTCCGGTATCTGTTCGTGCCCGACCGCGATGAGATGTACCCGATCAAACCGGTGGCCACCACCGTCAGCGTCGACGGCCTGTCCGAGGGGCTTGAGGCCACCACCCGACCGACCCACTTCGCGGGGGTGGCCACCGTTGTCACCAAACTGTTTGCAATCGTCGGGCCGTGCCGGTCGTACTTCGGCGAGAAGGACTACCAGCAACTCGCCGTCATCACCCGCATGGTGATCGATCTGTCGCTGCCGGTCACCGTCGTCGGTTGCCCGATCATCCGGGAGCCGAACGGGTTGGCGATGAGCAGCCGTAACACCTATCTCACTCCGGAGGAGCGCACGGCGGCGTCGGTGCTTCGTCGGGCCCTCGATGCCGGGGTTGCGGCGGTCGAGGCGGGGGAGCAGAACCCGACCGCGGTCACCGATGTCATGGCTGCCGTCATCGCCGCCGAGCCGCTGGCCGAACTGGACTACGCCGCGGTGGTCGACGCCGCCAGCCTGGAGGTCCCGCAGGAGCTGAGCGGTGAGTTGCGGTTGTTGATCGCCGCCCAGATGGGCAAACCCCGGCTTATCGACAACTGCGGGGTCACGGCTCCGTAACGGCCCCGAACTCGCCGAAAGCGGTCCTCGGGCGGCTAACCCCGGCGTCTTCGGTGCCGACGGAGCGGGAGAGATCGGCGCCCGGCATACCGACGGGCGCCGCCGTGGCAAAGGGTGCTTCAATGGATCCGGTGAGTAGAGCAAAGACCGTTCCCGCCTTCCAAGCGTCGAAGCGTCGCAACGGCGCAGAGCCGATCGTCATGGTCACCGCCTACGACGCCCCCGGGGCCAGGGTGGCCAGCGAGGCCGACGTCGACATCATTCTCGTCGGTGACTCCGTCGGAATGGTTGTGCTCGGCCACACCGACACCATGCAGGTCACGATCGCCGACATGGTCCACCATGTGAAGGCCGTCGCCAACGCAAAGCCGGACTGTCTGATCCTGGCCGACATGCCCTGGATGAGCTTCCACGTCTCCACCGAGGACACCGTCCGCAACGCCGCGGAGCTGATCCGAGCCGGCGCCCAGTGCGTGAAGATGGAGGGCGGGCGGAAGCGGCTGCCCATGCTGCGAGCCCTCATCGACGCCGAGATCCCGGTCATGTCCCACATTGGACTGACCCCCCAGTCGTTCAACATGATGGGCGGGTTCAAGGTCCAGGGGCGGGAGAAGGAAGCGGTCGATGAGCTGATCGACGAAGCCAAGGCGATGGAGGCCGGCGGTGCGTTTTCTGTGTTGATCGAAGGTGTGCCCGACGTGGTCGGGTCGATGGTCACCGAGGCGCTGACCATCCCGACCATCGGTATCGGGGCCGGCTTGGATTGTGACGGTCAGGTCCTCGTCTACCACGACGTCATCGGTCTGGAGAACCGGTTCAAGCCGAAGTTCGTCCGCCGGTTCGGGGCCGCCTACGACGATCAGGTCGCGGCCATCGGGCAGTACACAAAAGAGGTCCGAGAGGGCACGTTCCCCACCGAGGCCGAGACCTACCGGGCCAACGACAACCTGCGGGACGCACTGGGTTTGTACGGCTCCGAGGTTCCGGAGGCGTAGAACTCCGGAACCTCGGAACCCCGGGTGGCTCAGCGCTTCGGTGGCCGGCCGGTGGTGACGAACTCGACCGCCTCGGCGACGTTCGAGGCGACGAACCGTTCCAACCGTGGTGCCGCCAGGAACCGGGCGGCGGCGGCCAGCGGTAGTGCGGAGCCGGTGGTGGCCGATTCCCGGCGGGCGGCCTCGGTGGTTTTGATCAGGTGGGCGGCGACGATGAACGACCCGGCGGTGTCGGCCAGCGACGCCTCGGCAAGGGCGAGGCCGACCTCGTCCGGATCACCGGTCATCGCCAGCTCGACCGCCCGGTCGGTGTCCGAGGTGATGACCGCGTTCGTCAACTCCGCGCCGATCCCGGTCTCGGAACCGATGGTCACCCCCGGCCCGCCCGGGCCGTCCTCGGTCAGCTCCCGTGCGCCGTCCCACCGGCCCCGCCGCCGTTCGGCTCGGCCGGAGTCGAAGAGCAGCCAGACCGCAAACAGCGCGGCCCTGGCGGTGTGGGGGCCGGGATCGATCTCCCATGCCCAGCGGGCGGCCTGAGCGGTCGTCAGGGCATGGGTGATGTCCAGCCAGCCGAAGTCGTCGTCCAGGTCGAGCTCGACCGCGAGGTCGTGGCGCAGCAGCCGCCGTGACGAGGCGAGGCTGACCGCATCGAACAGGCCGTCGATGCCCGCGCCGGTGGCGGCCGCCGCAACCGCTGCATCGATGGGGGCCTCGGTGGCGTCCAACAGGGTGTCGACCAGGTCGTTCGGCTGCCAGCCGTCGGCCCGCTCGGTCTCGGCCAGCGCACCGAGATCCACGGTGGCCAGCCGCCTCACGGCCTTCTTCATGTACGGCAGCGTGTCCTCCCGGGTGCTCCACACCAGTCGGGCCGCCAGGTGGGGAAGGAGCTCGGGGGCCCGGTGCCAGCCGACCCGATCAAGGACCTCAAAGCTCTTCTGGGTGTAGATCATGCCGTGGCCATAGCTGAGGTGGTGGGCCGAGGCGGCCTCGATCAGTTGGTGGCGAATGACCGCCGGGTCGTCGCCGGAGATGATGGAGGCGAGCGTGCCGGCCATGGCGCTGTCGGCATCCTCCCGTTCGATGGCGTGGCTCACCACGATGGATTCGTCGGGGTCGGGGGTTTCGCGGACCGGGCGATCCCGTGTGGTCTCCGACATGCCGGCCAGCCCCTGAACCAGCGGCAGCGCCCGGTCGGTGCCGTGGCGGACCTCGGCAAGGGCCAGGCAGTCGGCCGCCATCGCCAGCTCGTGGCCGATGCCGTAGTCGGTCTTCGGTGCGGTCTCCTCGATGCCGGCCCACATGATGTCACCCGGCGCCGCGCCGGTCTGGAGCAGACGGACACTGTCCCGGGAGATCTGACCGACGTAGTCGGAGGTGATGCCCTGGCGGAGACTCGGCCAGAGCTTCTGCTGCTTCTCCTCATCCGTCGGACTGGTCACGGTGACGTGAACCTCGCCGTCCACAACGTCGGTCTGGTGGCAGGCCACCGCCTCCTCGCCCCGGACGCAGTTGCCGGTGGTGACGTCGAACTTCCAGTTGTGCCAGAGACAGGTGAGCAGCTCACCGTCGAGGGAGCCGGTGGTCAGGCCGTAGCCCTGGTGCGGGCAGGCGTTGTCGACGGCGTGGAAACCCGACTCGGTCCTGACGACGGCGATCTTGTGGCCGTCGACGTCCCGCATGCGCATGGACCCGATCTCCCAATCGGCGACGTCGCCGACGGCCCGGGTGACCGTGGTCGAATCCGATTCGGTGTTGGGCGCCGCGCCCGGATCGGTGTCGGGGTTCGGGTGCGGCCCCGTGCCTGTCCCGCTGGTCGGTCGTGTGACTGGTGCCGAGGTGTCCATGACCATGACCGTAAATCTTCAAGTTGACTTGAAGTCAACGGGGTAGTCGATCCGTCGTGGGAAGAACCGACGGG
>JBCCGJ010000148.1:0-13788 GCA_039029335.1 Actinomycetota bacterium | reverse complement strand
GTGACGCTCGCGGGGTGTGTCGACGATTCGGCGACGCCGATCGACCCGCAGGAGCCGGGCGTCACGTTCGACTTCACGGACGTGACCCACACGATGGAGCCGACGCCGGACATGCGGGCAGCGGCCGAGCAGCAGTGCCGGGACGACGCTGCGCTTGACGAGGGGTACGTGAAGGCGGTCGATCCGTCCTCGGGTGCGGTCATGGCCGAGATCACGATCAACTGCGACGAGGTTCGCTGACCCAGCGGACCGCCGGCGCGATCCACGTGGCCGTCCGCTCGGACCAGAACGTCCGGGACGGACGGTCAGAACAGCGCAGGACCGATCTGCAGGCCGACCCAGGCCGCCAGGATCCCACCGGTCACGGAGAGACCGAGATAGCCGGCCGCCAGCGCACCCTCGCCGCGACGGGCCATGCCGGCACCCTCCACCGCTGCGGTTGACCAGGTGGACAGTGCCCCGAGCAGCCCGATGCCAACGACCGCCGGGAGGGGGTCCGGGCCGGACGTGATGACACCGAGGGCCAGCGAGGCCACCAGGTTGACCAGAAGGGTTCCCGTTGGGAAGTCGCCGTTCAGCTGTTGCCCGACGAGATGCCTGGCCACCGCTCCGACCGCAGCAGCCACGGTGAAGAGCACCCCGATGACCACGGGTCGGTCGAAGAAGTCCACCGCCAACGTCGACTGCAGGAAACCGAGCGCAACAACCGGGCTCATCGCGGTCCTCCGGATCGGCCGGAACGCATCGCTCGGCCACGGACCGAGCGGCGTGCGGTCAGACCACGGGTCCGACGGGTGCCCCGTCGGCGTCGGCGGGCCGCCGACCAGGCCAGCACCCTCGCTCCAAAGATGCGGGAGACCCGGTAGCCGACGCCGGCGGCCACCACCGCGGTGACCGGAGTACCGAACCCGTCGACCAGCGCATCGACGAGGCGACCCTGGTCCAGGCTGGTCGCAACGGCGACCGTGAACGTGGAGAACGTGGTCAGACCCCCGGCAAACCCGGTGCCGAGGGGCAGCAGCCACCGGTCACCGAGCAGTTCGTGCTGGCCGAAGAGGCCGCCCAGCAGCAACGATCCGATGGCGTTGCAGCCGAAGATCACTGCGGCCTCTCTGGTGTCGACCGCGGAAACCGCCGCCCACCGGAGAAGGGCACCGACCGCACCACCACCCGCAATCGCCAATAGCAACCCGAACCGTGCCATCGCCGCCCAGTGTGCACCACGGCGGCCGGGAACGCACCCGGTACCCTGGCCGGGTGGCAGAGCAAGCGATGCAGGTGGAGACCGCAACCTCGGCGACCGGCGAGGCCCAGCTCCGGAGACGGTGGGCGGTGGACGACCCTCGGGCGGCCATTCTCGTGGTGCACGGGATCGGCGAGCACTCTGGTCGGTATGCCCACGTCGCCCAGTTCTTCGCCCAGCGGGGATTCGACGTCGAAGCGTTCGACAATCGAGGGTTCGGCGAGAGCGGCGGTGCGCGCGGTCACATCGACTCCTACTCGGTTTTCCTCGATGACATCGCAGAACGGCTCGACGCACGGCGGACGCTCGGGGTGCCGACCGTGCTCTTCGGGCACTCCCTGGGTGGGCTGATGTCGGCTGCGTACCTGGTCGACGATCGGCCGCAGCCGGATCTGGCCGTGCTGAGCTCCCCGGCGCTCAGCTCCGAGATGCCGCTGTGGCAGAAACTTGGTGCACCGGTGCTCGGCCGGATCACCCCGAAGCTGTTTGTTCCGTCCGAGATCGACGGTGACCTGCTGTCCCGGGACGTCGAGGTGCAGGAGGCCTACCGGGACGATCCGCTGCGCGTGGCCGGTGCAACCGCGGGGCTCGGCTTCCAGACCCTGCAAACGATGAAAACAACGGCCGCGTCGTTGGACCGGCTGACCGTGCCCACCTACGTGTTCCACGGTGAAGAGGACAGACTTGTGCCGATCGCCGCATCACAGCCCTTCGACGGCCTGGCCGGTGTCACCTATAGGAGCTGGCCCGGCCTTCGGCACGAGTGCCTGAACGAGCCGGAGCAGGATCAGGTCATGGACGAGATCGCCCAGTGGTTGGACGGCCGGCTGGCTGATCGAACGGACTGACGTTCCGGTCCTGCTCGTCGACATACCCCTGACCGGGGCGCCACTCGGTCGTTTTCGGCTCCGGCAGCGGCCCCGGGGTTGTCGGTCGACCGGCCGTTGCCGGTGTGGCCGGGTGACCCGCCGTCGGCACCGCCGGAGGTTGCTGACCGAAGACCGGCATCTGCTGGGTCCGCTCGGTTGAACCGACCGGTGACCACGGGTCCCCGGCGATCGGGCCGGCACCGCCGATCAGGTCGTGATCGGTTATCGGCCGGTTGGTAGGCGCCAGCCGACCGGGCGGTGCGGTTGGCATCGCCGCCCCGACGGGACCGCCGGTCGCGGGGCGAGTGGCCGCCTCCTTCGCCCGTGCAACAAGAACCTGCCCGGCACCGCTGCGGGTGCGGGGTTGCATGACCCTGGCCGCCCGTTGCCTTGCCAGCGCGGGCCACATCAGGCCGATGGCCAGGAGGACGGTTGCAACGATCGCCATGATGACGGCGGGACGGATCATCGAGCCGAAGAAGACATCGACCACGGCCGAGGCGAAGGCCGCCGATCGAGGAGAGAGTGTTTCGGCGATCCGCGGGATGCCGTAGCCGAGGGCGACCCAGAACGCCGCCGCTCCGTAGCCCCAGATGGCGACACGCCGAAAAACCGACCCCCGGTCCTTGGCAACCGCAAATGCTGCGGTCAGCCCGGCAAGTGACAGGAGGGCGCCGATCCTGGTGAATCGATCGACCACCTGTTTGACGGTGCCCATCCAGGACAGTCCGGTGGTGGGCAGCTCAACGGTCAGCGGGGGGACCGGTGGCAGAACGAGATCGAGCTCCGGCCTGGTGGACACCAGCGCGTCTCGACCGGCGGCGCCGAGTGCACCGGCGTCGATCATCACCGGTTCGGCGTTGCCGGCCAGGGCGTTCTGGTGGACCCGGACGAACCCGTCGACCACCAGCGCCTCGACCCGGGGGTCGTCCAGCGCGATCGCCGCCCCGGTCTCGATGGCCGCCCGGGGCACCGGCACCTCCGGAGGGATCTGGGTCTCCAGCGCGTCGGCTATCCGGTCGATCAGCGCCTCGCGAACCTCGGGGTTGTCGAGCAGCTGGGTGGCCAACCGCTCGGATCGGCCGGGATCGAGAATGGTGTTTGACAGGGTGAAACCGGCCCAGCTGAACGACGCCACCATGAGGGACAGGGCGATGATCAGTGAGGCGGCGCCTCGTCGCATAGGAAATCTCCGGATCGTTGGTGCTGTGCCAGTATTACATCGGGATATCTCGGCCGGTCAGCGCCCCGGTACGGTCACACGGAATGTTCTTCAGTAGAGATCGATCCGCGGTCGTTTGGATACCCAAATCGGTGGTCCGATGACCGCAGTGGATGCGCTCATCCTTCTTATCGGCGGGTTTTTTGCCGGTGTGATCAATTCCATGGCCGGCGGCGGCTCGTTGTTGTCCGTCCCGCTTCTGTCCCTGGCCGGGGTCGGCGGGACGGTGGCGAACGGCACGAATCGGATCGCCGTGCTGATCCAGAACATCACCGGGGCCTACGGCTACGCCAGGCGTGACGTCGGCGACCGGGCCAGGACGATCCAGGTGCTGATCCCGGCGGTCATCGGCGGTCTTGCGGGATCCCTGACCGCGTCCCGAATCCCCGATGAACTGTTCGAGCGGCTCTTCGGCCTGCTGATGCTGCCGCTGCTTGCGCTGTCGATCTGGAAACCGAAAGCGGACGAGACCAAGGACCCGTGGCCTCGGTGGCTGAGCCTGCTGGTGTTCGTCGGTGTCGGGTTCTACGCCGGGGCGGTACAGGCCGGCGTCGGCCTGATCATCCTGCTGGTCCTGTCACGGGCCGGGTTCGATCTCGTCACCGCAAACGCCATGAAGACGGTGGTCATCCTGGCCATCACCCTTATCGCCGTGCCGGTGTTCATCTACAACGACCAGGTCCGATGGATTCCCGCCATCGTGCTCAGCATCGGCATGGGCGCGGGTGGCTACGTCGGCGCGAACGTGGCCGTCGACGGGGGAGAGCGGGTGATCCGCCCGGTCCTGGTTGTCGTGGTGCTGGCGCTGGCGTCGCGGATGCTCGGCCTGTGGGATCTGATCGGCCTGACGTCGTGAGCCGGTAACGGCCGGCGGCCGCTCAGGCCGATGCGCCTGCCAGGTTCCAGTACGGGTGGCTGGTGGTGTCGCCGGGGGTGGTCAGGATGTCCGCACCGTCGTCGGTGATGAGCAGCGTGTGCTCGAACTGGGCCGTGCGGCCACCGTCGGTTGTGGTGGCGGTCCAGCCGTCCTTCCACAGGTTGGCCTTCCACGAACCGACGGTGATCATCGGTTCGATGGTGAAGGTCATACCCGGCTCCATGATGTCGGTCAGCCGGGGATGGTAGTAGTGGCAGATCTGCAGGTCGGTGTGGAACTGCTCGCCGATGCCGTGGCCGACAAAGTCCCGGACCACACCGAAGCCGTGCTCCTCGGCGTGCATTTGGATGGCCCGACCGATCTCATTGATCGGCCTGCCGGGCTTGGCGGCCTCGATGGCCAGCTCGAGGCACTCCCGAGTCACCGTGACCAGTCGCCGGGAGAGGTCGTCGACGGAGCCGACAAAAAACGTGGCATTGGTGTCCCCGTGCACGCCTTCTTTGAACAGGGTCACGTCGAGGTTGATGATGTCTCCGTCAACCAGTGGACGGTCATCGGGAATGCCGTGGCAGATGACCTCGTTCACCGATGCGCAGACCGACTTGGGGAACGGGTCAACCATGCCCGGATAACCGAGCGGGCTGGGGTAGCTGTTCCGTTCGATCGCCATCTGATGACAGGCGATGTCGATCTCTTCGGTGGTGACCCCCGGCTGACAGAGCGTGCCCAGGTAGGCCAGTGTGTCCGCGGCCTCCCGGCCGGTCCGGCGCATCCGCTCGATCACATCCGCAGACTTGACGCGCGGCTCATCCCACCGTTCGACGGTTCCGCCATCGGCCCACGTTGGTTTTGCGATGGTGTCCGGGACGGTTCTCACCGGGGAGATGATGCCCTGTCGGATGGGATTGGACGATCCCTTGTGGCTACGCTTGAACTTCTTTCCGCTGCCGCACCAACAGGCTTCGTTTGCCTTGGGAAGACCTGCCATGACTCCAGCCTACGGCCTGCCTGCCGTGTCTGCTCAGCCAAGCAGGTCGCGGCACGGTGCTCCCGAGCGATCGAACGGACCCGTTCGAAGACCCAAAAGGAACAAGAAGAAACACCAAGCAGCGAGCTGCAAATGAGGTGCTTCGCGACCAATTCACGATCTCGTTGCAATCCACCATTTGACCGGAAAGCCCGGTTATGGTGTGCCTGCGGTCGGCGAGTTGTCTCGGTTTCGAGGCGTTGTGGTGTGCGGCAAATGGGTGGGACGGCGTTAAGAACTGCGGCGTGTAGCCGATGGCTTGTGCAGTGAACTGTCTATTCCGCTCGCGAGGCATCTGATGGAAGAAGCGAAAGTACCATTTCTGGGTATGTCGCTGGCAGGGCGGATTCTGGTGGCGCGACCAGATCTTGAAGACCCACGGTTTCACGCAACCCTGATGCTGCTCCTGGAACACGGTTCCGAGGGAGCCCTCGGCGTTGTCATCAACCGGCCGTCAAAGCTTGAGCTTGCCGACGCCTTCCCGGACTGGGAGGACATGGGCACGGACCCGAACGTGGTTTTTGCCGGCGGACCGGTTGATCGGGACGCGCTGATCGCCCTCGGTCGCCCGTCACAGGCGGACGGCGATCTGGTGCTGGGGGCCCACCCCGTCGACCTTGACGATCAACCGGCGCTGGTCGAAGCGGGTGGTGTGGCCTCCATCCGGGTGTTCGCCGGTTACGCCGGCTGGGAAGCCGGCCAGTTGGAGGGCGAAATCGCCAACGACGACTGGTGGGTCGTCGAGGCCACCATCGACGACCTCTTCACCGATGATCCGGGCACGCTGTGGGCCCGGGTGCTCCGTCGCCAGGGCGGCGAACTCGCCTGGTACGCCCACTTCCCGATCGACCCCAGCCTCAACTAACCGCCACCCAACCCTTGCGCCGGCTCCGCCAAGCCCGGCGAAATTTGGGCCTCCAGCCCACAGTTTTTGTAGCCGGTGAGCCCAGATATGGCAGGGCTGTGTCAGGGCCGGTGTCACCCCCGGCCGTGGCGGAGGAGACGACCGGAGTAGGTCTCGGTCTGCTCGTCGTCGGCGATGGTACGTTCGCCGTTGACCACCACCGCGTGGTAACCGGTGGCCCGCTGAATGCGGCGCCACTCACCACCGGGGAGGTCCTCGACCACGTGATTCTCGCCGACGGCCAGGGCCTCCGGGTCGTAGACCACCACGTCGGCCGGGCCGCCGTTTCGCAACAGCCCCCGATCCTGGAACCCGGCCAGTTGGGCCGGCAGGCCGGACAGGCGACGGTGGGCCTCCTCATACGTCAGCCACTGGTTGTCCCGCACCTGCTCGGCCAGCGTCTCCGTTGGATAGCGGCCAGCGGTGAGGAACTTGGTGTGGGCGCCACCGTCCGAGACCCCGAACAGCATGTGGGGATACTGCACGATCTCCTTCAGCAGGTTTGAGCTGCCCTGCGGTGGTGCGGCGAAGAACAGGGTCTTCAACTCGTCGGCAACCGTGATGTCCAGCATGGCGTCGACGGGGTGCTTCCCGGTGAGGTCGGCGACCTGTTGGACCGACATCTCCCGGAACTGCTCCGTCCCCTCCGTCCGGGGTGACAGCACCGTCACCGACTCCAGCGGCGCCGTCGCGACGTAGGGCAGATTGTCCTTCAGCGCCTGCCGCCGATCGGGGTCACCCAACTTGTGCAGCCGCTCCTCGACCGAACCGGTGGTCGCCTCCATCCAGGCATCGGAATCGTCGTAGAGGTTCCAGTCCTCGAAGGTGAAGGTGAACCCGGCATCGGTGGTAACACCCTGTCCGTAGACGGGTATGCCCCGCTCCCGGCAGCGCTCCAGCCACTCGATGGCCCGCCGGTGGACGTGCGGTTGGGCTTCGAATGCCTGCACCACGTTGTGGAGCAGCGGCCGACCGGACACTCCGGCGATCTCCTCCAGATGGGCGAGGTCGTGTTTGACGTCGTCGGTGGTCAGCGTGACCTGTTGGACCCCCTGGTTGCGTTCGGCCAGTACCCGGGCGAACACCAGGCAGGTCTCGTCGTTCATCATGTCCGTCGGCATCGGCGTGCCGTCCCAGTCCCGCTGCACGGCAGCCGGTCCGGTCGGCGGCAGCCGCTGGGCCGACCACCCGCAGCCGCCGGCTTCCATCGACTCGTGCAGCATGGCGGCCAGCTGCGCATGCTCCGCATCGGTGGGCATCCTGCCTGCCTTTGCGTCCTCGAGGCCCAGCACCTCGACCAGCATCGGTCCGGCCGGCACGTACGGCAGGATGTTGACCGCTTTTGCAGTCCGGTCGAGGCTGTCCAGGTACTCGGGGAAGGTGACCCAGTCCCACGGCATACCCAGGCGCATCGACTCGTACGGGATCGCTTCCACCCGGGTCATGGATCGCATCGCCGCGTCCCGACTTTCCGGCTGCACCGGGGCGAACCCGAAGCCGCAGTTCCCGATGGCCACCGACGTGATGCCGTGCCAGCCGGACAGGGTGCAGTACGGGTCCCAGAACACCTGGGCGTCGTAGTGGGTGTGGAGGTCGACAAAGCCAGGGGCGACATGCATCCCCCTTGCGTCGATCACCTCCGATGCGGCGGACGCATCCACCCGCCCCATGGCGGTGATCATCCCGTCGGTGATGCCGAGATCACCGCGAACTCGTGGTGCACCTGTTCCGTCGAAGATCAGGCCGTCCTTGATGACGATGTCAAAACCCGTCGAGCCGTTGACATGGCTGGTCATGGTCTACCCCCTTTTGGTCGTACCGCCCCGCAGAGGACCCCCGTCAACGCGACACAACGGCGGTACGACGATGTCTCACCGAGGCTAGTCACCGCCGCCCGCCCACTTCCAAACGACCACCCCCACCACCACCGAAACTTGGGCGGCCAACCCACAAAAACTGTGGGCTCCGTGCCCAAATTTCGCCGGGCGTTGGTGGCCGGGTTGGGCCTTGGGCTGCCGGGCGTTGGTGGCCGGGTTGGGCTTTGGGCTCGCGCGGGCGGGCCGGGGGGCGGTCGGGGGTGGTCTGTTGGGGGTCCGGCTAGAGGTTGGCGTCCCGGAGCGTGGCGTAACGGGGTTTGATCTGCTCGTTGATGATCTTGAGCCGCTGCTCGAACGGCCAAAAGGCGCTTTTCATCGCGTTGAGGGTCAGCCACTCCATGTCGGACAGCGAGTAACCGAAGGCCTCGGCCAGTTTGATGAACTCGTCGGAGAGGGTGACGTCGCTCATCAGTCGGTTGTCGGTGTTGACCGTGACCCGGAACCGCAGTCGCCGTAGCAGACCGATGGGATGTTCGACGATCGACGGTGCCGCACCGGTGTTGACGTTTGAGGTGGGGCACATCTCCAGCGGCACCCGCCGGTCACGGACCCATGCCGCCAACCGCCCGAGGGTGGCGTGGCCGTCATCGTCGACGCTGATGTCGTCGACGATGCGGACCCCGTGGCCGAGCCGGTTGGCCCCGCAGTAGTTCAGCGCCTCGGCAATGGACGGCAGCCCGAATGCCTCGCCGGCATGGATGGTGATGGGAAAGCTCTCCCGCATGCACAGCTGGAAGGCGTCCAGGTGTCGGCTGGGTGGGTGGCCTGCCTCCGCACCGGCGATGTCGAAGCCGACAACCCCGTTGTCCCGATGGCGCAGTGCCAGCTCGGCGATTTCGTAGGATCGGGCCGCGGTGCGCATTGCGGTCACCAGTGTCCCGATGGTGATCTCGCGTCCGGCGGAACCGACGCGGAACCCCTCGACGACCGCGTCAACCACCTCGTCGAGGGTGAGGCCGCTGTTCGTGTGCAGCTCAGGGGCGAATCGGATCTCGGCGTAGACGATGCCATCTGCCGCCATGTCCTCGGCCGACTCCGCCGCGGCCCGCATCAATCCGTCCCTGGTCTGGGTCACGCCTACGGTGTGGGCGAAGGTCTCCAGATACAACTCGAGGTTGCGGCGATCGGCGCCTCGGGTGAACCACTTGGCGAGGTCGTCGACGTCCTCGGTGGGAAGGTTGGTGTAGCCCTGCTCCCTGGCCAACTCGACGACGGTCGCCGGCCGCATGCTGCCGTCGAGGTGGTCGTGCAGAAGGACTTTCGGGGCGGCGCGTAACTGGTCGGCAAACTGGGAGCTGAGTGTGGATTTGGCGGTCACGTCTCCAGAAGTCATAACTAATAGTACGACAGTTCCGATGGTGCATGACGCCCTTGGGCGGACGGCACCGGTGACCGTCGTCGCCGGGCCGGACCCACCAGCGCCGACCTCAACACTACGCTTTCTGTAAACAATGACCATCACCACCGTCCAACGATGACGATCACCGCAATCGGCCTCGATGCCGATGACACGCTGTGGCATTCCGAGAGTCACTTCGCCGTGACCGAGGAACGGTTCTTTGCCCTCGTGAGCCCCTGGCTTTCGGGTGAGGAGGCCGCAGCCCGGCTCCTGGAGACCGAGCGGAACAACCTTGCCACCTTCGGGTACGGCGTCAAGGGGTTCACCCTGTCGATGATCGAGACCGCCGTGTCGGCCAGCGACGGGACGATCCCGTCTTCGGCCGTCGCCAAGATCGTTGAGTGGGGCAAGGAGATGCTCGGCCATCCGGTTGAGCTGCTGGACGGGGTGTCCGATGTCATCGACCAATTGTCCGGAGACCATCGACTCCTCCTGATCACCAAGGGCGACCTGTTCCATCAGGAGTCGAAGATCGCCGAGTCGGGTCTGGCCGAGCGGTTCGACCAGGTGGAGATCCTCAGTGAGAAGTCACCGGACCACTACCGACAGGTCCTGGAACGATCGGGCGTCTCCCCGGCAGAGTTCCTGATGGTCGGCAACTCGGTCCGGTCCGACGTGCTGCCCGTCGTCGAGATCGGCGGTCAGGCGGTCCACATCCCCTACGGCATCACCTGGGGCCATGAGACCGTCGACCGGGAGACGGTGCAGAAGTGTTGGCACCACCTCGATCGAATCTCCGAACTGCCCGATCTGATCAGAACCCTCGGCTGAGGCCGGGGTGCTGTGAGCCCGTCACCGGTCAGCCGGTGACCCGATCGATGATCAGGGGGGACAACTGCGGGGCGTCCCCGCTGTAGGACACGGCGGGGGTCAGCAACTCCTCGGCGACGGGGATCGTCTCCGGCCGATCGGTGTGGAGCCGCAGGATGGGTTGGCCGGTCGTGACCGGTTCCCCCGGTTTCACGAGACACTCGATACCGGCGCCCGGATCGATGTTGTCCTCTTTCCTGGCTCGACCGGCCCCGAGCCGCATCGAGGCGATGCCGACGGCCAACGCGTCCAGTTCGGCCAGGTACCCGGACTCCGTGGCCACGACGTCGTGCCGGTCGGTCGCTACTGCCCGCGGTGCCGAGAGGTCACCGCCCTGGGCGGCAACCATCTGCTCCCACACCGGTTCCGCGGCGCCGGACGCCAGGACCGCGGCCGGGTCCGCATCGAGGCCGACGAGATCCAACATCTCCGCCGCCAGCGCAACAACAACCTCGATCAGGTCCTGAGGGCCGCCGCCCTGCAGCAGCTCGATCGATTCGTCCACCTCCAACGTGTTGCCGACGGTCCGACCGAGGGGGCGATCCATACCCGTCAACAGCGCGACGGTCTTCACACCGGATCGGTTGCCGATGTCGACCATCGTGGCCGCCAGCTCCCTGGCATCCTCCAACTCCCGCATGAAGGCACCCTTGCCGACCTTGACGTCCAACACCAGGGCCTCGGTGCCCGATGCGATCTTCTTGGACATGATCGAGGAGGCGATGAGCGGAATGGAGGCCACCGTTCCGGTGACGTCTCGAAGTGCGTAGAGTTTCCGATCGGCCGGGGCCAGGTCGTCGTTTGCCGCGGCGATGATGGCGTGGCCGTCCGCCAGGATCTCGGTGAACCGGTCCGGAGCGATAAACGGCGTCCAGCCGGGGATGGTCTCCAGTTTGTCCAGGGTCCCGCCGGTGTGGCCGAGACCTCGACCGGCGACCTGGGGAACGATTGCACCGCACGCCGCAACCAGCGGGCAGAGGATCAGCGAGACCTTGTCGCCGACGCCGCCGGTCGAGTGTTTGTCGACGATCGGCCGATCGAACCCGTCCAGGTTGAACCGGTGACCCGTGTCGATCATGGCCGTCGTCCAGCGGGCGAGCTCCGGTCCGCTCAACCCGTTGTGGAAGATCGCCATCAGCATGGCGGCGACCTGGTAGTCCGGGATCCGGCCGTCGGTGTACCCGTTGATGAACCAGTCGATCGCGTCGTTCGGCAACTCGCCGCCGTCGCGTTTTGTGATGATGAGCGACTGGGCGTCCCAGGCCACCGGCCCGTCGCCTTCCGATTCTGCTGACACGGGAACTCCTCGGTTGGTCGTGGCGCTGACGGTGATGTTCTCTGGCGGTGTGTTCAGGTGGCGCGGGTCAGTCAGCCTTCGGCGAGCCGCTCGGGACCGAACCCGTCCGGAAGCAGATCGCCGAGTTTCTTGATCTCCGGCCCACCCTCGATCAGACAGTCCGGGCCACCGAACTCGTAGAGGAGCTGACGGCAACGGCCGCACGGGCTGCACGGCTTGCCGGACCCGGACACAACGGCGACGGCGATCAGCCTGCCGCCTCCGCTCTGATGCAGGGCGGAGACCAGGCCGCACTCGGCGCAGAGACCGAGGCCGTAGGAGATGTTCTCCACGTTGCAGCCCGTGATGATCCGGCCGTCATCGGTCAGGGCGGCCGCCCCGACCCGGAAGTTGGAGTACGGGGCGTAGGCCCGGGTCGACGCAGCTCGGGCCGCGGTGCGCAGCTCCTCCCAGTCGATGTCGGGTTGCTCGTCCGGTGCGGACCTGTCCGGGGGTGTGACGTCGGTGGCCATCGCCGTTCCTTCGCCCTCTACTTGGTGCCGTAGATCCGGTCCCCGGCGTCGCCCAGTCCGGGAACGATGTAGGCGTTCTCGTTCAGCCGTTCATCCAATGCGGCCACGGTGATGCGGGTGTCCGGGTACCGATCGTGGACGGCGGCGACACCCTCGGGGCAGCCGATGATCGACAGGAGATCGACGTTGGTCGCCCCGGCCTCGGCCAGAACATCAAGGGCGTGGACCGCGCTGCCCCCGGTGGCCAGCATCGGGTCGACCAGGAGAACCTCGCGCCGATCGATGTTCTCCGGCAGCTTCTTGTAGTACTCGACCGGGCGGTGGGTCTCCGGATCCCGGTACAGGCCGAGGTGGCCGACCCGTCCGTGGGGGATCAGCGTGAGGATCGCCTCCACCATCACAAGCCCCGCCCGAAGGATGCCGACGATGGCCGGCGCCGGACCGGACAGCATCGGCGATTGGGTGGTGGTGATCGGTGTCTTGACCGACACCGGTTCCGTCGTCAGATCCCGAAGTGCCTCGTAGGCGGTCAGAAGGGTCACCTCCTGACAGAGCGATCGGAACGACGACGAGTCCGTGGCTTCGTTGCGAAGCATGGTTATCTTGTGCGCCACCAGCGGGTGGTCCACGACGGTCAACGAGCCACGCTGTTCGCTCATGTTGACGACTCTAGGTCCTTGGGGAGGTGAACTCAGGATTTTGTGTGAAGTCGTGCTCCGCGTCCTGGCCCTGCATGCCAGAACCGATCCGGTTACATCCGCCTGCCGTGGAGGGCGGCGATCGCCCTGCGGGCCAACTCCCGTGCCTGCTCCATGTCATCACCGATGACGGTGACGTGACCAAGCTTGCGGCCCGGCCGGGGGAACTTGCCGTAGAGGTGCACCTGGGCCCCCTCGACCGCCAGGGCGTCGGGGAGGTGCCCGGCCGGATCGATGCCGTCCCGGGTGCCGATGACGTTGAGCGTTACGGCGGCGGGCGCCGTCGACCAGGTCGGTCCGAGGGGCAGGTCGAGCACCGCCCTGACGTGGTTCTCGAACTGGGACGTCGGGCAGCTCTCGATCGTGAAATGGCCAGCGTTGTGGGGGCGAGCGGCAAGCTCGTTGACCACCAGGCCCTCGGTGGTGAGGAACAGCTCGACGGCCAGTACTCCTACGGTCTCCAGTTCGTTCGCCAGGTCGATCGCCATCTGCCGAGCCTCGGCGGCCAACCGCTGACCGATGTCGGCCGGGGCCCGGATCTCCTTGATCGCACCGTCCTGGTTGGAGACCTCGGTGATCGGGTAGCAGCGGGTGTTCCCGCCCGGCCGCCTGACCACCAGGACAACCATCTCCTTGATGATGCCCTGGTACTCCTCGGCCATCAGCTCAAGGTTTGCCCGTTCGGCAACGACCCGCATGGCCGCAGTTCGGTTCTCCACCACCCACACGCCCAGCTCTCCGGGCGGCGCAGCACGTACGGTCTTCAGGACGACCGGGAAGCCGTGGGCTTCGGCAAAGTCCAGCACGTCGTCCGGGCCGCGGACCTCGGCGAACGCGGGGACCTGGAAGCCCCGGTTCCGCAGGACCCGGCGCTGGTGCAGTTTGTCGAACGCGGCCCGGATGGTCTTGGTTCCCGGCCGAAGCAGGGTGCCGTTGTCCTCGAGGGCCTGGAGGAGGCCGATGTCGATGCGTTCGTGCTCGAGCGTGAGGACCTCGCAGTCGGCGGCGAACCCGGCAAGGGCGTCCGGATGGTTGAAGACCGCTCCCGGTGCG
>JBCCGJ010000147.1:0-13814 GCA_039029335.1 Actinomycetota bacterium | reverse complement strand
TTCATCACGTCGGTGAGTGGCAGGGGGATCGGGTTTTGGATCTTACCTGCGCTGACCACCCGGCACCGGTCCTTCCACCTTGCTGCGTTGGGACATTCGATCGCCACCCATGAGCCGCCTTCGGCCGGGCTGGGGTCTTCCAGGTGGATCTGAAGGGCCAGGTCCGACCAGATCCTCGGGTTAGCCAACAGCTCGGCGAGGCGCAGCGTGCTCAGCGAGGTTGCTCCGCCGACGATTACCAGGTGGAGCCCGTGGAGCTCTCGGGAAACGACGATGGCGGGGTTGCCGCCCATCTCGTCGTTCTCATCGGATGAGTTGAGGTCGATGATCCGCAACCCTTCGGCGGTGGCGATGCGGACTTGGCTTCGTCAACCGCAACGTCGCCGAACTCTCCGAGGTGCCATCGTCCGATGTTGAAACCAGACCCCGGCGAGCCCTGACGGCTGACGAGTTGTCACTCCTCCGTTCGGAAGCCACGGGCCTGACAGCGGTCCTGGTTGAACTGCTCGGCCGATACGGTCTCCGTCCCGCCGAGGCTAGAGCCGTCCTGTGGTCTGCCATCGACTGGGACGGTGCCTTGCTCGCCGTCGGTCCTCGGCTCAATAGAAGTAACGAACGCATCGACCCCAAGACAAGAACCGCCGAACGCTCCCTCCGCCTTACCGACGAAACCCTCGGCCTGCTCCGACGTTGGCGTGCTGAGCAGGCCGAGCTGGAGAAGACCGCCGCCTCCCTCTGGCTCGACTGCGACTTGATCGTAACCAATGAGATCGGCGAGCCCGTCAACTACTGGTTTGTCCCACAGGCGCTCGCCGCCCTTTGCAATCGAATCGGCATCACGCCGAGCGTGTCCCCCTACGAGCTCCGCCACACCGCTATTAGCTTCCAAGCCGACGCCGGTCACTCCGCCTGGGCCATCGCCGACTGGGCCGGCACATCCGAGCGCATGATCGCCGACGTCTACCGTCACAAGTTGGTTGGCACGTCGCTCTTGAGTCCTCCAAAAGTGGGCTCTGTAAGCTAGGTGTGAATTGGACTACCTGGACGGGCCGCCAAGAGCCGAGAGCCAAGATGCCGCTACCATCGTCGTTAGAAGTGACATCGCTGCCGAGAGAGCCCACTGTACAAGAAGCGCAAAGCGGCTGGCTCCGTCCTTTTCCGCGATTACTGCCGTCCACTTCTGCACAGTGTTGGGAATGATCGCCAAGGGTTCGTTAACTACGGCCTGGATCCCATCGATTGTATTGAGAGCCATACTCTTGTAGATGCCGACTCGGAATGACTCTTCCATGGCGTCGAGGCCGAGGCCGAGGACCATTGCTAGCCAGGGAATGAGCGTCGTGATCGTCGCCAGATAGAACCCGCCAGCAACAGCAAATGCCGGAGCCTCGCTAGCGCTTATCCTGCCGTCGACGACTCCGATGGTGGCGCCGATGGCAAACCACGCAACTGCGAATGCTACGAGAGCTGCGGCCACGGGGAGATCAAGCCTCCAGGCCCATGACCACCGCGATTCGGGGTCACTCGCTAAGACAGGGTCAACGAGTTCTGGGGTCGACCGGTCAAAGTCTTGAACGTCAAGGGGTAGGCGCTGAGGCTCGTTAGGCGTTTGAGGAGGGTCGGACAAACTAAGGTCTGGAAGCGCCGGAGCTTCATCGGCGTCGAAGGTACCTCGAGTATGACCGTTCTTCGTGGGTGTCAGATCGCAGCCTCGGTATTCACCGATTTCGCAGGGCGGTAGAGAAAATGTGAGCCTTTCGGACTCGCAAGGGAACTCGGCTGCTGAGCAGCCGACCTCGTAGGGCCAAGTCGTCGAGACGACAAGCGAAGGAGCCGTGTGTGGTGTCCGATTGTCGATCGGGCCCGGCCGTGTGGAGCTCCGAGGGGTACAACCTAAAGCGAGCAGGATCACTGCTAATAAGACTGCAAAGGTCCAACGATGCGGGGTGGAGACTCCGGCCTCGCCAGCGCTCGTTTGCGTGTTGTTGAGGGGATTGGGGTTCATCAGGCCTCCGACTGCTCGGTTCAACGAACCGAGAGTCTCGCTTCGCTCGCATGAGCGATGGCTGGCCGGATCCCTTTGGATCGTGGTGACGGCCGAAAACCCTAGAGCTACTCCCTCTCGATAGTAAGCTTCTTACCACGGTGTTGGCCTGTGGTCAAGGTTGTCTTAGCTGGCAAATATTCGACGTTGCGTCGGCATGCCGGGTCCCGGTGCCATGGCACCTTGCGGCGGTCCTCAGTAGGACGGGGCTTTAGTATGCTTGAACGGACCCCGCCGAAGCAGATTCGGCATGGTTAGGTTGCGTGGCTCACAGCGTGGCTCCCAGTTGACGCCGCCGCCACGATTTCGGCTTGGTCGACCGCTCTTCCGCTAGGTCACCTCGAAAGGCAGAAACCCGCTTCAGCGGTGGGCTGAAACGGGTTTCACTGAGCGGAGAGGGTGGGATTTGAACCCACGGTCCACTTGCGCAGACACCTCCTTAGCAGGGAGGCACAATCGGCCATACTCTGTCACCTCTCCAGGGTGGGGTTAGTGTAGCGCCCTCGTTCAAAGAGGTGGCCCGAATCTCACCCGCGAGCCATGATGAGTTGGTGGCTGCGAACTTCGACCCGGAGCAGGGTGACCTGCTCTTCATGATTGTCAGTGCCGGTGGGCCAACCACGGGCACGGTGGACCGGGTCCGACGGGAGCTTTCACGCGGCCAACAGGTGCGGGTGATCGCCACCCCGCAAGCGGCCGAGTGGCTCGACCACGACACGATCGAACAGCTCACCGGCTGGCCGCTGCAGTGGAAGATGCTCACCCCGGAAGCCTCCACCCTGGAACCGATGGGCAACCGGGTCTTGGCGACCCCCGTGACCCTCAACACCCTGACCAAGTGGGCCGACGGGCATGCCGACAACCTGGCGATCGGGTTGCTGTGTGAAGCCCTCGGCGCCGGGATCGAGATTCGGGCCGAGCTGAGCCTCAGCCAGCAGTTTGCCAACCATCCGGCAGTGCCGGCCGCCCTCCGGCGGTTGAACGCCGCTCGCCACGTCACCTTCGACAGCCATCCGGACGCCGGGCTCTCGATGAGTGAGATCGAATGGGCCGCAGGCAGCCTGGCCGGGCCCTGAGCCAACCTCGGGTGTCGAATCTCTCTTGACCGTGCCGGCGGAACCCGCCGACACTTGACGGTATGAGCAGCCACGACATCACGACGATGGAACAGCTCCGGTCGATGTACCGGCAACCTTCCGAGCGGGTTCAGCAGAAGAAGGGCGACCGTATAGAAGGTGCAGCCGCGCAGTTCGTGGCGGACTCGTCCTTCCTGTGCCTCGCCACCTCGGACGACCAGGGTGGCTGCGACGTCTCGCCCCGCGGCGGCCCGGCCGGTCAGCTGAAGGTCCTGCACGACGGACGGACTGTTGCCCTGCCGGACCTTTCCGGCAACAACCTGATCGACTCGCTCAGCAACATCGTCGCCAATCCGAAGGCGGGGCTGCTGGTCATGGTTACCGGCAGCGATGAGACCATGCGGATCGACGGCTCGGCCCGGCTCACCACCGACCCGGAGGTCCTGGGCCTCTGGTCCGAGGAGTTGCGGACCCCGAAGCTGGCCATCCTGATCGACATCGACGCCGTGTTCCTCCACTGTGCAAAGGCCTTCCGTCGGGGCGGCGTGTGGAAACCGGAGACGTGGCCGAACATCGGCGACACCGCGGCACCGAAGATGTTCAATGACATCGCCAAAACCGACACGGATCCGGCCGAGATGCGGAGCTTCCTGGAACGGGACTACGCCGCCTCCTTGGAAGCCGAACAGGCTCCGGCGCCTCAGTAGCCGCCGACGTCGACCGCCGTCCGGCCCGTCGCCGACCGCGCTCTGGTCCAAACCCCATCCGAGGCGATTCGCCCGACTGCGGCGAACGTTGCGATCAGCCGGTCTGGATCTGGAGGAACTTGGCCGAGAAGCCGTCCCAGACGTAGTCACCGCCGACACATGCCGGCCTCGGTCCGATGGTCCAGGTCAACGTGTTCTCGCCTGCCCGGAGTTGGGCTGGATCCAGCGGTAGACGGAAGCTCTTCCAGTTGACGCTGTGGCAGCCGTCGTTGCGGTCGTACTGATAGGGATGCACGACCTGGTCCGGCCCGCCGTTGATACTCAGCAGCACCTGGCCGGACTTTGGCTGATGGAGCTGACCGAACAGCACCGGGTTCGGTCCGAGGTCTGACGGCAGATCGATGGTCACGGTCTCGGTCTCGCCGATCTGACGGTCGCCGTTTCGCTGGAGGTACACCACGTCGTCGGCCTCGTGGACGTCGTAACGGCCCACCACCGGACCATCGAACCGCAGGTTGTCCCAGTGGAAGGTGTAGGTGTCGATGTTGCCGTCCTTGGTCGGGTTGTAGGCGTGGGTCTTGAACAGAACAAGGCCCTGGTCGAAGGGCAGGCCACCGGGCACGTCGACGCTCCACGTGTCGAACCCGCCGTCCGCAGTCTCGATATGCCAGATGATCCGCTGGTCCTCCAGCTCGATTCGCATGGTCCGGCGGACGCGACGGTCGTCGAGGGCCGGATCCTCGGGGTGGAGGTCACGCCACCACGCCCAGTCCCACTGGCCTCGCTGGGTCTCCTTGGCCAGCCAACCGTCGGGGGCCAGCGCTCCGGTGCCGACCTTGATCGTCCGCACGTTTCGGCGGAAGTCCAGCACGATCCGGTCCTCCGGATACGTCTCGTCAATGGGCGAGTCGACCGGGCCGGAACCGACCTTCAGCTGATCCCGGGGCACGATCATCACCTCCCACCAGCTGCGGACGGCGTGGGCATCGTTGATGTTGACCTCGAACTCCAGCACACCACCGTCGGCGAAGTTGAACTCCTGACGGGGCCAGAAGGCCGACACCGAGTAGCCCTCGACGTCACCCATCGAGGACATCATGTGGTTCTTGCAGATGAAAAACGTCTCGTCCGGGTTGGAGCCGTTCGTGTCCTGCCGGGTCTCGACGTAACGCTGGGGGAGCGGCGAGACCGCCGGGTTCGGGCCGGCGCAGTTCCCCGCGTGGTCGACCAGGAACGGCGTGTAGGTCTTCGAGAAGTGGTTCTGAGGGTGGCTGCGATGGGTGGCCACGTAGTCGAAGTTGTCGGGCAGCAGATCCTGAGATGGTGACGACGGGTCGCCGTCGAAGGTCTCCTCCAGGGCCCACGCACCGGGGTCGGGTTCCGGGTCGGGCTGGGGGGCCGGTTCCGGATCGGGCGTTGGCTCGGGGTCGGGAGTCGGGTCCGGCTGGGGACCCGGCGTCGGCTCCGGATCCGGCATCGGCTCGGGGTCGGGCCGGGGAGTCGGGGCTGGCGCAGGGTCGGGGTTCGGCCCGGGATCGGGCATCGGCTCGGGGTCGGGTTCCGGGTCCGGCGTTGGCTCGGGGTCGGGAGTCGGGTCCGGCCCCGGGTCAGGGTCCGGCAGGGAGGCGGCGCTGTCCAAACGGATGTTGTCGAAGTGGATCGGGTCGAGGTCGGAACCCCCGATCGCCTGCCACCAGATGCCGCCGATCATCGTCGGGTCTCCCAGATCGGTCAGCGACACCGAGAACTCGGTCCAGCCGCCGGACGGAACCTGGACGGTCCTGCTTGGACCGGCCGGTCGGTACGTCGCGTCCATGACCACCACACTCAACTCCACCTGGTTGTTTTCGCCGGGGTGCACGGCGAACTCGACAGTGGCATCCCGAGGCGCCGCAACACTCGGATAGCGGCCGAGCGACAGCGCACCCCATGGTCCAAGGTCGGCTCGGATGGCGGCGGAACCGTCGGCCACCGGGTCGGCCGAGGTCGGGTCGACCGCGGCGTTCCATGACCAGCTGGCGAAGTTGTCGCCGAGGGCATCGTCGAACACGACGACCTCCGAACCGGCGGACTGGGCCGAACCGGCAACGGTGCCAAACGAAACGAGGCCGACAAGAAGGGCGACCGCTGTCAGGATCCGGCTGGGGCGTCGGCTCGAAGATGGTGGTGATGGAGGGGCAAGACTGCTCATACGCGGCGATGGTACGGATCTCGGTCCGACCTAACCGGGCGCGAACCGGGCGCCGACCGGGCGACTCCGTGTCTCCGACCGGTCAATGAAGCTGAGATACTGGTCCGGTGCCCCCCGGTCCCGGTCAGATCGACGCCTACCGGCTGGAGACCCGAGTCGCCCGAGGCCGATCGGGGGAGGTCTTCCGGGCCACGACCGCCGGTGGATCGGCGGTGGCGATCAAGGTCCACGAGCGGGCAGCCGACGGTCGTTTGGAGGCCGAGCGGTTGTCTGCGGTGGTCCACCCCGGGGTTGCCCCGCTGCTCGACCACGGTGTCACCGAGAACGGCCGGGTCTGGTTGGCGCTGCCGTGGATCGAGGGTGCAACGCTCGGCCACCACCTGTCCGTCGGACAACCGCTGACGCTCGATCGGACCCGCCTCCTGGTCAACGACCTTGCCGCCGCGATCGACGCATTACACGCCGCCGGGCTTGTCCATGGCGACCTGTCGCCGGACAACGTGCTGATCGATGGCAACGGCCGTCCGGTGCTGATCGACCTGGCCGCGGCAATGCCGGTTGACGCCGCCTCCATCGACCGGACAACCGGAGTTGAGGTGGCCACCACCCCCCGCTACGCCGCCCCCGAGGTGGCCGGTGGGCGTCCCGTCGGTCCGGCCGCAGACGTGTACGCTCTTGCCCTCATCGCCTACGAGGCCATCACCGGCGCGTTCCCGTTCCCCGACGTGGCCACGCCGATCGCCATGCTCGGCCACCACGCCACCAGCGAGCCGGTTGCTCCCAGCGAGCACCGGCCGAACCTCCCGCCTGCGGTCGACGCCATCCTGCTGCGGGCGCTGGCCAAGAATCCGTCCGACCGTCCGTCCTCGGCCGGCGAGTTCGCCGCCGATCTTGCCGAAGGCCGAGTCCCCGCCGGGTGGCGCGACCCGGTGTCAGCGGACCGACCCGGGCCGGGACCTCGGCGACGCCGTCGGTGGCTGCTGGCCGCGACCGCCGTGCTGACCGTGACCGCGATCATCGCCGGGGTTGGCCTGCTCGACGGCACGCCCGGAGAAGACGATCCGTCAGGAGAACCCGACGCATTCGTGTCGGTTCCGGGTTCGGCTTCGGCGTGGCCGTCCGGTCGGGCCGCCGGACTCAGCTGCAATCTGATCGAGGTTTCGGACTTCGAGGCCGCCGCGTTGCCGGACCACTTCTATCGAGGTGATCCGACCAACACCGCCGTTCGGTCCAGCGGGGACGGTGTGGACGACTCGGCGGCGCTCCAGGTCGGCGCAGACAACACCTTCGGCCTGTACGGCGAGATCGTACCCATCGGCACCCAACGGGAGTTTGTGTTCACGGCGTGGATTCGCCACGGCCTGACCACCAGGACCGCAATCTACGTCGACTACCTGGACGAAGACTTCGTCCAGCTGACCGCCGAGCGTGACCGGCTGGAGCCCGACGGTCGCCCGGCCGAGCCCGCCGCGGCACGTGAGGGGACGCGGGTGACGGTCCAGTCGATCGCCCCCGATGCCGCGGTCTACGCCGTCCCCACGTTCTTCAAGGACGGATCGCCCGGGACCCTCCTGGTCGACGAGGTGGTCTTCGGGTCGATCACCACCTGTCCGGACCTGACCGGCTGACCGGCTGCCGACCGACCGGCCGACCGTCCACCGATCCGAAGCGATCGTTGCCGAACCCTCTACCATCTAGTGGGGATCGGCCGCGAGCAGCCACACGACGGAGGACCATGGGCCCGAAGCTGACCACGACGTGACGGTCCCGGCCTCGCTGCAGCGCGTCAACGACGGTTCCATCCACCCCCTCGATCGGGGCAGAACCGTCATCGGCCGTGACCAGTCGAACTCGATCCAGCTGCCGGTGACGGCGGTGTCCCGGGTCCATGCCGAGATCGAACGCACGGAACATGGCTACAACCTGCGCGATCTCGGGTCCCGAAACGGCACCTACCTCAACGGCGCCCGCCTCGACGGTCAGGTTCGGCCGCTGCGGGACGGCGACGAGATTGTGGTGGCCGGCGTGGAGACACTCCGGTTTCTCGACCCGCTCGCCACGCCGATGGCCCCGGCGATCGGGCGGCTGACCGGTATCTGGGTCGACCCGGACACCGGCGCGGTCTGGGTGGACGCCCAACGGGTTGAACCTCCGCTGTCGGAGCGGCAGCAGGCCCTGCTGGAGTTGCTGGCCGACCGGACGGGTTCGCTGGTGACCCGTCAGGAGATCGTTGACGTCGTCTGGGCCGACGTTGCCGCCGAGGGGGTCAGTGCCGAGGCGATTGATGCGCTGGTGAAACGGCTACGGGCCCGTCTCCGGACGCTGCAGCTGCACGACGACTACCTCGAAGTCCGACGCGGCCGTGGCGTCCGACTGAAACCCGCCAGCGACTCATAGGGTTGCGGGTGGATGCGCGTCTTTCTTACCCACAACCCCGAAGATCTGGCGGCGTACTACGGCCGGGCACTTCCCGAGCTCGAAGCGATTGCCGAGGTGGTGCGTAATCCGCTGGACCGGGATCTCACCACCGACGAGTTGCTCCAATACGCCGCGCACTGTGAGGTGATCGTGGCCCACCGGGCCACGCCGGGGGAGGCGGCGCTGTTCGCCGGCCATCCCGGTCTGCTGGCGTTCCTGCGGTGCGCGGTCGACATCAGCACCATCGACCTCCCCGCGGCGTCGGCCAACGGTGTGCTGGTGGCCCGGGCCGACGCCAGTTACGTTGCGTCCACCGCCGAGCTGGCCCTCGGGCTCTACCTCGACCTGTCCCGCGGCATCGCCGAGTCCGCTGCCGACTACTGGCGCGGGGCGGCTCCGCCTCAGCGACCGGGTCGCCAGGTCCACGGCCAGACGGCGGCCATCATCGGGCTCGGGTTGATCGGGACCCATCTGGCCGAGTTGCTGGTCGCCCTCGGGCTCCGGGTGCTTGCCTGCGATCCCGCGCCGGTCGACGCGCCGGTCGGGGTTGTGCTCGGTGAGTTGACCGAGGTGGTGGCCGCCGCCGACGTGGTGTTCCCGCTGGCTCCGGCCACCGACGCCACCCGTCATCTGGTCGACGCCGCCCTGCTGGCCGGCATCAAGGATGGGGCGCTTCTGGTCAACGTGTCGCGCGGTGAACTGCTTGACGAGGCGGCGGTGGCCGACGCCCTCGATCGGGGACGGCTTGGCGGCCTCGCAATGGACGTCGGCATGGCACCCGATCAGCGGCCATCACCGGAGCTGGCCGGTCGGCCGGGTGTGGTGGCCACGCCCCACCTCGGCGGGTTGACCCCGGAGAACGCCGACGCCCAGGCCCGTTCCAGCGTTGAGCAGGTGTCGGCCATGCTGGCCGGTGAGCTGCCGCCCCGATCGGTCAACCCCGATGCCGCCACCCGGCTGCAGGCCAAGTGGTCACGATGACGATGACGGCCGGGTGCGACACCCACATGCATGTCTACGACGGGAGCTACCCGGCGGCGCCGACAGCGACGCTCCATCCGCCGGACGCAAGCCTGGAAGACTACGCCCACATCCAGGCCGTTATCGGAACCGAGCGGGTGGTTGTTGTGCAACCGACGACCTACGGGCTCGACAACTCGCTCCACCTCGCCGCGCTGGCCGAACTCGGCGAGGCGGCCCGAGGGGTCATGGTGATCAACAGCTCGACCGACAACAGCGAACTCCGCCGGCTGACCGACCTCGGCGTCCGGGGCGCTCGCTTCCATCTGCTGCCCGGCGGCGCCGTTGACCGCAGCGAGCTCGAGCCGATCGCCGCTCGTATCGCGCCGTTCGGTTGGCACATCCAGCTCCAGCTCGACGGCCACGAACTTGTCGATGAGGTTGATCGGCTGCGGCGGCTGCCGTGTGGACTTGTCATCGATCATGTTGGACGGTTCATGCCGGCCACCCCGCCGGACTCGTCGGCGTTCGCCGCGTTGCTGGCGCTCGTCGACGACGGCGCTCACGTCAAGCTCTCGGCCCCGTACGAGTCGTCGCCTGATCCGACCCATCGCTACGAGACCGTCACCGCCTGCGTCGACGCCCTGGTTGCACGGGCACCCGATCGGCTTCTGTGGGCGTCGAACTGGCCCCACCCCGGCCAGGCCGACCCGCCGGATGTCGAGGACCTGATCCGGCTTCGTCGGCGATGGTTATCAACCGAAGCGCTGACCCGCCAGGTTCTGATCGACAACCCGGCAACCCTGTACAACTTCTGAGCCCAGGACCACAGGAACCAGCGGACAACAAGAAACGGAGTACCTGCGTGACCGACAATCGAGTAGACCCAGCAGCGGAACCCGAGGCCACGTACGCCTCCTATCCCTCCCTGGTCGATCGGGCCGTGCTGATCACCGGCGGAGCGGACGGGGTCGGCGCCGGGCTGGTGACCGAGTTCGTCCGGCAGGGGAGTCGGGTGGCCTTTCTCGACATCCAGGCTGAGCGTGGTGCGGCGCTGGTCGCGGCCCTGGTCGACGAGGGTGCTCGCAACGCCCCCGTGTTCCGGGCGGTGGACCTGGTCGACATCGAAGCGACCCAGGCGGCGATACGGGAACTGGACGCCGAGGTCGGAGGGTTCTCCGTCCTTGTCAACAACGCGGCCAGCGACGACCGCCACACCTGGACCGAGATGACGCCTGACTACTGGGACGATCGGCTCAACACGAACCTCCGCCATTACTTCTTCACGATCCAGGCCGTCGCCCCCGGCATGTTGGAGCGAGGGACGGGCTCGATCGTCAACATCGGTTCGTCGAGCTACATGATGCAGGAGGACTTCTTTCCCGGTTACGCCATCGCCAAGTCCGGCGTGGAGGGCATCACCCGCACCCTGGCCCGAACCTTTGGCGCAGACGGTGTCCGAGTCAACACCGTGCTGCCCGGCTGGGTGGCGACGGAGCGTCAGCTCACCAAGTGGTGGAGCCCCGAGGGGGAGGCGGGCACGCTGCGGGACCAGGCGATCAAGCGGCGGATCTACCCTCGGGAGTTCGCCCAGATGGTGCTCTTCCTGTCCGCCGATGACGGTGCCGCCTGCACGGCGCAACAGTTCCTCGTCGACGGGGGACGCCGGTAGAAGGTCGGCGGAGCGCGGATGCCGTCGAGCTCAGGCCGGGGGTGCCGTGCCGTCGGTGATGGCCACCACACGGTCGGCCAGCAACGCATCGATGTCCGCGTCGGCCAAACCAAGCTCGGCCAGGACCTCCCGGGAGTGTCCACCGGTGAACCCCAAGCTGGTGGTGATCGACGTTGACGCGTCGCTGAACGTCCACATCGGTGCCGGCTGCCTGACCCGCCCGAGACCCGCGGGTTCCTGCTCGCTGATCAGCCCGAGGTGTTTGACCGTCGGATCCTCGTGCACGACCCGGCGGCTCTTGACCTCACCGGCGGCCACGTCGAACTCGGCGAAGCGGGCGAGTGCGTCCTCGGTTGTGTACTGCGCCACGGCACCCCTGACCTCCTCGATCAGCGCCGGCAGGTTGAGGATCCGACTCAGCTGGTCGGCGAAGCGTTCGTCGGTGACCAGGTCGACCCGTTCAATGGCCAGGCACAGACCGTCCCACGGTGGGAGCAGGATGCCGATGGTCACCTCCCCGTCCTTGGTCGGGACGACGACCAGGAACGAACCCGGCGCCGACTCCAACCACGGCGGCATCTGCTCGAGCGGGATGGGTGGCTCAAGCTCCGCGTGGGCCGCGGCCATACCGTCCGGCCACAGGAAGGCAAGTCCGGCAGCCACCATCGGCACATCCACTCGCTGACCACGTCCGGTCCGCTCCCGCATGTACAACGCGGCCAGCACCGCCTGCACAAGGCCAACCGCGGATGTCTTGTCGATGATCACCTGGTGGACCAGGTCGCTGGCCCCGGTGGTGAGATCCCGCTGGTAGTCGACCATGCCGATCTTGGCCTGCATCACGTAGTCGTACACCGGAAGGTGGGCCTCCGGTCCGTCCTCACCGACGCCCGAAATGGCCCCGAAGATCAGTCGCGGGTTCGTGGCCCGGAGCTCCTCGTACACCAGGCCGAGGGCCTCGGCCTTGCCCGGCCGCATGTTGTGAATGAATACGTCGGCACTGAGCACCAGGTCCCGGAGCAGCTCTCGGCCCCGCTCGTTTTTTGCGTCGATGGAACAGAACCGCTTCCCCCGATTCAGTGAATAGAAGATGCTGTTCACCGAGTCGGGCCCTGCGGCCAGGCCACCGGCCCGGACCGGGTCCGGCGCGTCAGGGCTTTCGACCTTGATCACATCGGCGCCAAGCTCGGCCAAGAACATGCCGGCCAGCGGTCCCGAGTAGATGTTGGTGATCTCGACGACCTTCACGCCGGCGAGCGGTTGCTCTGTTACGCCTGTCATCGCCCGATAGTAGGTTGGCCGGAACGGTCCCGCATCTCGCTCGGCGTCGGGCCGGTTGCTTGACCGGATCCGGGGATGGCACCCAGCGACCGAGCCCGATTACCGTTGACGGATGGGGAACGATCAGGGGACACCGGACACCCACGAGGCACAGGACACCCGGGAGACTCAAGGCACTCAGGGGACGCTGGCCCGCATTTTCACCTCGCTCGGCTCACAGCGGTGGCCTGCGCCGGCCCCCCATCTCGCGCTGATCGAAACCGAGCTGGCAACCGACGAACCGATGGACACGATGGTCACGGTGATCGGTCGGATGGGCGGCATGGACGCACCGGACTTCTCCGCCGTCGATTGGGACGCGGCGCTTGCCCCCTACACCGACCTGGAATTCCCCGCCTACTACCGGATGCCGTTCCATTCCGTACCCGGCGGATGGTTGAGCGAAGCAGCGGCCACTGGTGACCGGGCCGCCATGGAGGCGATCTATGCAGACGCCCACGTCGACCGCTCCCTGGGCATCCGTCGAGAGCTGGCAGCGCTGGTTCCCGAAGACGCAACCACGATCGTCGACTTCGGGTCGGGCAGCGGAGACGGTCCGGCCGCAGTGGCTCGACGGTTGCCGAACGCCGAGGTGCTGGGCCTCGAGGCGTCGCCGTTCATGCTGACCGCAGCGCAGGTCCAGAACGCCGACTGTGCCAACCTGCGTTTCGAGCAGGGCTTTGTTGAGACCAGCGGGCTGGAGGCCGACTCTGTCGACGCGGTGACCATCACCCTGGTCCTCCACGAGTGCCCGGACGAGGTGAAGGCCAAAATCCTGACCGAGGCCCATCGGATCCTCCGACCCGGTGGGGTTGTCGTGTTGACCGACACGCCGAACGACGACCTGGACAAGAATCGCGGGTTCTACGAGCCCTATCGTCTCCAGTGGCGGACGTTTGATCCGGACGACGCGCTAACCACGGCAGGGTTCACCGGCGTCGAACACCATCACGTTGCCCCGCCCCTTTGGAGCCGAACCGCCCGAAAAGGCTGAGGCCGTTCAGCCGCAGCCGATCATCGGATCCTCACCGAGGAACCGCTCCTGCATCGACCGGTCCATCACGTTGGTCGACAGATCGCAGCCGACCGAGCGGACCAGCACGTCGAGCCGACCGATCGTCCCGTCATCGCCGCTTGTCCAGATCGTCCCGTCCGGACCGGTGACCACGTCCGGTTCCTGCCGCTCCGTGTCATCACCAAACGCCGGCCCGAGCCGGATCCCGGTGGCCCAATCCCACAGCTGGACCTGACCCGGCCGTCGGCTCGCCGCAACGAGCGACAGGCCATCGGCGGTGAACGTCAGGTCCCACACGTCTCCCGGATGTGGGGCCATCGTCGACTGCACCGGTGTGGGCCCCGATACGGACTCGAAGGTGGCGACCGTCCGGAGTGCCTGACTCGTCCGCGTTGTCAGGGTCGTCGGTCT
>JBCCGJ010000146.1:0-13891 GCA_039029335.1 Actinomycetota bacterium | reverse complement strand
TCCAGCCGCAGGAGTGGGAGCTGTTCGACCTGGTCGATGATCCGCTCGAGGTCAAGAACATCTACGGACGACCGGGAACCGAGGCCATCACCGAGACACTGCTCGCCGAATTGGCCCGCCAGCAGGCAGCGGTGGGGGACACCCCGTATCCGACCGGCTGAACCGCACCGGGCCCGGGTCGGGTGGTCGGGGTGGCCGCACGACCGGGAGGGTCAGCAGATCGTTCGGGGAGCGGCGTCCGTGCCGGGCCCGGGTTGGGTGGTCGGGGTGCAGCTCACGATCGTCGGCACGGAACCGCCGGAATCGTCGATCGGTGGGTCCGTGGTGTCCGGGATGGTGTCGTCCGGTTCGGTGGTTGTTGTGGTTTCTTCTTCGTCCGGTTCGGTGGTTGTTGTGGTTTCTTCCTCGTCCGGTTCGGTGGTTGTTGTGGTTTCTTCTTCGTCCGGTTCGGTGGTTGTTGTGGTTTCTTCCTCGTCCGGCTCGGTGGTGGTGGTCGTCGGCCTCGGGCGGGTCGTGGTCGGCCCTTCGGTGGTGGTGGTCTCCGGTTCCGTGGTGGTTGTGGTCCGCCGAACCGTGGTCGCCGGTACCTCGGCCTCCGTCGTGGTTGTGGTTGCCGGCTCCTCGGTAACCGGTGTCTCCGGCTCGGTGGTCGTCGGTGCCTCGGTGGTGGTACAGGCGGGGGGTACCGCCGCTGGATCCGCGCAACTCAGCTGGACCGGAGCGACGATCTCGGTTGTTGCGGTCGTCTCGGCGATGGTCGGCGGCGCGCCGCCGGTGGCCGGTGTGCGCACCGGCTGTCCGGATGTCACCCCGGCAGCGGTGACGTTTGCGGTCGACGCGATCTGACTGGACGTCGACTGCAGGGCCTCGGTTGACCCCGCCGCCGACGTGGCCTTTGTTCCGAGCACCATGGTGCCCGACGACGGGCCTTCGATGATCTCCGTCCGGTTGGCCGTACCCGACCCGACCGCGGCGGTCTCCTTCGATTCATCTATGAGGGTGATCACGCCGGATTCGATCGTCGCCCTGGTCCAGGGGAACGAGATGGCGCCGATGATCAGCAGTGCCAGCAGTCCAATACCGGCGACGGGACCCTGTCGCCGGTAGAAGGGCACGCCGCGATCGTGGCTTTCCTCCCAGAGTGCCCGCAGGACGCCAAGCGGCTCAGCCTGGGCCTCGGCTGTCGGGAGTGGCCCGGCCGCAGGACGAGTCTCGTGCTCCAGGATCGGGCTGTCGACCACATCCTCGCTCGAGGTCAGCCGCACCGACCGGGCATTGGTGAAGAGGCTCTCGGACGGCTCAAGCGGCTCCGGTGGTTCGGAGGTTACGGCCGATCCAAAGGCCGACAGAACCTGGCGCGTGGCGGTCGCATCCGTCCCCTCGGCGTCCCCGGCATCGCCGCCCGGGGCAGCGGGCTCCGTCGGTGCGTCGGTCGATGGTTCCGTCTGCGGTTCGCCGGTGTCCTGTCGCGGCTGCGCGTCAAAAGGAAGGAGGCCGCCGAGCGGCACATCGGCCGTCTTCGTCAGATCAGGCGGCGGAAGGTCAGGCGGCGTGAGGTCGTCCGACATACGGGCCGAGGATACGCCCACATTTGTTGTAAATGCCAGAGTATTGAGCGATTACTTTGAGTAATTTCTGCCGCAAATCGGGGATGTATATATCAATAAGAAGCAAGATTTAGCCACAAAGATGTTGCCGCAACAACGGTCGGGGCTCCGGTTGTCGCGGCCTTGTCCGGTTGAGTTCCCTGCGGGTTTCCTGCCCAGTCCCCGTGGGGTGCCGACCGGGTCCCTGCTCGTTGCGCCGCCGTTTGGAATCACCGCGGTGGCCTCAGGTAGCGTCTGGGCACGTATTCGTCCAGGTGGCCGCGTGTCCGAAATCGCCGGAACGCCGCCGAAACGGGGGACAACATGCACGTCGGGATGTCGGTCATCTTTCAGAATCCGCAGGAGTCGGTTCCGGACTCCCAGGTATACGCCGAGGATCTGGCGCTGGCCCGTCAGGCGGAGTCGCTGGGGTTCGACTCGATCTGGAGCGTCGAACACCACTTCACCGACTACACCATGTGTCCGGACGTGATGCAGTTCCTCACCTACATGGCGGCCTGCACGGAGAAGATCCAGCTCGGCTCCATGGTCTGCGTGCTGCCGTGGCATGACCCGATGCGGGTTGCGGAACAGATAGCGATGCTGGACGTCATGTCCGGCGGTCGGGTGATTCTCGGCATGGGCCGGGGAACCGGCCGGGTGGAGTTCGAGGGGTTCCGGGTGGAGATGCCCGAGGCAAGACAGCGGTTTGCCGAGTCGGCGGACATGATCCTGACCGGCCTGGAACAGGGCTACTGCGAGTACGACGGGGAGTTCATCCGTCAGCCCAGGAAGGACATTCGCCCGAGACCGGAGCAGACGTTCCGGGGGCGGACCTATGCGGCTGCGGTCTCGTCCGAGTCGGCGGCGATCATGGCCAAGATGGGCGTCGGGCTGCTGATCGTCCCCCAAAAGCCCTGGGAACTGGTTCGGTCGGAGCTGCAGACCTACCGGGACACGTTCCGGGAGGCCACCGGATCGGAGCCGCCCACACCGTGCGTGGCCGGTTGGACGTTCGTCGACGAGTCCGCGGACCGGGCGGAGGAACTGGCACGGACGTACATCGGCGGGTACTGGCAGTCGATCATCGACCACTACGAGTTCGACAAGGACCATCTGAAGAACACCGCCGGCTACGAGTTCCACGGAAAGATGTACGACCTGCTGAACAAACCGAACGGCATGGAGCGGATGACCGACTTCTTTGTCGACCTCCAGGTCTGGGGCACGCCTGACCAGGTGATCGAGCGGGTGCTGGGCATTCAGGAGAACACCCACAACGACACCTTCATGGCGGTGTTCAGCTACGCCGGCATGCCGGCGGCCGAAGCGGACCGCAACGCCAAGCTGTTCGCCCGAACGGTTATGCCGGAGCTCCAGGCGCTCGCCCCGGCGGCCGAACGGCTTGGCGCACCCGCCTGAGACTGTCACCAACCCCCGAACGGCGTCCGCCCGGTCGAGGTTGATCCAGGTCACCGGATCCAGGTGGCCGGGTCCCGGTCTCCACGCCCCGGTCTCCACGCCCGTAGGGTGCTCGTCCCGGCCGGTGCCGGTGTTACAGTCGCCCGGGCATGACCGACCGTATTCTGCTGCTGTCCCACGCCGGGGTCACCGTGACGATGGTCGGCGTCATGTGGGCGGTTCAGCTACTGGTGTACCCCCAGTTCCGATCGGTGCCGGCGGACAGCTTTGTGCCGTACGTGAACGATCACGCCACCAGGATCGTGCAACTCCTCGCCCTGTTCGCCCCCCTCGAAGTTCTGCTGGCCCTGGTGCTGTTTGTGGCTCGGCCCGGCGAGGTCTCGGCCCGGCTCGCGCTGCTCGGCGGACTGCTGCTTGTTGTTGCCTGGGTGGCCACGGGGGTCTACTACGCCCCCCTCCACGGTGAGCTCCAGGCCGGCGGCTACGACGAGGCCCTGGTCGATCGGCTGATCATCACCAACTGGTTCCGGACCGCGTTGTGGTCCGCCCGGGGAATCCTGGCCCTCAGCTTCCTGTAGCCGGCCGTACTGGGGCTGCCGCCGCCCCACAGTTACGTCTGATCGGGCACGCGGTGGGCCGGACGGCTCACCGGAGCGGCTCGGTTCGGGCAGGTTTCTTCTACCCGGATCCCGTCACCTCCGATTACCTGGGACTTGGTCGGTCCGGGCGGCGGCAGTAACTGTTCCCGGCCGACCGAACATCGGTTGGGTCCCGGGAGACCGGGTAGGCGGAAGGCGGTTGGATGGGTCGCGCCCTCGGGGTGGTGCTTGTGGTGCTTGCGGTGTTGATCGCGTGGATCACCCTGCCGACCGTGCAGGGCGTCACGCTGGTCGCCGACGACCATGACCGGGTTGATCCAGCCGGACCGGCGGCCGCGCAGGATCGTACGTCCGACGAGATCACTGCGACCGGCACCTCGCAGGGGGCCGACGGTGTCGACGCGGACGTGCTGTCCGTCGATGTCCCCGACGGCGATGCGGTGGACGCAGACGAGCGGTTCGTGCCGGGATCGCCCGTCGCCCTGGCCGAGTGCGACGCAACCGAGGCAGGTCGTATGGCCCCGCTGAACGCCATCATCGACGCCTCGCCTGCGGAGCGGATCGCACTGCGGACCCCGGATTTCGAGCAGCAGTACCGGCGGGCCGTCGTCGGCACCATGTACTGCAAGATCTTCCTCCGTCCGGCCGACGACGAGGGGATCACGTACTGGTCTGGTCAGTTGGCCGACGGCCTGTCGATCTACGACCTGTACCTGGTCTTGGCCGCCTCGGAGGAGTACCAGCAGCGCGAGGTGCTGACCCAGACCGAGGTGCTCGAGTCGCTGCAGGTCGATGAGCTTGTCGCCGGGGCCGACCCGGGCGGGGAGCCGGGGGACACCACGGACGAGCTGGAGGCGGCAGCCCCGCAGACGGCGACCGAATCCACCTCGCAGACAACCTCGTCTGTGGCACCGGAGCAGACCACCACGGTCCCGACGACGCCCGAGACCTCCACCAGCCTGGCGGAAGCCCGAGACCTCGCCAGGGAACTGGACGAGGCGAGCCAGCTGAACGGCTTGCGGGTCCGGATTCCGATCACCGAGGCGACGTTCGAGGACTGGGTGAACGGCAAGGGTCTGAACGATCTGGACCAGGTGACCGACGCGCTGGTCCACGGCACCCGACACCGCGACGGGCAGATGGTCAACGTTGCGTACGTCCACCTGTCCCGGACGAGAGGGGTGTCGGTCAGTCCCGGCTCGAACCGGCGGGCCGCCGTCGGCACGTGGGCGGACACCATCGGGGCCCACGTGGCGATCAACGGCAACTGGTACGGCCCGTGGGACGGACCGGCCGTGTCCGGCGGCGTCGTCTACGCAGGGTCGGATCACAACTACACCTCGCTCTTCGGGTTCACCGAGTTCGGGGACTCCATCATCGAGCACCATCGAGAGGTCAACGATCAGGTCGACCCCCGTATCGTCGAAGGGGTTTCCGGCCACCCGACGCTGATCCACCGGGGTGAGCCGACCGTGGATTTCGGCACCGATCCGACGTTCCTCAATCGAAACCCCCGGACCGCCATCGGGCTGGACGAATCCGGCGACGTGCTGATCCTGGTGACCGTCGACGGCAGACGCAGTTCGGCCATCGGTATGACGGGCGCCGAAACCGTTGAGCTGATGGCGGAGCTTGGAGCGTATGACGCGGTGATGCTCGACGGTGGGGGTAGCTCCACGATGTGGTTGGCCGGCCGAGGTGTCGTCAACCAGCCGTCCGGCGGACTTCGCTCCGTCGGCAATCAGCTGGCCGTCTTCGGAAACTGACAAAAACCCTGGTCAGCGGCAATCGCCCCGATTGTGTGGGTGAAGTTACCGGCGCGTAACCGAATGGTTGTCCCTAGTGTCTAACCCGTTATGCAAACGATTGTGGGCAGGATTGAGCACGCTGCCAAGGGTGAGGGCACGGTCACGTTTGTCACCGGCGGCGAACCGGTGACAAAACCCTGGGCGCAGGTGCACGAAGAGGCACGGGTCATGGCGGCCCGGCTGCAGGCAAGGGGTGTGTCGCACGGTGACCATGTCGCCGTGCTCGGACCGACCACCGGGGACCTTGTCACCGCATTCCAGGCGGTCTGGCTGTGCGGCGCAACGCTGGTCGTTCTCCCGCTGCCGATGCGGCTGGCGTCCCTTGAGGAGTTCACCACCGCCACCAAACTCCGGATCCACAATGCGGACTGCGCGGCGGTGATCGTCGACGCCGATCTGGCCCCCTTCGTGGAGGTCTCGCCCGAGGATCCGCCGATGATCCGCCTTGACGACCTGGTGGCTGACGACGGCACAAAGGCCGACCAGTTCATCCGCCCGAACTACGACCCGGACGACCTCTTTGTCCTTCAGTTCACCAGCGGCTCGACGTCGGAACCAAAAGGGGTCATGCTGCCGAACCACGTGGTGGCGGCCAACCTGGACGCCATCGTCGAGGCCGCAGAGGTGGACTTCGAGACCGACGTGATGGTGTCCTGGCTTCCGCTCTATCACGACATGGGCCTGGTCGGGTTCTGCATCCTGCCGATGGCCATGGGCCTCGACCTGGTGCTCGGCGCACCGCAGGACTTCCTGGCGTCTCCCGGCCGGTGGATGGAGTGGATCTCCACCTATCGAGGGACCGCCACCGCCGGACCGAACTTCAGCTATGTGCTGGCGACCAGGGCCCTGAAGCGGACCGACAAGCAGCTGGACCTGTCCTCGCTGCGGATCGGACTGAACGGCGCGGAACCGGTCGACCCGGCCAGCGTCCGCTCGTTCATCGAGGCGGGTACTCGCCACGGCATGCGGCCGGGGGCCGTCTTCCCGGCCTTCGGTATGGCCGAGGTCGCGATCGCAGGCTGTTTCCCGAAGCCGATGACGGGCCTCACCGTCGACATCGTCGACGCCACGGCCCTCGAGAGTGAACACGTCGCCAACCCGGTCGCCGCGGACCATCCGTCGGCCCGGGAGATCGTGCTGCTCGGCTCGCCGGTGCCGGGCCTGGAGTTCCGGATCGTCGATCCGGTCACCTCGGAATCGCTGGTCGACCGTCAGGTCGGGGAGCTGCAGATCTGCGGTACGTCGGTGACTCCCGGCTACTACAAACGGGACGACGCAAACGCCGAGCTGTTCGAGGACGGTTGGTTGAAGACCGGGGACCTGGCCTACATGGTCGACGGGCAGATGGCGATGTGTGGTCGGATCAAGGACCTGATCATCGTCGGCGGGCGGAACGTCTACCCCCAGGACATCGAGCGGGTGGTCGGCACGATCGACGGCATCCGGGCCGGAAACGTGATCGCCTTCGGCACACCGGGCCGCAACGGCAAAGAGCAGGTGGTGGTTGTGGCCGAGACCAGGGCCGATCACGACCTCGACAGCATCAAATCCCAGGTCAGCGAACGTTCGGTCGAGTCGATCGGGGTGCCGTGCCGGGAGGTGGTGCTCGTGAAGCCGAGCACGCTGCCGAAGACCAGTTCGGGCAAGCTCCAGCGGGCCCTCTGCCGTCAGCAGTACGACTCGGGAACCCTCGAGCTGGCCTCCTGACGGGCCGCCCGGCGCCGGCTGCGTCGGGGTCCCGCTTGACTCAGCTCTGGTCAGACTCCGGCCGTTTTGCGGCCGCCGCAGCTGCGGCCCGCTTCGTCTCCATCTCGTCGCGGCTCAACTCACGGCCCCCGCCGTGGGTGTCGGACTCATCCGGCTCGGAATCATCCGTTTCATCCGGTTCGTCCGTGGCCGGTCCCGGCGGCTGGGAGCCGCCCGGGCGTCCCGGCGCCGTGGCCGCCACAGGTAACTCGTCGTCGATCGACGGTCCGAGGGAGATCAGCGGCGCGGCCCACCGGGTGGTCGGGTCGATGTCCACCAGGAGCGCCTTGACCAGCAGGGTGATCGGCACCGCAAGCAGCGCCCCGAGCGGCCCAAGGACCCAACCCCAGAAGATCAGCGACAGGAACGTCAACGTGGTGGACAGGCCAACGGCGTCACCGACGAACTTCGGCTGGATGATGGACTGGATGACGATGTTGATCGCCAGGTAGCTGACGATGACCCAAACCGACAACTGCCAGCCGCCCTCGAAGAAGGCCAGAATGGCGGGCGGAATCAGACCGATGACAAACCCGACGTTGGGGATGTAGTTGGTGATCAACGACAGCACCCCCCACACCACGGCCAGCGGGATACCGAGCGCCATGAGTACGGCCACGTCCAGCACCGCAACGATCAGCCCGAACACGGTCGACACGATGAAGTACGAGCGGGTCTGCTTTGCGAACTGACCGAGCGCCCGGGCCACGTCCGGACGCTCCCCGGCCACCCTGGCCAGGTTGTCGCCGAACTTCTGGGCGTCGAGGACCATAAAGAGCATTGTGATGACGAGGAGGCCGACGGCGCTGGTGAGGCTGAGCAGGCTGGACACCGCCGAGGTGATCTGGCCGACCACCGCCCCCGGATCAAGCGCATCGAGCGCCTCGTCGAAGCCGATCTCGGTCAGCTCGAACTCCTGCAGCCACTCCTCGATCTGTTCCCGTGCGGAGGAGATCTCGTCGTCGTAGCGGTCCCCGGAGAGCAGGCCGACCAGTTCGGTCGTCGACCACACCAGGGCCAGCAGGATGGCGAGGAGCACGCCGTAGGACGCAACCAGGAGGACCAGCATCGCAATCCACGACGGGACACCCCGGTTGATGAGCCGACGCTGGACCGGACTGACAACGACCACGATGACCAAAGCCAGGAAGATCGGTCCGATCGACGACGAGAACGACCGGAACCCGGCGATGAGGATGATGGCGGCGGCCGCGGTCAGCAGGACCGCAAAGCCACGGGGGAGAGGGAACGGATCAGCGGCGAAACCGGGCTGTGGCGACCCGCCTGAGGCGGACTCGCGATCTGTGTCGGTCATGACCCGCTAGGCCGCCTTGAGTGCGGCCATCACGGACCGCCACCGCTCCGGGTCACTCCGGTACGGGGCGTAGAAGCTGATGCGCTGGATGCAATCGCCGTACCGCTGGTGCAGTTCGGGGGCGATGCTCTCCGGTTCACCGACGACGGCGAACGTGTTCAGCACCTCGTCGTCGATCATGGCGCCCATCTGCTCCCATTCACCCTTCTTGGACAGCCTGTTGAGCTCGTCCTGCATGCCGCCCCAGCCGTGGAGATCAAGCACCGGCCGGTAAGCCGGTGTCGACCCGTAGAACGAGATCTGCTGACGGGTTGCGGTGGCCGCCTTGTCGATCTCCGCCTGGTCGTTGCCGGTCACGACAAACGACGGGCCGACGATCTCGAAGCCGTCCATCGTCTTGCCCGCCTTGGCCCGACCGCGTTCAAGCGCCGGAAGCGTGACCTCCCGGAGGAACTTCTCCGTCGTGAATCCGTGGCAAATGAAGCCATCCGCAACCTCTCCGGCCACCTCGGTCATCAGCGGCCCGACACCGGCAAGGAAGATCTTCGGATCCCCGTTCGGGTTCGGCCCCGGGTTGAAGAACGGGGTCATGAGCGTGTGGGTGTAGAACTCACCACGGAACTCCAGCTTGGTCCCGTTGTTCCAGCAGTCCCAGATGGCCCGGATGGCCAGGATCATCTCCCGCATCCTGGCTGCGGGTTTTGACCACTCCATCGAGAAGCGCTTGGTGATGTGCGGCTTGATTTGTGAGCCGAGGCCCAGGACGAACCGGCCGGAGTACGCCTGCAGGTCGTAGGCGGTGTTGGCCAGTGTCATCGGGTTCCTGGCGAACGCGACGGCGATGGACGTCCCGATCTCGATGGATTCGGTGTGCTCGGCCGCCAGCAGCAGCGGGAGGAAGGGGTCGTGGCTGGTCTCCGCGGTCCAGAGGCCGTCGTACCCCGCCGCCTCCTGTTCCTTTGCCGCCGCGCCGGCTTCGCGCAGGTCACCGGTCAGTCCACCGTCGATTCTCATCGTGTTTGCTCCCTCAGGTCAGCGCCTCTGCTGCTGTCACTGTAGGGAACGGCGCGGCCCGGACAAAGTCGATCCGGCACCGGTAGCGTTGATCGCATGGTCATTGACGTCACTGACGCAACGTTCGAGGCTGAAGTCCTGCAACGCTCGATGTCCACTCCGGTGGTCGTCGATCTGTGGGCCCCCTGGTGCGGACCCTGCAAGACGCTCACCCCGATTCTGGAGAAGGTCATCAACGAGACCGGCGGCCAAGTGGTCCTCGCCAAGGTAAACGTTGACGAGAACCCCCAGGTCTCCCAGGCGTTCCAGGTCCAGTCCATTCCCGCGGTGTACGCCCTCAGCCAGGGCCAAGTGGTCTCCAACTTCATGGGGGCCCAGCCGGAGGCCCAGATCCGGGCGTTCGTCGCCGAGCTTGGCGGCGGGGTCAGCAACGACGAGCTGGCATCGCTCCTGGCCACCGGCGACGAGGCATCGCTTCGCAAGGCCGTGGAGCTCGCCCCGGACAGCAAGCAGGCGGTGCTGATGCTTGCGCAGCTGTTGGCCAGGGAGGAGCGATTCGGAGATGCGGTTGAGGTCCTGTCCGCCGCGCCGGAGGGTGACCAGGACATCGAGGGCATGTTGGCCGCGGTCCGGGCGGCCGCGCTGCCACCTGACGCCCAGAACCAGATCGGGTCCCGGCTGGAGGCGCTCCTGCCGAACGTCAAGGCCGACGACGACGCCAGGACCGAGTTCCTTTCCCTGCTCGAGGAGCTGGCCACCGGAGACCCGGAGGGTGCGGCGACCTGGCGGAAGCGGCTGTCGACCCAGCTTTTCTGATTCGGCCCCTCCGCTCGTCATACTGCGGCGCGTCATACTGCGGCGCGCCGGACTGCAGCGCACCGTGACCCGGCGGACCCCGACCGCGCTGCTATCGTCGGTGGTACGCCGGGTGTAGAAACCTGCACTTTCCCCCATACGTGAGCATGTGGCCGATCGGCCACCCGTTTCGGGGATTTGTTTGACGTGAGAGGCGAAGAGGACGGGGGCCGGCACGGGCTGGCCCAACGGCTCGACGAGGTGCTGTTTCGGGTCGAGACGTGGCGGCCGCCGAATCGGCCCGCAGTCGCGCCGATGTTGGCCGGGCTTGTGATCGCGGTCGCAGCCGTCGGTTGGTGGTACGGGCGGCCGGCGCCCACGTCGGACGTGGAGGCGCTGATCCCGTTGGCCACCGGCGACGATGACCGGACCGGCGAACGGGGCGAGGTGACGGATCCCGGTGGATCGTTGGCCGCAGGGCTCCGGTCCGACACCGTGCCGCCCGAGTCGTCCGGGCGGTCGGCGGCCGGGGGAAGCGGCGGTCCGGACGACGCGGAGGGGGCCGACGCGGCGGGGGGTGACCCGGACGGTGACGGGCAGCAGAAGCCGGTCCACCTCGTGGTTCACGTCGTCGGGGCCGTTATCCAGCCCGGACTGGTTTCGATCCCGGAGGGATCCCGCATCGCCGATGCGGTCGCCGCGGCCGGCGGACCGGCCCCGGATGCTGCGGTCGACCGGCTGAACCTGGCCGCACCCGTGGCCGACGGCATGCAGGTCAGGATTCCCGCGGGGGAGGAGCAGGTCGACGGGCCGCTGGTGGTCCTGCCGCCCGGTGTCGGCGGTGGCGCAGCCGGTGGGTCAGGTGGGGGAGCGGGGGCCGGCCAGGGCTCCGCCGTGACGGCCGAGCCGGTCAACCTCAACACCGCCTCGGCCGACGCGCTGGACACGCTGCCCGGGGTTGGCCCGGCAACCGCAGCGGCCATTCTGCGGTGGCGGGAGGAAAACGGCGGCTTCCGCTCGACGGAGGAACTCCTCATGGTGCCCGGTATCGGCCAGGCCAAGCTGGCGGCCATCCGAGACCTCGTCACCGTGTGATGGGCCACGGTTCGATCGGCCCCGACGTGCAGGGTGGCGGTGTGTCCAATGGCGGTGTGTCGAGCGGCGCTGTGGCGAATAGCGCTATGTCGACTAGCGCTGTGGCGAGCGGCGCTGTGTCGAATAGCGCGATGTCGACTAGCGCTGTGGCCAGTGGCACTGTGGCGAGTGCCGCAGTGTCGAGTATCGGTGTGTCGAACGACGCCGTGTTGGGTCGCCGGGTGATGACGGCGGACGTGTCCGGACTGGAGGTCCGGGCCTTGGCGCTGGCGGCGGTCGCCTGGATCGCCGCCGACTTCGGGCCGTCGGCATTCGGTCGTCCCACCGTCGCCGCCGTTGCTGCGGTGCTGGTGGTGGTCGGGTTCCGCCGCAGGACCTTTGTGCCGCTGGCCTGTGGTGTGTTCTGCCTGCTGGCGTTCCTGGGGGCGTCGGCCACGGCCGCCTATCGACCGCTCACCGCAGGTCCGGTCGATGCGGTGGTGACGGTTGTCGGTGACCCGGAGCCCGTTGGGTTCGGCTGGCGGGTCGATGTACGGCTCCCGGACGGTCGGCGGGCCGAGGCGGTGGCATTCGGCCCGACCGGCTGGGACCTTTCCACCGTTTCCGTCGGGCAGACCCACCACCTGGTCGGGGTCGGGCGGCCGCCCGGCGCCGGGGATTGGTATCGGGTCCGTCACATCGCCGGTCGGGTCTCGGTCCAGGAGCTCCGGCCGGTCGCCGCGGCCGGACCGGTCTGGGCGGTCCCGGAGACGGTCCGGTCGATCATCGTGGCCGGCGGGGCAACGATGTCGGACCGCCATCGGGCGCTGTATCTGGGGTTGGTCATCGGAGACGATCGGTTCCAGCCGTTCGGCCAGCAGCTCAACTTCCGCAACGCCGGCCTCACGCACCTCCTTGCGGTCTCCGGCCAAAACGTTGCGTTTGTACTGGCGGTCGCCCGTGGGCCGCTCCAGCTCCTGGGGCGGCGGCAACGGCTCGCGGTGAGCGTCGCCGTCCTTGTTGTCTTTGCGCTGGTCACCCGGATGGAACCATCGGTGATGCGGGCCACCGCCGCGGCGCTGCTTGCGGTGTGGACGGCGGCAACCGGGCGGCAACGATCGGGACTGGTCATCCTGTCCCTTGCCGTCATCGGCGTACTGTGCGTCGATCCATTCTTGGCCGATTCCGTCGGGTTCCAGCTGTCGGTGGCGGCATCGCTCGGCATTCTCCTGCTCGTCCCGCTCATCCAGCGGCGGCTGCCGGGGCCCACCTGGTTCGCCGCCCCCGCCGCCACAACGCTTGCCGCCCAGATCGGGGTCGCCCCGGTCCTCACCGCCTACTTCGGACCGATCTCGATCGTCTCGGTCCCGGCGAACCTGGCGGCGGGCTGGGCCGCCGCGGCGGTCATGACACTGGGGCTGACCGTCGGGATCGTGGCCGGAATCGCCCCGGAACCGATCGCCGCAGCCGTCCAGACACCAACGGTGCTGCTACTCCGGTGGCTCGACTGGGTGGCCGCCGTGGCCGGCCGATCGAACCTGCCGCGCCTCGGTCCGCTCGCCCTCACCATGGTTGTCGCCGCGCTGGTGATGGCCGGGCCGCACCAGCCGGGCTCCGTCGGCTCCCGGCCACGTGTCCCGATGCGACGAGTCGTGGGCTGTGGCCTGGCGTTTGTGCTGCTTGTCTCGGCGTGGCCACCGACACCTCGACAGCCGCTCCGGTGCGGCCCCGGTATGTCCTGGTACCCCGCGGCCGGCAGCGAGCCGGCGGAGATCGCTTCGAGGCCCACCGCCGAACCGGGCGCTCGGTCTGTCCTGGTGATCGAACCGGAGGTCGCTCGGCGGTCCCTTGTATCCTGCCTCGATCACGGCATCCGGGACGCGGACGTCGTTGTTGCCGTCCGCGGTGACCGGCGGACGGCGGAATTGGTGTCGGCGGTCGGAGAGGTCATGCGGACCGGCACGGTGGTCGCCCCGCCACAACACCGGATCGTCGGCGCAACGCGGCTTCAGAAGCCGCTGGACCTCCGGGCGGGTGACGTGCGGGTGACCGTCGTCCCTGCTTCCGACGACCGCCTTGTGGTGGACGTGATATCGGTCGGTTCGTGACCCCCGAGGAACGGCGGGAAGGCAGGGACGCCGGTGGTCGACCTACTGATCCCCGGTCCGGCCGCCAAAGCGGCGCTGGGTGGCGTCGATGAAGTCGAGCAGTGCCTGGTTGACGTACCGTTCGGTGTCCTGGAACACCTTGGTGGCGTTCTCGCCGAAGGTCTTGGCGGCGGCGGTGGCGTCATCCTGGAACGGTCGCGGCTCGCCGACGCGGTGGTAGTTGCCGTTCATGATCTCGGTGTAGGTGCCGTCGTCAACCCAATTCCGCAGTTCGGCGACCCGCACAACCGGGAAGGGGTGGGTGTTGCCCAGGTTGCTCATGAACCGGTAGTAGGCGCTGAGGCCGCCGGCGTCCCGGTACTCGTCGCTCTGCTGGATGAACGCATCGAGATTCATCTCGTCGCGGCGGTCTCGGACACCGCCG
>JBCCGJ010000145.1:0-13992 GCA_039029335.1 Actinomycetota bacterium | reverse complement strand
GTTCCTTCTGGCCAGCATCGGGACCTGGGCGATGGCCGACGGGTCGGAGTTCGGCGTCTCCCACTATCTCTTCACCACCCGATAGTCCGTCCGCCGACCGGTTGGAGGCGCCGTCCCGAAGCACGGACCCGGTGAGCCGAAGCTCGAACCCGGTGAGCCGAGGCACGGCCTCGGTGCGGCGAAGCTGGCGCCCCGGGGTGGCCCGTGCCAGAGTCTGGCCATGGATTTCCTGACCGACTCCGTCGCTGACATCGCGGCCCGGGTCAACGGCGGCGAACAGTCCGCCCGTGAGGTGACGGCCCACGCCATCTCCCGCATCGAGGCGCTCAACCCGACCATCAACGCCTTCGTGGCGTGGGACGGCGAGGCTGCGCTTGCCCAGGCCGACCGAATCGATGCTCGCATCGCCGCGGGAGAAGCCGTCGGTCCGCTCGCCGGCGTCCCGATCGGTGTGAAGGACCTCGAGGACGTAGCCGGCTTCACCACGTCCTTCGGATCCGCCCTCCACGCCGAGGATCCGCCGGCTGCCGATGACTCGGTCTTGGTCGGCCGGCTGCGGGACGCCGGCGCAGTGGTGCTCGGCAAGACAAACACCCCCGAGTACGGCCACAAAGGCGCGACGGACAACGTGCCGTTCGGGGCCACCATCAACCCGTGGTCCGCCGATCATTCGCCCGGCGGATCCTCCGGTGGGTCCGCCGCGGCCATTGCGGCCGGCATGGTGCCGCTGGCCACCGGTTCGGACGGTGGCGGTTCGATCCGGATCCCGGCGTCGCTGTGCGGACTGTCCGGACTCAAAACAGAGACGGGCCGGATCCCGATCGTGGGCCGGAAAATGCCCGGCAGCGGCCTGCTGTCGACAAACGGTCCGATGGGTCGAACGGCGATGGACACTGCGCTCGCCCTCGATGCCGTTGTCGGTCCCGATCCCCGAGATCCGCTCTCCCTGCCCCGGCCGGATCGGCGCTGGTCGGACGCCGCCGGAGAGGCGAAGCTGCCGGAGCGGGTGGTGTGGTCCCCCACGCTGGGTTTCGCCGAAGTCGACAAGGAAATCCTGGCGTCCTGTACCGCCGCCGTCGAGGCCCTGGCCGCGGCAGGCACCGAGGTTATCGAAGTGACGGACGTCTTCCCGGAGGATCCGCTGCGACCGTGGCTGGTGCTGTGGGCAGTGGCCCGATACAAGGCCCAGGGGCATCTGTTGGGCACCGACGAATGGGATCGCCTCAGCGAAACCATCCGGCCCCAGATCGAATACGGCGCCAGGATGACCGGGGTCGATCACGCCCTGGCCCACGACGCCTGTTACGAGCTGAACTGGCGGCTGCAGGATGTGCTCGATCAGGCCCCGCTGCTGCTCACCCCGACCAACGCGGGTCAGCCGCCGCGTCTCGGTCAGGACGGGGAGATCAACGGCTCCCAGGAACCCGGGTGGGTCCGCTTCACCTACGGCATCAACATGACCCGCAATCCTGCGGCGTCGGTCTGCACGGGGCTGACCGCTGCGGGCACCCCGATCGGACTGCAGATCATCGGCAACCACTTCGCCGAGGCCGAGGTCCTGGCGACGATGGCCGCGGCGGAGCAGGTCATCGGCTTCGAGGCCCGCCCGCCGGGGTACTAACCCGGATCGACCCCGGTCGATCTCGCCGGCTCACCGTAACGATCCTCCCCGACGACCCGCCGGAGGGGCCGTGATACGGTCCTCCCGGTGGGCGTTGATCGGCATCTCTGGGCGCGAATCGCGCTGGTGTATCTCTCCCTGCAGTCGGTGCTCGTCGGTGTCTGGGCGCTCCTTGCGCCCCGGTCGTTCTACGACGACTTCCCCGGGGGCGGCCGGTCCTGGGTGTCGGTCGACGGGCCGTTCAACGAACACCTGGTTCGAGATGTCGGCGCACTGAACCTGGCGTTGCTGGTCCTGCTGGTTGCCGCCCTGATTCGGCGGTCGCGGGAGTTGATCGCTGTCGCCTGCTTCGCTGCGGTGGTGTGGGGGGCGCCGCACTTCGTCTACCACGCCCTCAACCGTGACGGCCTGGCAAGCGTTGACGTGGTGCTGAACCTCCTCGGTCTTGGGGTCTTCGTGGTGCTTCCGCTGTCCGTCTTGTTCCGCCTGCCACCGGATGGACGGCGGCCGTCGGGAGCGGACAAGACCACCTAGGGACGGCGCCGCCCGGTCGGGCGGCCAGGAACCGGGGGATTCGACTTCCGCGTTGAACGGACCACGTGGCCAAACCGAGATGGTCGAGCCGGCTGGACTACGCTGAAGCCGGTGAGCGACGCACAACCGGTTCTCAACTATCTGGAACTCCCGGGTGGCGGGTCGTTCGAGGAGACCAAGCGTTTCTACACCGAGGCCTTCGGGTGGAGCTGGCTCGACTTCGGGCCCACGTACGCCGAGTTTCGTGACGCCGGTGTCCAGGGAGGGCTGAACGGCCTGGCCGCTGCGGCACCCCCACCGGAGCCTGGGGCGGAGGACGGCGTCGGTCCGCTCCTCCTCTTCGAGACGACGGATCTGGAGGCTGCGGCGGCCGCGGTCACCGCGGCCGGTGGTGTGGTCACCTCCGGTCCGTATGGGTATCCGGGCGGGCGGCGGCTCCACTTCCAGGATCCGTCGGGGAACACGCTCGGGATCTATCAACCGGACGTCGCCGCCGAGTAGGCGCACCGCACGTGAAGACCGCCGCCGCACGAGCACTGTTGTTTGTCGTGTCCCTGGTGGGTGCTGCGCTGATCGCGGGCGCCTGCTCGTCCGACGAGTCCGCCCTTCCCGATCGGACCACGGACGCCACCATCGGTTCGATGGCGGTGGACCGGACGCCGGCCGGCGGCTCGGCTCGAGATGGCATCGCTTCCGTCGCCGGACAAGACGGTGGTGCTGGGGACGGAGATCCATTCGGGGCCGGTTCGTCCGAAGGGGGCGGAGTGGCGACCGGCGCGGGTGCGGTGGACCCGGTTGGGCCGCGGCTGCCGGTCGAGGGGAGCGTCACCTTTCGGGCCGGCACCTGTTTTGAACCGCCGTTTCCCGGTGGGGAGCCGGCGGAGATCACCTGCGACGAACCACATCGGATCCAGGTCTACGCAACCCCGCAGCTGGCGGCCGAAGATGGCGGCCCGCCTCCCGCGGACGTGGCCACCGGGCTGTGCCGTGACCGATTCCGGACGATCACCGGGGTCGACCTCGGGTTGGCGGCCGGGCTGCACGGGTCGGTGCAGCTCCCCGGCGATCTCGGCTGGGCGGAGGGGCAACGGACGGCCACGTGCTACGTGGTGTTTCCCGAGCAGACCGTCCTAGCCCTGTCCGCCCTCGATCCTCTCCGGTTCGCCGACCGGGTCTCCATCTACGGGCTGCAGCCCGGCGACTGCCTGGTCGACCTGGACCTCGCCGCCACCACCTTCGAGTTGCTCACCTGCGATGAACCTCACGATGGCGAGGTCTTTGCCGTCTACGACTTTCCAGCCGGTCCGTTCCCCGGCCCCGAGCTGATCGATTCGGTGGCCGACAATCTCTGCTTCGGTCAGGGGTTCACCGACTTCGTCGGGGTCCCGTTCGACCGGTCGGCGATCGATGCGGTGATGAGCGCCCCGAGTGAGGAGACCTGGGCGCTCGGCCACCACCGCATCGGCTGCGTCGTCACCGACGGTTTGGTCAGAACCGGCTCGCTGGCCGCCGCCGGCCGGTAGACGGGATGGCGCGGCCGTCGATCGATCGACCGGTTTCGGCGGCCTTGCGACGAACCGGTCAGCCCGCGGGGTCGATGACGGTGACGGTTCTGCTGTCGTTCTGCGGGGCGACGGTCTGGCCACTCGTCCGGAGCCAGGTTCTGATCTCGTAAGTCCCGGGGGTCAGGTCCTCGGCGGGAACGGTGATCGTCCAACCCAGTATTCGGGGCGGGACACCGACGTCACCCTCCCCGGCGTCGGTGCCGTCGTCACCGTCGGCTTCCTCGGGTTCTTGCGTCGCCGCCACCTGGATCGTCACCGTTGACCAGGCCTGGCCGAACTCGCCGCTGTTCTGGTTCCAGTACTGCAGCGTGTCCAGGTTCCGGACCGAGACCTGGACCTGCTCGATGCCGTCCGCCGCGGTTGCGGTACCCCGAATGGTCATCTCGTCAATGGCCAACACCTGGTTTTGCTCCGGAGAGCTGATGGTCACGGTCGGCCGGTCAACCCCATCGGCCGGCTCATTCCCGGCGGGATCCTCAGAGTCGACGACCAGCAGATCGGCCTCCTCGTCGCCGGCGACCGGTGCACCGGCGGTGCTGTCGTTCAGGCCGCTCGATTGTTCCCCGGTCGATGCCACCACCTGCTGGCCGGCAGTCGCCGGGTCCGGCGTGTCCGGTTCGTCGAAGGCTTCGGCCAGCAGCGTCACCGGCGCCCCGCCGCTGTCGGCATCACCGGCTGAAACGGTCTGATCGGCCAGCTCCTGGCTCAGCCCGAACGCCAGCGCACCAACCAGGACCAGCACACCCACGGCCAGCGCCAGCCATCGGTTCCTGGTCCGGCTCCGGCTGTCCTCGTCGGAGTTCGGCGCGTTCAGCGGGTGGAGTATCGTCGCCGGGTCGAGCCGGGTTGTCGGTGCCGACGTTTGCTCCGGGGTCGATTCGGGGGCCGGCTGTTCGACGTCGGCCGGGACCGCAGGGTTTTCACCGCTGGTCGGACCTGCCGAGCCGACGGGTGTTTCGTCCGGTGCGGCGGACGACTGGCCGGTCTCCTCAACCGGTGCGTCGGCGCCCGCCCGCCCGATGCTGTGACCCCCGGGGCTACCCGGCGGTTGCACCACCTTGGTCTTGCCGCCCATCCCCGGCGGGGTGACCCCGCCCGGCAGCCGTATGGCGGCCTTCTCGTCGAGGAACATCTCCGGGTAGATCTCGTCCTGGCCGAGATCCTCGACGATCGGCCGGTTGGACTTCAGCCGCCGCATCACCCGTCCGACCTTCGAGCGTTGGGTTCCGTCCGGCAGGGTGGCGGCCATGGTTTCGGAGAACGAGGTGTGCCATTCCTCCATCGTCTCGAATCGGTCGTCCGGATTGTCGGCCAACCCCTCGTTGAAGAACGGGTCGAGCGCCTCGGCGTAGAGGCCGTCATGGGCCGCCCACTCGAGGATGGCGGTGGCGGCGAAGATGTCCGCCCGGTGGTCAACGACGGTCACGTCCTCCCGTTGCTCCGGTGAGGTGAACCCCCGGGTCCCGCCACCGGCGGTGAACCCCGATGCGAGGATCATGTCCTTCGCATGGCCGAGATCGGTCAGGAGGAACCGTTCGCCCGGCTCCAACAGGGTGACCCCCGGTGCCCGCTCGCCGCCGTCCCGGCGGCTGCGGATCAAGATGTTGCCCGGTGACACGTCCCGGTGGACGATGTCCATGCCGTGCAGGTGGCGGAGCCCGTCATGGAGGTGGTTGGCCAGCATCGTCAGGTCCTCACGGTTGAGCACCTGATGGTTCTCCCGGATCTCCTCAACCCGCCGCCGGAGATCACCCCGGTCCGCCAGTTCCAGCACCATGAACGGCTGCCCGGTCTCGGTCTCGCCGACCTTGTACATCTTGGCGATCGACGGGCTCTTGACCGTCATCAGCAGGCCCATCTCCTCCTCGAACCGTCGCCGGGTGTCCGGTACCAGGCTGTGGTTCTCGGCCAGGACCTTGATGGCGACCTCTTTGCCGGTGGACTCATCAAGGGCGCGAAAAACCGTGGCGAATCCGCCTGCGCCGATCGGGGCGATGACCCGGTACCCCCCGATCCGGTGTTTGACGCCGGGCATGCCTACCCGGTCGGCTGGTTCGGCAGTCTCGCGGCGAGCAGCGACCGGCCCCGCGAAATGCGAGATCGGACGGTGTTGATCGTGAGACCCTGGCGCTCGGCGATTTCCGAGTAGCTCAGCCGCTCGACGTCCCGCAGCAGGACGGTGTCCCGGAAGACCTCGGGGAGGGAGAGGACCGCCTCCCTGATCAGGTCGCGTTCGGCGACCAGGGAGCTGAGCCGCCGCTGCTCCGCCGTGTCGTACTCCTTCTCCTCTTCGATCACCGCAGTGGACTTTTGGCGGCGAACCTCGGAGATGGCGGTATTGCGGGCCAGTGCATAGAGCCAGGTGGTGAACAGGGCATCGCCGCGGTACCGGTGAATCGACCGGGCGACCGCAATCAGCACTTCCTGTTCGACCTCTTCGGCGATGGTTGTGCTGCGAACGTGGCGTTCGATGGCGATGGTGGCAAGCCGGTACTCGGTCACGAGGGCGAGGAGCAGCTCAAGCGAATATGGCGAACCATCCGCGGCCGAGACCGCAAGCTCGTTCAAGATGGAGGTGCGAATGTCCTCAGTGCCGGCGGCGTACAGAGAAGCAAGCCGACTCTCAGCTGTTGCTGAGCCGGTTGTCAGTTGGGCCACCAGATCGGTGGCCACGCTGGAGGGCATATCTCGGCGACCCCCCTGCCTCGTAGGCCAAACCACCTCTGTAACCCTATTGCAGCCTTACAAGCTATGGCTAGTGCCAATTGTCGTCTCAGGACGATTCTTCGCCACTCCCGTCGCTCCAGTTGGCTAACGTGCGGTCTTACCTGCCGAGCTATGAGGACATCGTTGTAAATGGTGGCTGAGAAAAGACAATCGGACGGTCCGGAGGCTTCGTTGAGCGACGATGTCCGGGCCAAGATGGCGGTCAACAAGAGCAACTGGAACGCCCGGGTTCCCGTCCATCTCGGCCCCGGTGGCTATTCGGTCGACGGGCTCATCACTGACCCGTCGCGGTTGACCGATGTGGTCACCTTCGACCGCCCGTACCTCGGTGACCTGACCGGTCTTGACGCGGTGCACCTTCAGTGCCACATCGGCACGGACACCGTTTCGCTGGCCAGACTCGGCGCGTCGATAACCGGTCTGGACTTTTCGCCGGAGGCGATCGCCGCCGCCACCGATCTGGCGCAGCGGTGCGGTCTTGACGCCCGGTTCGTCGAGGGAGACGTGTACCGGGCGCCGGAGTTGCTCGGCCGGACCTATGACCTGGTGTACACCGGCGTCGGTGCCATCAACTGGCTACCGGACATCAACCGCTGGGCCCGGGTCGTTGCCGCGGTCATGCGACCCGGTGGCAGGCTTCACATGACCGAAGGCCATCAGGCGGCCATGGCCCTCTCCGATGACGCAACCCCGGACCACATGCTGATGGAATACCCGTACTTCGACGGCACCCCGGCCATGCGGTTCGAGGAGACAACCAGCTACGCCGGCGACGGTGAGGTCACCTCACCGCGAACGTTCGAGTGGGCCCACAACCTGGCCGCCGTCGTGCAGGCGCTGATCGACGCCGGCCTGGTGATCGACCGTCTCGAGGAGCATCGAACGCTGCCGTGGCTGTTCCTCCCGTGGATGGAGCCGGACCCCGACCGTGACGGGTGGTACCGGTTCCCGGCGCCGCTTTCGGAGTCGATTCCTCTTTCCTACACGATCGCCGCTCACAAACCGGACTGAGCCCGGCACACTGGCGGCGTGGGTTCACTCGAGGTCAGCCATCGCAGCACCGTCACGCCGGATCAAATCGACGAGATCGGTCACATGAACGTCCGGTACTACGGGGCGAACGCCATCGCCGGGACGGCCGCCTTGTGTGAGCGCCTGGGCTTTGGGCTTCCGCCGATTCGCAGCACCTACACCCGCCATCATCACGAGCAGATGGAAGGGAACGAGCTCGAAGTGCGCAGCGCGTTGCTCGATGGCGACCGGCTGCGCTTCTACCACGAGTTGCGAAACGTGGCGGATGACGATCTGGCCGCAACCTTCGTCTACGAACTGGACCATGCCCCGGTGGAGGCGCCCACCATCGCACTGCCGGAGTACGGCAGACCGCGGTCGCTGCGCCTGGACACCGACGGGCTGGCCTCCGCCCCCTCGCTCGACCGGGTGGAGGCGTTGGACCTGGCAACCCGCAAGCCGCGCACGGTCGGTACGGAGGACACGCTCGGCGGGCAGACCGTTCCGCCGGAGATGGGCGGGCAGCTGTTGTGGGGCGGTGATCGGTTGGACGACGAGGAGTCATGGATTCGCACCCTGCCGAACGGCGACCGGTTCGCATACGTCGTGGTTGAGAACCGAATGTGGATCCGTCCGGAGCCCATCAACATCGGTACGCAGATCCAGAGCTTTCGGGCCACCGTCGAGATCGGCGAGAAGATCGCCCGTGATGTCGCCTGGTGCTTCGACACCTCCACCGGTGACGCGCTGGTGGTCGTCGAAGCGGTCGATCTCTGCTTCAACATGACCGAGCGTCGTTCGATGGTGGTCCCACCGGGTGCCCGAGCCGAGGACGACGCCGATTTCCACCCGGAGCTTGCACCCCGCTGACCCCGGGCGCCGCTTCGGCGTCGGCTGAGTCGCCTGCCGGCCGATCCGCATCGCGGGCCGACTCTTCACCGGGTGCGTCAGCGGTGGTCGCCCGCGCAAAACCTTTACGAGAGCGAAGCTACCATCAGGATCGTTCGTCGGATCAGGGTGGTCCACACAGCGAACGTCGGCAGTTGGGCGGGCGGCTTGGCCGACAGATGGGACAGTGGTGAGCCAGCAACTCCTCGACGTTCTGAAGCAGCAGCGCCGTCGGCGTCGGCTCGGCTTCTGGGTCGGGTTTCTGGCCATCCTGCTGGTCGGTGGGTTATGGGCCCAGCTCTCCAAGGACCCCCTGAACGCACCGTTCGCCGGCGAGTTCCAGGACTTTCCGGCTGAACCGGCGGTCGTGGAAGCCGAGCTCATTCTGGAGGACGTGCCGACGACCACAATCCCGCCGCCGACCACGGTCAGCCCGACCACCATCCCGCTCACGGCCCCACCGTCAACCACGGTGGCCGAACCGTGATGCGAATCGCCGGGCGCCGAGCTCGGCTTCGGGCTCGCCGTGTGGCTCCCCTTCTTGTGCTCCTGACCGCCGTTGCCACGGTCTTCGGGGCGCGGCCGGTCTCGGCCAACACCACCGATCAGTTCGCAACCGTGGAGATCGGCGTCCTGGAGCAGATCCCGTGGGAGGCCGGTCTCCCGATCGCCGCCGAGGTAACGGTTGAGGCGGACCGAGCCGTTTCCGGCGAGTTGATCGTGGTCAGCAACTCGGACGGCCAGGCGAGCACCACCTACGAGTTCGACGTGGACATCGGTGCCGACACCGTGGTGACCCTCCCCGTCGAGCTGTTCACCGGTTGGGACGGTGTTGTGGCCACGGCCACCCTGGCGGCGAACGGACAGGTGATCGCCGGTGACGACCTCCGGGTCTTCGGCCAGGGCAACACCGATCACGAACGGGTTGCCGTACTGGGCATCGAATCGCCTCCGCAGCGGGTGCCGCTGATCGGTGGTGATGCGCAGCTCCGGGTGTTCTCGCTTGACGATCGGCTGAACGGCCTGGAGCGGGCATCCACCCTGGTGGCCACGCCGGGGGCCGTGGCCGGCCTCGGTGATGGAACGGATGAGGCGCTCCGGGTGGAGGCGTGGATACGCGGTGGCGGCCAGCTGGTGGTCGACGGCGCCCGGGACTCCCTGGCCGACTCCTTCCAGCGACATACAACGGCGAACCCGGACCGGTATCTGCTCGGCGCAGGGTCGATCATCTACCTGGAGGACTGGGAGGACGGGGTGCCGCTGGGTGGGTACGTGGGCCGGAACGGACTGCGTGAGCTGGTGGAGTCGCAGGATCTCGGTTCCGGGGCGGCGGGGGAGTTGGCGATCCTCGCCGGCATCTCGCTGCCGTCGGCTCGCACGGTTGCGCTGATCCTTCTTGCCTACTCGCTCGTCGCCGGACCGTTGGCCTACGTCGTGCTCGCCGCTCGGGGCCAGGTCCGCAAAATGTGGGTGGTGCTTCCCTGCGTCTCCGCACTGTTTGTCGTCGGCATCCTCGGTTTCGGGATCGTCACCCGCACCGGACGGTCGGACACCCACATCACCATTGTCGAGGTGAACGAGCAGGCGTCCCGGGCAACATCGAACCTTCTTCTGACCTCCTCCGTCGGCGGCTCTCGTGGCATTGAAACCCCTGCCGGGTGGTCCTATCTGGGGCAGGGCCGGACCGAGGCCCAGCGACCGGTTCGGCTTCGGACCGGCGGCTCGACGACCGAGATATCGATCGAAACCCCGCCGGGCGGCAGCTCGCTGGCCAGGGTCAGCGGCGTGGCAAGCCAGTTCGACGGTCTGCTGTCCATCGACAACATCCGCTACGACAACGACATGATCCTGGCTGAGGTGACCAACAACGGTGCAGCCGACCTGATCGAGGTGCAGGCCATCCTGGGGAACGCCAGGACCGAGATCGGTTCGTTGCCCGCCGGTGAATCGGTGTCGTTCGAGGTGGCGGCCCGCGATGCGTCCGGCCGCACGATGCGGGAGCTGCTGAACTGGCCCCGGGTGAGGCGGGAGTGGACCAATCGGGGTCAGATCGCCGTGCCAACCGATCGCGACGCCCCGACCGCGGCCGGTGCATGGACGGAATGGCGGACCGAGCAGGGTTCCGCCGCCATGCCGGAGACAACCCTTGGGGTCGTCGGCTGGACGGATGATCTCCCCGGTCCGGTGGCCGGAATCGAGGACGGCCGGACCGCGCTGTTCGTCCGGGAGAACCTGCCGGCCGACGTGAGCCGGTCCCTGGCGTTCACCACAACCGCGAGGCTGGCCAGCCGCAACGGTGAGCCGGTGTTCAACGAACAGTTCGAGGGGTATGCGGAGGACTACCGGGTCACGCTGAGCGACGGTTTCGATCCTGACTCGCTCGCCGTCCTCGCCGATCGAAACAGCGCGGCGATCGGGTTCCTGACCCCCGACGGGTGGCGGTACGCCAGGCTTGAGGGTCGGGGTGAGGTCACCGTTGCCGTCCCGGCGACCGCGATTGTCGACGGTGAGGTGACCCTGCGGTCCTACACCCCACCCTGGATCTGGGGTGCCGGGTTGACCCTGACGATGGTCCTCGATGCCGACGCCGAATCGATCGACCTGACCGAGGAGCCCCGGTTCCGCAACGTCGACGGCGGGGAATTCGGGTTCGAGGGGCCGGGGCCGATGGCGGACGAGCCGCGGTTCCTTGCCGAGGGACTGGTCACCGTCGTTGAGGAGTCCGCCGAGGGCGACGACCCCCGGATCTACGACGGTAGCGTCATCGCCGGAACGTACGACGCCTACGTGGTGACCCTGGAAGCCGGCGCGGAGTTGGTGGCCACCATGTCGTCCGGCCGCGGGGACTCCTACCTGGAGTTGGTCGATGAGAACGGCCTGCTGCTGCTGTTCAACGACGATTACGGCCGGAACGTCGACAGCCAGATCCAGTTCGTCGCCGACAGGGCCGGGGTGTACGAGATCCGGGCTCAGGACCTGGGTACCGGAAGCATCGACTACTCGCTCCAGATCGAGGTGACGCCGTGAGTCGGCTCGATCCGCCACCCCCGCCACCGCCGTCGGAGCGGCCGGTCGACCCGGCGGCGCCGGCATCGATGCCGCCCGGGTCGCCATCCTCGGGTGCGCCCCCGCCCCCGCCGCCGGTCGCAACTCCTGTAACCGAGCAGTCCCCCATCGCCCCGCCCGCCGGCGCGCCCGCTCCGGCTACACCGATCGGCGCGCTCGCCACCGCACCGCCTCCGATCCCGGCACAGACGTGGGAACCCCCGGCCGATGCGGCCATCGCCGCCACCGTGCTCAGCAAGTGGTACGGGATGCTGCCTGCGGTCAACGAGGTGAATTTCTACGTTCCTCGCGGTTCGGTCTACGGGCTCATCGGTCCGAACGGTGCCGGTAAGTCAACGCTGATGTCCATGGCCGCATCGCTGCTGCTGCCAACGTCGGGCCGGATCCTGGTGGAGGGCCACGACCCGATCATCGACTCCACGGAGGTGCGGAAGCGGGTGGGCTATATGCCGGACGGCCTCGGCGTGTACGAGGGGATGAACGTCACCGAGTACATCGAGTTCTTTGCCGCCGCCTACCGAATTCCCAAGTCCGAGTGGAAACAGTTGACCGGCAATCTTCTGGAGCTCGTCGAGCTGGAGGTGAAGGAGACCGCCGCGGTGAACAGCCTGAGCCGGGGCATGAAGCAACGGCTGAGCCTTGCCAGGGCACTGGTGCACGACCCACAGCTGCTGATCCTGGACGAGCCGGCGTCCGGCCTTGACCCTCGGGCCAGGATCGAGTTGCGTCACCTGATCGAGAATCTCCACGCAATGGGCAAGACGATCCTGGTCAGCTCCCACATTCTCACCGAGCTCCAGGAGGTCTGTACCCACGTGGGCATCATGGAGGCCGGCCGGCTCCTCGCCTCCGGCAGTCCGTCAGAGATCCGTGATCAGAACCGGCAGATCGAACGGGTCCGGGCCCGGTTTGCCGATGGTACGAGCCAGGAGTTCGATCTGACGGACGGGGTCACGGCCGACGGGCTGAGCAAGTCGGAGCTGCTCCGCAAGCTCGTGCTCGACGATTCCCGTGAGGTTGTGGAATACACCGATATAAGCCAGGGCCTCGAGGACGTCTTCCTCACCGTGACCGAAGGGATCGTGCAGTGATGCGGACCAGGGAACGCGTGGCAACGTCGTGATCTCCATGGCCGACTTCACCAGGAACCCGGTGCTCCGCCGTGAGCTGGCCGAGCGGGCTGCGTCCACCAGGGCCATCGCGGCGATCACGCTGTGGTTGTTGCTGCTCAGCGGCCTGGCCGCACTGGTCTACTTCGCCTACACCAGCGACGGCAGCGTTGATCCGGTCAGCAGCGACTCGGCGGCCATCGGGAAGGACCTGTTCGAGTGGACGCTGTTCGGCATGATGGGCCTTGTCCTGTTCCTGGTCCCGGCGTTCACGGCAAGTGCCGTGGCGGGGGAGCGGACCAGGCAGACGCTGATCCCGGTCCAGATGACGGCGCTCAGCCCGTTTGCGATCGTGATGGGCAAGGCGTTGGCCGCCATCGCGTTCACCGTGCTGCTGGTGGTGCTCGCCGCCCCGATCTTGGCGGTGGCCTTTCTGATCGGCGGGGTTGCCGTCGGCGAACTGATCCGAGGGATCGGGATGATCGTGTTGACCGCGGTGATGCTCGGCTCGGTCGGGATCATGTTCTCGGCGATGTTCAAGAAGGTCCAGTCGGCCATCGTCATGACGTATGGGTTTGTCCTGGCCATTGCGGTGGGGACCTTTGTGCTGCTTGCGGTGGTGGCCATCGCCCAGACCGTCACCAGCGACGACTTCGTCGACCCCTACCCCCCGAAAGAGCTGGTGCTGGCCAACCCGTTTGTGGCCATGGCTGACTTCACCTCCCCGTCGAGCACCAACTTCGGTTCGAACCCGCTGTCCGGTCTGCGGGCGATGGTCGACGAGTTGGACGAGCAGCGCTGGTTCAACGGCAACTTCAACGGGGAGGTGCAGGAGGAGTCGACCTCGATCTGGCGGTGGTACGTGGTCTTCTCGGTGCTGGCAATCTATTGCTCTCTGTACCTCGCAACCGATCGGCTCAGAACCCCGGCGGAGACGGAGCGGTGACCCCGGCCGACCTGGGGCTGGGCCGCGTCTTCACCGCCGCCCGGCGCCGGCTCCGGGCGGCATGGATCTTGGCCACCGGTGAGTTGACGATGCCCGCAGTGGGCGCTGCGGCGCTTGGCCTGGTGCTGGTTGGCTGGTTGATCCCGTGGCGGTGGCCGGAACCGGCGGCGCTGGTGGTGGCCGTCGGCTCCGCGCTGGTGCTGTTCGGCTACGGGTTGCTGTTCCGGGTGTCCGACTACCAGGTGGCCCGGGCGTTGGATCGGGGCCTGGGCGGCCACGACGCGGTGACCTCGGCGTTGGAGGTCGATCCGGCGAGCCCGTTCTCGGCCAGGATCTACGGCCAGGTCGACCGTCTGACCACGGCGGATGCCTCGATGGCCATCCGGCTGCGATTCAACCACCGACCGTTCCTGATCGGCGCGGCCCTCCTCGTCGCTGCAGTTGTGTTCGCGGTGATCCGCAATCCGGCCGACGACGAACGGGACCGCCTGGCCAGGGAGCAGCTGGCGGTGACCGAGGCGGCGG
>JBCCGJ010000144.1:0-14001 GCA_039029335.1 Actinomycetota bacterium | reverse complement strand
TACGTCCACACCGTCGACGGCCGCATCGGTTTCGGCGGCCGGCTGATCGGTTGTGGTGTCCGCCTCGACGACGGGTTCCACCGCCACGTCCGGATCCTCGGCAGGCGCCGGCTTGGGTGCGAACGTCGGCTCGCTCGGGGCGAGGTGCAACTCGGGCGCCGGTACGGCGCCGACCGACACGATCTGATCCAGGCGGATCTCGCCGGCGGAACTGTCCAGGACCACCTGCCCGCCGACAATCCGGCTGTGATCGACGACCGCGTCGACCAACGCACCGTCGAGATTGGCCGTGACCTCTCGGCCGACCAGCGAGCTGGCGGTGGTCAACGACTGAACAAGCGCAGAGCTCTCGCCCTGCTTGGTCAGTTCCTCCAGCTTTTCGACCACGGTGAACTGGGCGGTGGTGGAGATGAACTCCTCGTTGCTGGTCGGGTTGAGCGGATCCTGATATTTGAGCTGGGCCACCAGCAACTGGAGGAACTCGTCCTTGCCCAGTTCGTTCGTCGGAGCGGTCGGTGCCCCGTCCGGCGGCCGATAGGAGAGGTCGGGTGCGTTGACAACCGATCCGGCCTGGGCGGCAACTATGTCTGTCACGATGATCGTCCTTCCGGGGGCGAGTGGCTCTTGCGTGGGGTTCGTAGGGTTGGGGCGTACGGGTTGGCTAGAGGTCGAGGTCGACAAGGCCGGCGGAGCCACCGCCGCCGCGGCGGATCCGGAACCGGTCGAGCGGCTCGTTGTCCTGATTGACAAGGGCGGACCGACTGCCGTTGTCACCGCCCGCGGTGTCACTATCGCCGTCCGACTCGTCCGTTTCATTCCGGGGGTCCTCGTTGGTGCCGACGTCGACGGCAACCTCGGTCAGCCCCCGGTCCTCGAGCTCGTTGATCAGCTGCTGGCGCTGCTGGTTGAGTTGGCTTGCCGCCGCGGCGGACTCGGCAACAAGGGCGACGGTTGTTCCCGCCTCGCCGGTGGTGACCCGGATCATCACGGAACCGAGCTCGGCAGGCCGGAGGCGAATGGTCATCTGCTGATCGCCTGCAGCGGTGGTCCGCATCGAGCCGATCGCCCGCCGGACCTGGCGCCACAACAGCTCACCGTCCTCGCCGTCGGCAACCTGACCGGTCTGAGCGGCCGCGGTGGCCGGAGCCGTGGTCCGGGAGGTTCTCTCGCCGACCGCCAGCGGGACCGGCCCGCCGGTTGCGCCGCTGGTGGTGGTTGCCCCGGTTGTCGCCGCGGGCGCGGCCGGCCCGGTGCGAGCGTTGTTGTCGTCAGCGTCCGCTGCGGCTTCACCGGCCGTGTCCTGCGCCTGGGATTGGGCCTCGCCGTCTGCGGTCTGCTCGTCGGCGGCATCGGTCGACGAATCGTCGTCAACGTCCCCGCCGTTGTCATCGGCCGACGAATCGGTGGTCGCCGGCGGTGTGGCTTCGTCAGCCTCGGCGACGGCCTCGTCGGTTCCGAGTGTGCGCGACTCCTCTGCGGCGGCCTCCATCGACGCAGCCTCGGACGCTTCGGTCATCGCTGCATCGGCGGTTGCGGCCTGATCCCGGCCGAGTACGGCAGCCGCCGCGGTCGCCGCAACCTCGTTGGCCACGGTGTCGTCGGTCGGCTCGTCGGCGGCTTCTTCGCCGTCGACGGACATCTCCTCGACGTCGCCGTGGATGACCGCAACGTCCGCCTCGTCTCCGGTGGTGTCAGCGGCTTCGGCCATCGCCGAGCCGTCCGCGACGTGGTCCGCGGCGAGTGACGTTTCAACGTCGCCGTCGGTGTCGGACTGTTCGGCGGTGTCGTCGTCCGCGCCCCCGTCGGCGCCGTCTTCGCCCCTCTCGTTGTTTTCGGTTGTACCGTCCTCGGCTTCGGCCCGGCCCTCGGCCCCGTCGTTACGGTCGGTGTTGTGATGCTCGTCGTCGGTGGGATCGGCCTCGACCGCATCCCGCACGGCGTCATCAGACCGGTCGGTCCGCTTCGGCCCTTCCGGCCGTTCAACCTCGTCCCGGTCCCGCGGCTCGGGCCGTTCAGGCCGCCGGGTCTCCGTCCGGGGCCGATCGACCACCGGCTGGCGGTCCGAGGGTCGCACGTCCGGCGTCGGCCGGTCGAACGGTGAGGACACCTCCGGATTTCGGGCCTTGGCCGCCCCCTCGCGGCTGGACGCGCTCTTGAGAAACTGCTCGAACTGTTGGGCGGCACCAGGGGACGGTCGGTGTTCGCCGCCCGTCCCGCCGGTCCGCCCCTTGTCCGGAATGGTGAGGTCGGTGATCTTTGAGAACGAGGTGTTTGTCATGATCGACTCCTCCAGGCGTCGACGACCTTGCGGACGTAGTTCTGGGTTTCGTTGAAGGGTGGAATGCCGCCGTAGCGGGAAACGGCGCCCCGGCCGGCGTTGTACGAGGCGATGGCCAGCTCCGGCTCCTGGAACTGGTCGAGCGAGGTGCGCATGTAGCGGGCCGCACCGTCGATGGCCGACGCCGGATCCCACGGATCGACGTTCATCTCACGAGCCGTCGCCGGCATGAACTGCATCAGCCCCTGGGCGCCAGCCGGGCTGACTGCGGTGGGATCGAAGTTCGACTCGGTCTCGGCGATGGCAGCCAACAGCGCAGGCGAAACGTTCCACTCCCCACCGGCGGCGTCGAACAGCGGCTGATAGAGGCGCTCGGCGTCGCCGGGGGTGAACCGGATCTCCTCGGCCGGTCCGGTCCCCGGCGTGACGATCCGACGGATCGACTCGACCGGTCGCTCCAGGGCCTCAACGCGAACCGCCTCGTTGGCGGCCGGGGCGTGCACGATGTTCTGGTCACCGGCGTAGAGGGCTACGTGATCCGTCGGTTGACCGAACGAAATCAGGTCCCCGGGAAGCGCATCGGCGATCGTCTCGATCGGGACCCCCATCGTGGCCTGATCGACGGCGCCGGCGGGCATCTCGACACCGACGGCCCGATAGGCGTACCGGACAAGACCGGCGGGGTCGAACCCCTCCTCCGGATCGGTTCCGCCTGCCCGGTACGGCGCACCGACCTGGTCGAGCGCGGCCTGCAGCACAAGCCGACCGGCAACCGAGACGGACGCCTTGGTGATGGACGGATCGAGGCTCGACACCACCGAGGCACCGTCGACGGCCTCGACGGCCGAAGTAGAAACGGATGACGTGGCACCGACGTCAGGGGTTCGGTCGGCTGAGGCGTTTGTCTCGGGAGTATCGGGTCCGACCGATCGGTCGCCATTCACGGCCTGGTCGATGACCGGGGTCGTGGCAGCAGCCGGCGAGCCGTCTCCGGGCAGGGTTTCCGCCGCAGCGGCAGCACCATCCTCGCCCGGGTCGGCCGGGGTCGGCGCCGGTGGCAGCGCGAGCGCTGCAGCCGGGGCTCCGGGGGCGGCCATGCCGAGTGCACCACGGGGTCGGTTGTCGTACGACCCGACCGAGCCGGTGGTCATGTCCTTCATCATGCGGCTGGTCGCCTCCGCCACCAGCGCGTCAAAACCGGCGCCGGGACCACCGCCGCTGCGATGGCGTCCCCGCCGGGCCAGGGCATCCAGCCTGGCGAACGACGTCGGCTCCAGGCCGCTGATGTCGCTCATGCCGGAACCTCGGCGGCGGAGCGGCCGTCGGCGGCACCGGTGTGGATACGGCTTCGGGATGCAGCCCTGGTTTTGGCGGCACGTACCGCCACCAGATCCTGCAGCTCTGCGGCCGCCCGTCGTTCCCGTTCCTCGGCGGCCTGTCGATCAAGACGTTCGATGAGCCGGTCGAGGGATTTGACCTTGGTCACCGCCTCCTGCAGTTCCTCCCGACGGGACTCGGCTTCGATGACCAGCTCGGTCTTCTGGTCGGCGAGGGACACCAGGTAGCGGGCCCCGGCGCCGGTGAGGTGGCTGCGAAAGGCCAGAGGAAGTTCGAGGGTCGCCAGGTTCGCCGCCCGGTCGAGGGCGGACTCCCGTTGCACGTCGACCTGATTGACGGCACGGGTCGCCTCGGCCCACCGGGCCCTGGCCTGCTCCTCGGTCTCCGCTGCGACCTTCGCCACTCTGGCCATCCGATCCCGCCTGGCGGTCATCGCTCAACCCCCGCAAGCGAGCCGGTGAGGGGTCCCGTCGGCCCGCCGACCGGCGCCGCTCCACGGCCACCGATACCACCGGGCACGCCACCGAGACCGGTGAGCTGGTCACCGGCGGCGTGGGAGATGCCGTCGAGCCCTGCGAAACCACCGGTCGAGGCGTCTGTCTCGGGCCGGCCGGGACCACCAAAACCGACGGGTTCACCGAGACCGGCGGAGCCACCGGGACCGTCCGATCCGCCGAGGTCGACCGGTCCAAAACCGACGGGTTCGCCGAGGCTCGCCGATCCAAGGCCATCCGGCTGACCAACACCCGTCGCCTCTCCAAAGCCGCCCGGCTGGCCGAACGTCGTCAGGTTCTCTCCGACGGCCGGCGCCGATTCGAGGATGGCGGCCAGGTGAATCCACGACTGGGTTGGGTCACCAACCTCCTTTAGGCTCTGCCTGCGGAACGCATCGAGTGCCGGTGCAAGCAGCACCGCCTGATCGAGTTCCGGATCGGCGCCCGGGGCGTACGCCCCCACCTCGATGAGGTCTCTGGCCCGTTCATGGACCGCAAGCAGCCGCCTGGCCGCAGCCACCAGCTGCTGCTGTTCCGGGGACGTCACCGAGAGGGCGACCCGGGACGCCGACGCAAGAACGTCGATGCTGGGAAAGTGTCCGGCGTTCGCCAGCTCCCTGGTGAGCACGATGTGCCCGTCCACGATCGAGCGAACCGTGTCGCCGATCGGGTCGTTCAAATCGTCGCCCTCGACCAGCACGGTGTAGAAACCAGTGATCGAGCCGGTGTCCGAGGTCCCGGCCCGCTCCAGCAGACCGGGCAGGAGGCCGAGGGCCGACGGCGGGAAGCCGCGGCTGGTCGGAATCTCTCCTGCGGTCAAGCCGATCTCCCGCTGGGCGACCGCAAACCGGGTGACACTGTCCATCAGCAGGTTGACGTGCAGGCCCTGGTCACGAAAGCTCTCGCTGATCCTGGTGGCCGCATACGCCGCATTTCGTCTGATGAGCGCAGGCTGATCGGACGTCGCCACAACAACAACGCTTCGGGCCAACCCGTCGGGTCCGAGGTCGTTGTCCAGAAACTCCCGGACCTCACGCCCTCGCTCCCCCACCAGACACAGCACGTTCACGTCCGCCCCGGATCCCCGGACCAGCATCGAGAGCAGGCTGGACTTACCAACACCGGAGCCGGCCATGATGGCGATCCGCTGGCCCCGGCCACAGGCCAAGAGGGTGTCGATGACCCGGACCCCGACCGGCATCGGTTCGGTGACCGGCGGCCGTGACAGCGCGGCGGGTGCGTCGTTGTGGACCGAGACGGCGTTGGCCCGGGACAGCGGTCCACCACCATCCAACGGTCGGCCAAGACCGTCAAGCACCCGACCGAGCAGCTGTTGCCCGACCGCGACCTTCATTTGACCACCGAGATACTCCACCGGATCACCAACTCGGTGACCGCGGAAGTCGCCGTATGGCAGAACCGTTGCACAGCTGCGGGTCACGGCAACAACCTCGGCAACGACCGGATCGTCCGTGCCGATCCTGACCAGATCGCCGGGACCGGCCCGGAGGCCGATGACGTCCGCCTCGCCCTGCCCGATCCGCTCCACCCGTCCAAAGAGCTGCGGGCGCGCGGCGGCAGCCAGCCTGCCCAGCCGAGCGGACGGGAGCATTGGCGCGCCGGCGTCCATCGGCGATGCATCTGCATCCGATGGTTGCTCCGCCGGTTCCGCGCCGGCATTCACCGAAGGGCCTCCGCGACCCGACGGAGCGACTCGCTGAGCCGTGCGTCGATGGTTGCGTCGTTGACGGTGACGATGGCGTCGCCCCGCTGCAGCGATGGATCCGGGATGAGGGACAGCGGGCGCCCCTCGATGCCGGGAACGTCACCGAGGATCACCAGATCTTCGGGGTGGAGGTGAGCCTTCAGTTCACCGTTGGCCGGTGCCAGCTCAAGACAGCGGGCGATCGCCGCTGCGCCGGGGTCGGCGGACGCCGCCACCTCGTGGCCCAGCACCGCTTCTGCGATCTCCAGAGCCAAGTCGACGGTGCTCGCCGACGCCTCTTCGGAGATCGCGGCCATCTGCTCCGCGAAGCGGGCGTTCAGCGACGCCAGGGTGGTCTCCACCACCTCCCGGAGTGCGGTCACCTGTGCATCGGCTTCCGACGCAACCTTGGCCACCTCCCGCTCAGCCTGGGTTCTCCCTTCCTTCAGACCGAGGATGTGACCCTCCTCCCGGCCCTGGGCGAAGCCGGCGGCTCTGGCCTCCTCCCGTGTCTGCTCGAGCTCGTCGGCCCATGGACCGACGGGCTGGATGTCCTTCGGGCTCCTGGACTGCACCAGGTCGATCGGGCGAGCCCTGGCCGCCTGGTCGCCGCGAATGAGGATGTCGTTCCCGTGCGCCGCCGCGCTGGGGAACAGCGCCTTCATCGCGTCCACGGCCTGCGGTGAGCTGTTAGCTGACAAAATCGTTTCCTCCTCGGTTGATGACCAGTTCGCCGCTCTCCTCCAGCTCGCGGACTGAGTCCAGAATCTCGTTCTGTGCCTCTTCGACATCCGTCATGCGGACGGAGCCGAGCAGCTCGATCTCGTCGAGCAGGTTCTCCCTCGCACGGCTCGACAGGTTGTTGAGGACCTTGTCCCGAACGATGTCGGCCACACCCTTGAGGGCCAGCGGGAGTCTCGAGGCGTCCACGCTGCGGAGCACGACCTGCATCTGACGGTCGTCCAGGAGCTGCAGATCGGCGAAGACGAACATCTTGGCCCGAACTTCTTTCGCCAGGTCGGCGTCGACCTCGGCGATACCACCCATGATGACGTCCTCGACGGGCTTGTCGGCCAGCATCAGCAGCTCGACCAGCGAGTCGATGCCACCCGTGGCGTCGAGGAACTTGTTCTCCAGCACCGCTGAGAACCGCTGCCGCAGCCCGTCTTCGACCGCCTCCAGCGCGTCCGCGGTGACCCGGTCCATCATGCCCAGCCGGAACCCGACCTGGACGACGTCCTCGCTCGGGAGGTGGGTGATGATCGCCGCCGACTGCTCCGGGGTCAGATGGGACAGGACAAGGGCGATCGTCTGGGGCTGCTCACCGGCCAGGTTCTCGGCGACGATCATCGGTTCCAGGTTGTCGAGGAACTGGAAGGGAATGTTGACGGTCTCGCCCTCCAGCTCGCCCATGACTTCTCTGGCGGTCCGTTCGCCGAAGGTCGATGCCAGGTACTCGAAGGCCAGCTCGTGGTCCCCCGCCGGCAGGGCCTCGTCCTCGTTGGCCTCGAGGAACTCGGTCAGGACCTTGTCGGCCACCTCCACCTCGACGCGGCCGAGGTTGGCGACCTCTTCGATGATGGCGGCAAGCTCGGACCGGCGAAGCGAACGCAACAGCGGGCCGGACTCCTCGACACCGAGACGGAGGAGCACGATGGCCGCCTTACGGCGGGATGACACGGTGGACAGGTCCAGCATCAGGACACCGGCTCAGCTTCGTTCAACCACTGCTTGAGCACACCGGCGACTTCGTCGGTCTGGTTGGCGATAAGGCTCTGCAGCTGTTCCTCGGCGCCGGCGGCGATCTCGGCCAACTCGGCGGCCTCCTCCACCCGCTTGGCTTCCGCTTCGGCCTGTGCCTCGGCGAGGGCGGCTGCTTCGGCGGCCGCGGCCTCACCGGCCTCAAGCTCCGCAGCGGCCCTTGCCTCGTCGCCCCCCGCTCCACCGCCGGCCTCCAGCGCATCGAGGTTGATCGTCTCGATCAGTTCTCGGCGAGGGCCACGGCTGATGTACTTCACACCGAAGATGAGGGCGACGACCGCGATGACAACGGTGCCGACCGTTCGCAGCAGCCCGACCAGGTCCAGGCCACCGCCGGTCGAACCGGCGAGCTCCGCCGACTCCGACTGGGCCACCAGCGCCGCCTTGACGGCCTCGTCGACCGGGAGGAGTGAAACGGCCAGGGCGTCGCCCCGATCGGCCCGGACACCTGCGGCGGCGGAGATGGTCTGCTCGATCTCGGGGAGCCGGCCGGCGTCGACCACCGCCTCGTCCAGGACAACGGCAACCGACAGCGACCGGATTGCCCCCGGAGCGGACTCGGCGTTGGTCACGACCCGGTCGACGATGTAGATGCGGTCCTTTTCGTCCAGGCCGTAGCGGACAGCCTCATCGAAGCCCGCCTCCTCGCCTTCGAGGGTCTCGTCCGGCAACTCGATCTCCAGCTCACCCTCTTCGTCGGCGACCACATCCTCGCCGCGGTACTCCTCCAACCGGGTGGTGTCCCGGGTCAGCAACTGGGTGCCGTCCTCGGACTGGATCGGGGTGTGGGTCTCGCTGGTGACCATCGTGGTGTCGTAGTCCAGCTCGGCGGACACGGTGACCTGAGCGGCACCGATCCCGACGATCCTGGTGAGCAGCTCCTCAAGCCGGTTCTCCAGGTTCGTCTCGAACTGCCTGCTGGCCCGGAACTGGATATCGCTTTCGATGCCGAGGCTGCCGGAGCTGTCGCCGGGGGCGGCGAGGACCTGTCCCGCGTCGTTGGTGACCGACACCTGGTCGGTGCTCAGGCCCTCGACCGAGGAGGCCACCAGGTTCACGATGGCGGTGACCTGGGTGGGGCTGAGGTTTGCCGAGCCGGTGACCAGCAGCACCGACGCGGACGCCTGCTTGCCGTCGTCGACCAGGATGTCCCGCTCGGGGATCACCAGGTGGACGGTTGCCGAGGAGACGCCGTCGATGACGGAGATCGTCTTGGCCAGCTCACCCTGCATGGCCCGCTGATACGCGATGGTCCGATCGCCGGTGGTGGCGGTGATTGCCATATCGTCCAGCAGGCTCCAGCCGTCACTTCCGGCCGGGAGATTCATGGCCGCCATGTCCAGGCGAAGCTGGTGGACCTGATCCGCCGGGACGTTGATGATCCGACCGCCGCCCATCAGCTCGTACGAGATGCCGCGTGAGTCCAGCTCGGTGGTGACCGCAGCCGCGGTCTCCGGTTCGAGGTCGGCGTACAGCGTTCCCATCGCGGTGCCGCCGGTCGCGCTGGCGACAAAGAAGATGCTCATCACGGTGGCGAAGAACGCCAGGCCGAGCGTCAGCCGCTGCGGCCCCGTCATGCGCTGAATCGATTCGATGATGTTCCGGCCTATGGCCTGAAAATCAGGTCCCGCCACTAGAGCTCCTTACCCGCTCGGATGTGCCCCGCTGCCCGGCCGCCCGCCGAGCCGCTTGTTGTCGCCGCCGCCGAATGCACTAGATCTGCATCCTCATAATGTCGTTGAACGCCGTGATGGCCCGGTCCCGGATGGCCACCGTTATCTCCGTCGCCAGCTGGGCTTCCGTGGCCGCGATCATGTAGTCGCTGACCGAGTCGAGATCGCCGGTGGCCGCCTTGATGCTGGCCTCCTCGACGGCGTTCTCGAGCCGGTTCAGGTTGGAGAGTGCATCACCAACGGCCTGGGTGAAGCCGCCTCCACCGTCGGAGCCTTCCGCGGCGGGGCCTGCGGCCTGTTCGGCGAGCTTCGCCGCGCTCGGCCGGTTGGCGGCCGGGGAGATCGTCGACGGTGAAATCGGGGGGATCGGGAATGCCATCAGTCGCGGCTCCCGTCGATCGGGGCCGGACCTTGAACGGTCGACCCCGGAGTGGGGACACCGCAGGGGGCATCGGCAAAACGCTTGTGGTGGTTACCGTCGATGAGCACCTCGACAGCTCCTTAGAACAGGTTTGATCGGCCCCGTCCTTGGGCGTTTTGTCCACGAGCATCCCGCTCGTAGTGAAGTATCGGGGCGAACCAGTTCGGTCTTGAGGCTCTGCGGGGAGAAAGCTCCCGGTGGCCCAGACGCCCGGGGGTCGGTGGGCCGGACGGCCTATCGCCGCACAGGAAGAGTGGCGCGAACGCCGACGATGTCAGAGATCCCGGGAAAACGTCGAGAACGCCGGGGGGACCCGGTGGTTCCTCGTCGCCGGTCGTGGCGTCGGAAGCGAGTCCCGGCGAGCGATCAGCTCGCCCTCCAGCTCCTTCGCCCGGGTCATCAACGCCCGGGCCCGGTCCGCCAACTCCGGCGGGAGTGGCACGTCGATCACGTCTCGGGGTGGCCACAGCCCCGATGGCGCTTCGCCGTCGTCAAGGACGGTACGAAACGCATCGAGCCGCTGCTCGAAGTCGTCGAGGGCGTCCGCCCAGACGCTCAAGTCCGGCCCCCGTAGGCGGCGGCCGCGTTCCCGGTTGCCGCGTTCCCGGCGGCAAGGCCGGCGGCGACCTTCTGCTGATTCAGCGCATCGTGGGCCTCACGCCAGCTCTCGGCCAGGGGTTCGACGATGGCGATGCAGCGTTGGACCTTGTCGACCGACTTGTCGAGGTTGGCCTCGACCAGCAGGTCGAGGAGATGCTCGTAGACCGAACGGAGCTCGAGGGCCGCCGGCCACACGTCCGGCTCCAGGGCCAGGTTCAACTCGAAGACCAGGTCCTGGGCGTTGACCAGAAACTTGTGAGCCGCCTCGACGTTATTCGCCTCGATGGCGACGATCGCTGCGTCCAGGTCCCGGCCGAGCCGGTCGAACACCGCAAGCAGCAGTTTCTGGGGAGACGAGCCGGACATGCCGTCCGATTGATACTTACCGGCAAGAGCGGCTCGCTGACGTTGATTCACCTAACTACCCTCCTAGAGAGGCGAGCTGCGAGGCCAGGTAGCCGGACTGCTGCTGCAGCCCGCCAAGTGCGACCTCGAGATTTGCGTAGGTCCTTCGAAGCGTTGACTCCCGGAGTTCCAGGCGGCGTTCGAAGGATTCGATCTGTCGTTCGTAGTCATCGATGCGTCGGTCCTTGGACTCACCGGCGGTGTACAGGTAGCCCTCGCCGACGGCGGTTGCCAGCTCCGCGGTCTCGACCAGGCGGTCGAGGGCCCCGAATTCGGTTTCATCCTCTGTACCGTTCGGCCCGGCGAACAGATCACTGAGCGCTGCCGGGTTTTCGGTAAATGCATCTTTGAACTTGTTCTCGTTGAAGGTGAGCGTTCCGTCGCGGTTCAGCTCGATGCCGACCAACCCGACGGAGGTGTAGACGTTGTCATCCTTCGTTGCGGTGAAGGCGCTGCGGATCTCGTCGGCGATCCGCCGGGCCGAGCGGTCACCCTGCAGCACCGACCGCTGACCGTCCGGGTCGTTGTTCGTGCTGGTGGCGACCCTGGTCAGCAGTGCGTTGATGCTGGTGACCAACTCGCCGACGCTTTCGGTGACCGAGTCGATGTCCCGTTCTGTCGACACCGTCACCGGGGTGGCGGTGACCGCGTTGACGGTGACGGCGACACCGGGCAGCAGGTCTTCGAAGGTGTTGTCGGACGAGGTGATCGTCAGCGGGTTGTCACCCTGCACGGTCAGCTCGGCGTCCGAGCCGGCGGACAGCGTGGTGAAGGTGATACCGCCAAAGACCGCGGGGTCCGGGGTGAACGCCGAGTCGGCACCCGTCTCCTTTGCGGTCAGCTGCAGCCGATACCCGGACCCGGTGTTCACCGCGTTTGCGGTGTAGTCCAGGTCGGCGCTGTTGATCGAGGCGACCAGATCGGTCAGCGAACCGGATCCGGCGGAGGTGGTCTGAGATGCCGTTGCGGTGCCAACCCGGATCCCGCCGGTCAGCGTTGCGGTGATCTCCCCCGCACCCCCGCTCGGCAGGGTCACCTCGGTGCCGGACGTCGTGTCGGTGATGATCGTCGGGTTGCCGTCGATCTCGACCACGCCGTCCGTACCGTTTGCAAAGTCGAAGGCGGTCAGACCGAGCGCACCGAGTGCGCTGCCGCCGGTCAGGATGATCGAGTGGTCGCTGCCCTCGCCCTTGGTCGTCAGCGTGAGTTCGTTCGACGCGTTCAGAGATGCGGAGACCAGGCCGTTCAGGTCGTTGTCACTGGCGATGGCATCCTGAACCGCGTCTGCCAGCGCCGCCTCGGTGTCGTAGGTCTCGTGGGTCAGGGTCACGGAGAAGTTGAACCCGTTGACCTCGACGTCGATGGTGTCGTTTGTCCCGTCGATCTCGATGGGGATGGCCGGTATGCCGGCACCCGTGAGCTCGGCGGCGGCGGAACTCTGTGTCACCTCGAAGGTGATCTCCCCGTCGGGGAAACCCGTGCCCGCAACGTTTGAGAAGCCGAGGGCCGAGGTGCCGGACGAGGTGAAGACGCTTGGTCCGGCGGCGCCGGTTGCGTCGTCAAGGCTGGTGTAGACGTCGTTCGAGTAGTACGACGCCGCGGTGGCGACCTTGGTGACCTGGAACGAATAGCTGCCGGTGGTGTCGGCCGACGTGGCCTGGACCGAGACGGCCTCTTCGTTCGAGCTCGTGGCCAGCAAACGGTTCCAACCGCTGGACAGCCGCAGGTCTGCGGCACTGTTCCGCAGTGCGGTCACGTCGCTGCGGATCTCGGACAGTTCGGTTCGTGCCGCCTGTTCCTGGTCCCGCCGCTCACTGAGCGCCACCTGTGGCCGCCGCTCCAGCTGCATCAGCTGGTTCACGATGGCATTGGTATCGAGGCCTGAAGAAAGGCCGCCTATGTTGGTTGTCATAGCTACTCCTTTTTCCTCGTTACCCCTGTTGGTGTGTGCCTGCGGGTGATTCTTCTACTGATGTTTCTGGTGTTGCGGGTAGTGCGTGTCCTCCGGACCGGAGCCGCCGGCCAGGCCCAACATCAAGGCCGACGGCTCCGAACCGGGTGGATCATCGGTTAGCCGAGAAGCCGGAGAACCGATTGTGGAATTGCGTTTGCCTGGCCGAGCATCGCCGTACCGGCCTGCTGCAGGATCTGGTTCTTGGTGAAGTTGACCATCTCCGATGCCATGTCGGTGTCACGGATCCGTGACTCCGAAGCCGACAGGTTCTCGGTGGTGACCTGCAGGTTCCGAATGGTCGACTCGAACCGGTTCTGGACCGCACCGAGGCTGCCTCGGCTGGTTGAAACGGCGTCGATGGCGTCATCGATGGCCTCGATCGAGGTCCGGGCGTCCGCCGCAGTCGAGACATTCAGCGTCGTCAGGTCCGAACCGCCGAGGGCGGTGGCGTCCAGGGTCCCCACCGTGGTGGTGATCTGGTTGCCGGTGCCTTCAGAACCGACCTGGAAGTTCAGGGCGGTTGCGGTGAAGACCGCAGCACCGGAGAACGTGGTGTCGGTACCGATCCGGCCGATCTCGGCGGCCAGCGCGTCAACCTCGGATTTGATGGCGGTCCTGGCCGACGTGTCGTTCGTGTCGTTGGCCGCCTGGACGGACAGATCCCGCATGCGGTTCAGCATGTTGTGAACCTCACCAAGCGCACCTTCCGCAGTCTGGGCGAAACTGATTCCGTCCTGTGCGTTTCGGGTTGCCTGGCGGAGGCCGGAGACCTCAGCCCGCAGTTTCTGGGAGATCACCAGACCGGCGGCGTCGTCGCCCGCCCGGTTGATCCGATAGCCGGAAGAAAGTTTCTCCAGGCTCTTCCCGAGGTTGCCGTTTGACATCCCCAGGTTTCGAGTGGCATTAAACGCCATCACGTTGTTGTTTATTCGCATACTCTCGCATCCTTCCCTGTGGTGAGAGCAACACCGGCGACCACATACCGCCCACGTCTTGTGGTTGGTCTCGTGGTCTTCTTTTGTGCAGCCTCGGCACCGAGAAGGCCCGTATTAGAATTCGAATCGGATTTCTGTGATTCTTCTTGCCCTCTCTAGATCGACCGGAGGGGCTAAAACCTGTAGCGGAGCCCCGTGGGGCCCCGCTACGACGGTTTACGATTCTGGATCCACTACCCGAGGAGTCGGAGGATTCCCTGTGGGATCTGGTTGGCCTGACCGAGCATGGCCGTACCGGCCTGCTGGAGGATCTGGCTCTTGGTGAAGGCCACCATCTCTTCGGCCATGTCGGTGTCACGGATCCGTGACTCCGAAGCCGACAGGTTCTCGGTGGAGACCTGCAGGTTCCGAATGGTCGACTCGAACCGGTTCTGCAC
>JBCCGJ010000143.1:0-14238 GCA_039029335.1 Actinomycetota bacterium | reverse complement strand
GCGACGTCGAAAGCCCCGACGGACTTGCCGCAATCGGGGCGGTCCACGACGGGCTGGCGGCCCGCCAGGATGTGGTGGCCGACTCCACCGTGAGCGTTGCCTCACTGTTCGGCGGCGAGGCCGACGGCGCACCGACCACCTCCGCCCAAGTGGCGGACCTCACAACCATCGTTGCCGCGGACCCGGTGCTGGCGGGCAACGTGCTGTTTGCCGACGAACCGGGGGCGGCGTTGTTTGTTGCCATCACCGGGAAGGAACATGCGACGGACGTCGCTGCGGCCGCCGAGGAGCTTATAGCGAACCAGCCTGCGCTGGCCGGGACCGAGGTTGCCGTGGCAGGCCAACCGCTGGCCGAGGACGCCTTCGGCCAGCAGATGTTCATCCAGATGGCCATCTTCGCCCCACTGGCCGGCGCAGCGGTGTTCCTGATCCTGTGGCTCTACTTCCGGCGGCTCCAGTTCGTGTTGCCGGCGATGGCTCTGGCCATGGCAACCGTCATCATCACCATGGGGCTGCTGGTCGGCAGCGGGAACACGCTGCACATCATGACCTCGATGATCCCGATCTTCCTGATGCCGATCGCCATCCTGGACAGTGTCCACGTCCTCAGCGAGTTCTTCGACAGGTACAACAGCACCAACGCCGCCGAGCGGGATCGGGAGACCACGATCAACGCCGTGATCGACGAGCTGGCCAGGCCGATCGGCTACACCTCACTGACGACCGGTGTCGGGTTCGCAGCACTGCTACTGGTGCCGATACCACCGGTTCGGCTGTTCGGCCTGTTTGTCGCCATCGGGGTCGGTCTGGCGTGGCTGTTGACGCTGACCCTGCTGCCGGCGTTGCTGATATTGGTCAACCAGGACCGCTTGATCGTGGACCGTGCGGCGACCGCCGGTGGTCGGCTGCCGGCGCTCGGTCGCCGAGTGGTCACCGCCCGCCGGCCAATCCTGGCCGTTGTTCTGCTGTCCGCGGTTACCGCGGTGCCGGCGCTGATGACCGTCACCGTGAACGACAATCCGGTCCGGTGGTTCCGGGCGGACCACGAAGTCCGTCAGGCCACCGAACAGCTCGGTCGCGCCCTCCCCGGCACGTTCACCGCGTCGCTGGTCGTGACCGAAACCGAACCCGGCGCGCTCGATCGGCCGGAGACGATGTCGGCCATCGATGCACTGGCCGTCAGGCTGGCTGAGCAACCGGAGGTCGGTGCCGTCCAGACCTACGTGGACAGCACCCACCCGATCCTCCGGTCCGGGCCGGTTGCCAACGTTCGGCTGCAGCTCAAGACCGGCGACAACACCGCGATGTCTTCGGTGACGGACGCGGCGGACGTCGCCCTGGCAGATCGCCCCATCCCCGGCGTGTCAACCGCCTGGGCCGGCGAGGCCTACCTCAACCTGACCTGGCAGCAGAAGATGGTCTCCGGCATGCTTGTCGGTTTCGCCACCACGCTGGTCGCCATCTTCGTGTTGCTGGTTGCGCTTTTCCGATCGCTGCGGTGGGCGCTGGCCGCCATGGTCCCGGTGCTCTGGACGGTACTCATCGTGTACGCCGGACTGGCGGCGCTCGGCCGGGACTTCGACATGCCGGTTGCGGTCCTGTCCACCATGGTCCTGGGGATCGGCGTCGACTTCGCCATCCACTTCGTCGAGCGCTACCGGGCCATCAGAAGCACCGTTGGATCGGCAACCGAAGCGGCGGCCCGGTTCTACGGTGAGCCGGCAACCGCACTCACCAGGAACGCCGTGGTCATCGCCATCGGGTTCGCTCCGTTGTTACTGTCCTCGCTGGTGCCCTACGTGGTGGTCGGGGCGTTGCTCGCCTCGATCGTCGGCCTGAGCTGGTTGGCGTCTCTGGTGGTCCTCCCGGCTCTGGCGGTCGGCAGCTCCCAACCCACAAAAAACTTGGGCGCTCAGCCCGCAGAATTAGTGGGTGATGAGCCCAAATTTCGCAGGGGTGGGGCTAGGACGGAAGACCGCCGGAGCGGGTCAGCACCAGCGTTGACGGGCCGCGGAACGAGATGATCGGGGCGAACGTCAGCTCCTGATCGGCCATGGTCAGATCCGGGGCCCGGGTGGTCAGCTCTTCGAGAACAACTCGGGCCTCGAGCCTGGCCAACGGCGCACCGAGACAGAAGTGGATGCCCTTGCCGAACGACAGGTGACGGCGGGCGTCGGACCGGTGGATGTCGAACCGGTCCGGGTCGGTGAACTTTTCATCGTCCCGGTTGGCCGAACCGAGCAGGACCAGGATCTTGGACTCCGCCGGGATGACCGTGCCGTCCGACAGCTCGACGTCCACCAGCGACCACCGGCGCCAGGCGTTGACGCTGGAGTCGAACCGCAACGCCTCCTCGACCGCGCCGGGAATCAGCGACGGGTCCGCACACAGCTGGTCCCACTGATCCCGATGCCGCAGGAGGAGCCACACCGCGTTCGCCAGCAGGTTCGTTGTGGTCTCGTGACCGGCGATGCTCAGGCCGAAGATCACGCTGGTCAGCTCCTGGACGGAGATGGCCGACGGGTCCGCGTCGTGGATGTCCAGGAGCGCGGAGGTGAAGTCATCTGACCGGTCGGTGGTCCGTGTGGCGACGAAGTCCGCGCAGTAGCTCCAGAAGTCCTTCATGTTGGAGGCCACCTGAACCTGCTCGTCCTCGGTCGGATGGCCGAACAACATCACCAGACGCTCGGTGGTCCACGCCTTGAGCATCTCGGCATCCTCGTCCGGGAAGCCGAGCATCGAGAAGATGACGGTGATGGGCAACGGGAACGCAAGCCCGGAGATCCAGTCGAACCGGGGCTGGCCGAGCATCCGGTCCAGCATGTCGGTGGTGAGGTCACGGATCACCGGCTCGAGGCCGGCCACCCGTTTGTTGGAGAAGGCCGTCATGTTGTGACGGCGGATCCTGGTGTGCTCCGGCAGGTCCAGGTTGGTCATGGTCGGGATGAACCCGAACCCGTCTGACAGGACCGCTCCGGCCTTCGGCCCGAACGGCAGCAGCGGATCCTGGGCGATCCGGGACGAGAACCGTCCGGTGTCCGACATGACCGTTGCACAGTCCTGGTACCGGGTGACCACCCACATGCCCAGCTCCTCGCTGTGGAACGCGGCGGTCTCCTCCCGGACCGAGGCGAACGTCGGGTAGGGATCGGTCAGGTACTCCTGGCTGAACGGCTGAAACCGCTGATGGGCCGGGCACGCGGACACATCGGTCATCCACCAACGGTAGGCCGTGATCTCCCGGTCATGCCATTGCCACCACCTGCGTTCTTTGGGCGCAGAGGCCACAGACTTTGGGGCCTACGCGCCCAAATTTCGCTGTGGAGGGTGGCCTCTGGACCTGCGCAAGCCGGCGATCCGATCTACGCTTTTGTTGCGGCTGACGTCGACGGGACGACGGTCGACGAAGGGGGTACTCGAACATGGACATCCAGGGGCTCAACCACGTGGCCTACCGGTGCCGGGACGCCAAGGAAACCGCCGAGTTCTACCGGGACGTGCTGGGGCTGAAGCTGGCCCACGTCATCGTCCAGGACCGGGTGCCGTCCACCCAGGAGTTCGCCCCACACGCCCACGTCTTCTTCGAGATGGCCGACGGCAGCTGGGTCGCCTTCTTCGACATGGTCGACGAGCCGGAGGTGGCTCAGCAGAACGACCGCGACTGGGCGCAACACCTGGCGCTGGAGGTCGACTCGGTCGAGGAGTTGGAGGAGGCGCTGACCCGGATCACCGAGCGGGGCATCGATGTCCTCGGCCCGGTCGACCACGGGTTCATCCGATCCATCTACTTCTACGACCCGAGCGGGCACCGACTGGAGCTGGCCACCAGAACAACCGAGCCCGGTGACCTGGAACGCTACGAAGCGGAAGCCGCGGAACTGCTGGACGAATGGACCAAGAAGAAAAAGGAGCACGTCAGCGCAGGCGTCGGTGGCACTGACGGGTCGGCGGCCGGCGACTCCGAAGACGCAGACTCCGGCGACGCGGCCTCGGGAGATCGGGGATGACCGTCATCCAGGAGGCCCGGGCCGCTGCGGTGGCCGAGACGATGGACGACATCCGGCGGATCGAATCCGACTGCGGTGTGACCAGGGCGGGAGTTGAGGCGATCCGGGACCGGTTGATCCGGCTGGCGGGCTACCGGGAGCTGTTCCCGCTGTCCGACTTCCCGGCCCCGGGTGACGAACCGGACACCACCTCCGCCGTCGGCGCACCTCGAGCGAAGAGCGCGCTCTACCGGCTGGCCCAGGATGAGGACGACCGCTTCGCCCTCTACGCCCAGGTCTCCGGTGGCAGCGTGAAGACTCCGGCCCACAACCACACCACCTGGGCGGTGGTCGTCGGGTTCGACGGTCAGGAGCTCAACCGGTTCTACCGCAGAACCGAGGACGGCGGCGTCGAGGAGACCCACCAGCACATGGTCGAGGCCGGGACCGGGGTGGCCATGCTGCCCGATGATCTGCATTCGATCCACATCGAAGGCAGAGCTCTCAACTTCCACTGCTACGGCATGGCCCTGGAACGGCTGGAGAGCCGCGAGTACTACGACGCCAAGAACCACCAGTGGAAGATCTTCAACTCGGTAAGCAACATCCGCGAGGGCCGCCCGGACAAGACGCAGGTGGACAACCCCCTTCTGAACTGCTGATGATCGAGATCCCATCGGTCGACGCCGGCACCCTCGCGGCGTGGCTGCTCGACGGGGACGAGCTGGCCGTCCTCGACGCCAGGGAGCAGGGCGTCTACTACCGATCGCACCTGTTCCACGCGGCGTCAGTCCCGCTTTCCCAGCTTGAGTTGGTGCTGCCGTCGCTTGTCCCTCGCACGAACACCCGCGTCGTCTGGTGTGATGCCGACGGAGCGGTGGACGGCCTGGCCGCCTCGGCTGCAGCCAGGGCGGCGGAACTGGGGTGGACGAACGGTCATGTCCTCGATGGCGGAACGGCGGGATGGGCGGCGACCGGCGGCGAGCTCTACGCCGGGGTGAACGTGCCGTCGAAAGCGTTCGGCGAGCACGTCGAACACACCTACGACACGCCCCGGATCCCGGCCGCCGAGTTGCAGGCCATGCTGGACGAGGGCCGGGACCTGGTGGTCCTGGACTCCCGACCGATGGACGAATTCCGTCGCATGAGCATCCCCACCGGCGTCGACTGTCCGGGGGCGGAGCTGGTCCATCGGGTCAAGGAGGTCGCTCCGGACCCGGACACCCTTGTGGTGGTCAACTGCGCAGGGCGGACCAGGAGCATCATCGGGTCGCAGTCATTGATCAACGCCGGGTTGGAGAACCGGGTGGTCGCGCTGGAGAACGGGACGATGGGCTGGGAACTGGCCGGCCTCGCAACCGCCAGCGGCGAGGAGACCCACGCCCCCGACCCCGGGCCGGACGCCACCGCCTGGGCGACCGCGGCGGCCGCGGCGGTGGGTGACCGCTTCGGGGTCGCCTCGATCGATGTCGCCACCATGACTGCGTGGCAGGCCGAACCCGAACGCACCACCTATCTGTTCGACGTACGGACCCCGGCCGAGTTCGAGGCCGGCCACCTGCCGGGCAGCAGCAACGCCCCCGGCGGTCAGCTGGTCCAGGCCACCGACGAGTACGCCGCGACCTGGAACGCCCGGCTGGTGCTGATCGACGACAACTCGGTCCGGGCCACGATGACCGCATCCTGGCTCCGACAGCTCGGCTGGACCGATGCGGTGGTCCTGGAAGGCGGGCTCGACGCCGCCGCGACGGCCGGGGTCAATCTGGCCAAGGGTAAGTCGGCCAGGTCGTCCGTGCCGACGGTGCCGACCATCAAGGTGTCGACCCTGGCCGACCGGTTGGCCGCCGAACCGGACGGGATCGCCGTTTTGGATGTCGGTACCAGCATCAAGTACCGGAACCGGGGCCACATCGCCGGTGCGTGGTGGGGGGTTCGGAGCCGGTTGGACCAGGCCAGGGCCACCATCGGGGAGATCGAGACACTGGTCATCACCTCTACCGACGGTCTGCTGGCAAAGCTGGCGGCCGGGGATGCCACACACCACTGGCCAGACACGGAGATCCTGGCCTTGGCCGGCGGCAACAAGGGGTGGCGCCACGGCGGCCACGACATGGAACCGGGATTCACCAGACCGACCACCGAACCGGACGACGTCTGGTACAAGCCGTACGACCACAGCGACGGAAACGCGGCACAACACATGCAGGACTACCTGACGTGGGAAGTCGCGCTGGTTGACCAGATCCGCAACGACCCGACGGTCAACTTCCCCCGATTCGACTCACCGTCGCGCGGTTCTGTTTGAGCCGGGGGCCGTTGGCCGCGATAATCGAGCCCCGGACGTACCGGACGGGACCGAACCGTGCCAACCGCACGGGAACGCCTTGGGGAGGCTGGACATGAGCACTCGTTCCTTCGACTGGATCGCCCATCACGCCGCGGTGCGGCCGGATCAGATCGCCCAGGTGGACCTCGGCACGGACCGGACCTTCACCTGGGTGGAGATGAACGAACGGACCAACCGACTAGCGAAGGCCCTGTCGACGGAGTTCGGCATCGGCTACGAGGACCGGGTCGCGGTCCTGGCCAACAACAACACCAATTTCTTCGAGGTCCAGTTCGCCTGCTGGAAACTCGGTGCGATCTTCGTGCCGTTGAATTGGCGGCTGGCCATCGCCGAGCTGGAGTTCATCGTCGGGGACTGCTCCCCCAACGTCATCATCTTCGACAACGACATGGCCGAGGCGGGCTCACAGATCGCCAAGCTGTGCGACATCGACCACATGGTCAACTGGGACGGCGGATCCGGAGACGTGGCGGACTACGAGGAGCTGCTGACCGCGGCAGCCACAGATGGTGGCACCACCGTCGAGGTGTACCCGTCAACCCATGACACCGCCCTGACCATCATGTACACCTCCGGTACGACCGGCAGGCCGAAGGGTGCGATCATCACCCAGGGCATGACGTTCTACAACAGCGTCAGCTGCGTTGAGTACTACTCGCTGAGCTCGAAGATGATCAACCTGGCGTTCCTCCCGCTGTTCCACACCGGCGGCCTGAACGTGTTCGCCAACCCCGGCTTCCATTTCGGGGCGACCACGATCGTGATGCGGACGTTCGATCCGGCCGAGGCCCTTCGGCTGCTGACCGACCCGGAGATCGGGGTCACCCACTTCATCGGGGTCCCGGCCAACTACCTGTTCATGAGCCAGGTCCCGGACTTCGAGTCCGCAACCTTCCCCACCATCCAGGCGGCCTGTGTCGGCGGCTCGCCAACCCCGGTGCCGCTGATCGAGACCTGGGCCAAAAAGGGTTTGCCGCTGCAGCAGGCGTACGGCATGACCGAGACAAGCCCGCTGGTCCTGGCCCTCAAACCGGAGGACTGCACGGTCAAGATCGGCTCGGCGGGACTGCCGGCGATGCACACCGAGGTGCGGATCGTTGACGACGACGGCAACGACGTGGCCCAGGGCGAAACCGGTGAGCTGTGGGCCAGGGGTCCGAACATCACCCCGGGCTACTGGAACCGGCCGGAGGCCACCGCGGACTCCTTCACCGACGGGTTCCTCCACACCGGTGACGCCGCCCGCCAGGACGAGGACGGGTTCTTCTACGTGGTCGACCGGTGGAAGGACATGTACATCTCCGGAGGAGAAAACGTCTACCCGGCGGAGGTCGAGTCCGTCATCTTTGAGCTACCCCAGGTTGGCGAGGTGGCCGTCATCGGTGTGCCTGACGAGAAGTGGGTGGAGGTCGGCCGGGCCATCGTGGTCCTCAAGGACGGTGAGACCCTGGAGGAGTCGACGATCATCAATCACTGCCGGGAAAAACTCGCCCGCTACAAGGTGCCGCAGTCGGTGGTCTTCATCGAGGAGATCCCCCACAACGCGACCGGCAAGGTCTTGAAGCGGGAGCTGCGGGACGCCTACGGCGACTAGGGGCTCCGGCATGCCGCAATCGAAGACTCAAGGGCGGCACAAAATCAACCGAGCACATCCGGGACAAGATCAGAACTTTTTCGTCCCGGGGTTCCCATGCACACCTTTTTTGTCAATGGCTCAATTCGTCCGAGGCCCGGAGGAGGTCGGCGCCGGATCCTGACCGTTTGTGCGGCACTGTCGGTACTGCTCGCCGCATGTGCCGACCCGGAGCGAGAGCTGGAAGCGGCGACCGCCGATGCGTTCGCCACCCAGCTTCCGTTTGTCGATGAGGTCGGGCTGCAATGCCTCGCCGAGGGCTATGTCGCCGATCTCGGCGTCGACGGCTACCAGGAGCACAACGTCGACTCAGTCACCCTGGTCACCGAGCCGGAAACGGTGCTCAGCCTGCTGACCGCGGACAGCTCAGCCGCCGCGAACTGCCTGGACCTCGCCGGGCGACTCGGTGGACTCCTCTCCGCTGAGGGAGGAGACGTGACCCCCGACTGTCTTGTCGTTGAACTCTCGTCGACCAGGGCCCTGGCCGACGAGCTGCTGGAGGCGGAGCCGGGACTGGACGCTCTGGACGGCCCGGCGAGCGATCAATTGGTCGACTAGATCCGTGGTTGCGTCGACGACCATACCTTTGCCCATTACGCGGGGTTGTCCGATCCCGATGAACTCCGAGAGGTCCTGAACGCCGATCCGTTCACCTGGATGGCCGATCCGGATGACCAGGACCAGTGTGTGGTCGATGTGGTCATTGACACGATCGGCATCGAGCGCCTCGACGAACTCGGGGTGACAGTGGACGCTCCGGAGTTCGGGCCGGCACGTGTCCGCCTTACCGACACCGAATACGACCAGCTGGCTGACGCATATGCCGAATGCGATCTGGACCGGAACCTCCACCGTGCCATCAGCTGGCACGAGGAGCAGGTGGCGGACTGTGTGATGGACCTGTTGGACGACGACGCGAAACAGGAGATGGCCGTTGTCCTCACCAAGGGGTACAACCCGGTGCTCCGGACGTTCACCCGGGATCTGATTCACGAGTGCGCCGACCAGGCGGTCGAAGCGATCTTCGGCGATCAGGTCGAGGCACATGATCAACCGAGTTCGGTTCGATCGTTCTTGAACGAGATATCACTCAACTCCGCCCAGACGACCACAAGCGTGTTCGAACACATATGCATGACCGCCGGTTGGGCCGAGACCGTCGATGAGACGACGGTTGCCGCCATCGGCCGGGCGGATGCTGCCTACGCGTCAGGTCAATGGCCGGAGCCCGACGATGAAGCGATCTACCAGGACCTCCTGGAGCGGTCGACCATTCTCGGCACGACGTGCTACCGACCCTGGCAGCGAATGCAGAACGAACTGGAGTGGGCCGACGTCGGCAAGACGTCGTGGCCGTGTATTCGACGCACCCTGGATCCCGGCCTGCTGGAGGCCGGTATGGAGGCAACCGCCGCAGCGCTCTGGCAGGACGACGCCGTCGCCCTGTCGGTCCTGATGCAGGCCTACGACGACTTCGCTGCAGCGGTACAGACCTGCGGGACAAGTACGGATGTTCGCAACTGGAGCCGCTTCGTCGACGATCTCTGGGGGTACAGCGAGGAGCCCCTCGGCCAGGTCGACTCGGCCTGACCGGTTCGACCCTTCAACAGGAGCCGCCCTGCGCCTGCTCGCGTCACGTACTATCGAGAGCTGGTAGCTTCGGCTACCGCCTCCACCATGACCTTCATCGACGATGCCCGCCGTATGGGCTACGAGATCACCGGACCTCCGATCAGAGGCGGTACGGGGCTGATTCACCGGGCAACCGAGACGGCCACCGGGAACGAGGTGGCCATCAAGGCGTTGGCCCCCGGCCTTGACTTCGCGCGGCTGGAGCGGGAAGCGACGATTCTGGCCGGGATCGACCACCCGAACGTGGCCAGCCTGCGGGGGTTCGAGGTCATCAACGGCACACCGGCGCTCATCGTCGACTGGGTCAACGGGGAGCCGTTGACCAACGTGCTCCGACTTGGCAGCCACCTGCCGCTCAAAAGGTCCCTGGACATCTTCGAGCAGGTGGCCAATGCGCTGGATGCGGTGCATCGCGCCGGCGTGGTGCACCGGGACGTCAGCCCGTCGAACATCATGATCGGCCCGGACGACCGCATAACCGTGATCGATTTCGGGATAAGCCGCGGTACCGATACCGCAACGGTCACGATCGACGGCACCGTAACCGGGACACCGCGCTATCTCGCCCCGGAAGTCATCGAAGGTGCGGCGGCAACCGCAAAGAGCGACCAGTACGCCCTTGGGGTGCTGCTCCACGAGATGCTGACCGGCAGCTGGCCATACCCCAATACCGGCTCGGTCGGCGGGGCGCTCTACCACCAACTGCACAGCACGCCGCGACCGCTGGACGAGGTGAACCCACTGCTCGGCGCCGGTTTGACCGACGCGGTGCTGACCGCACTGGAGAAGACTCCGGAGGAACGATTTCCGACCATCCAGGGCTTTGTCGCAGCGGTACGGAACCCGGAGGCTCAGGCACTGCGGAAACGGTCGACCGGCCTCGACCGTCCGGTCTTCACGCTTGGGGTGCCGCTGATCGTTGCCGCCATACTCGGCCTTGTCCTGTTTCTGACCCTGCGCGGGGGCGGCGAGGAACCGGAGCCCGATCAGGATCAGTCGTCGCTCACGCCGGAGAGCACCGAATCGGCTGGCGTGACGGACGGATCGACCGCGTCGACGGCCCCGGCCGTCATCACCTCCGCTGCCGTGGTTGCAACCGTCGAAACCTGGCAGGCCGGCGTTGGCGACGGGCTGGCCTGCAACCTGCTCTCGGTCTCCGGCTTCGAGTCCCCGGACCTGCCGACGAACTACTTCGGGGACGGAACGGACCCGAGTCGGGTGATGGCCGCGGTCCAACCGACGGGCGGTGTCGACGGCACGGGGGCGTTGCTGGTCGGTATGGGTGAGGGGTACGGGCTGTGGGGGCAGGAGGTGCCGATCACCGGCGGGACCTCCTATTTGTTCAGCGCCAACGTCGCGCTGCAGGGAGAGGTCTTCACCTCCGAAATGTCGGTCTACTGGCTCGATGAGAACTTCGATCAACTCGCCGAGTCCGCCGTGCTGGACATCATCGAGCTCGGTGACGGGCAACGAACGCTGCGAACCGACCCGGCACCGATCGGCGCCGCGTATGCCGTCCCTCGCCTCTACGTCGATCAATCGGCCGGCAACCTCGTGGCGGACGAGGTGGTCTTTGCCCCGGTCGGTGCCGGCTGCGATCAGCTGTTGCTCGGTTCTTGACGATGGGCCCGCCGGTCATTGTGGAGCTGATCAATCCCGACGAGCCGGCCGAGTCAAGCAAGCGATGGCATCTGACCGAGACAACGATCGTCGGTCGGGGCGGAGAGGCCGAGGTGGTACTGGCCGCCCCGGAACTGTCCCGCCATCACCTTCGGTTGACGCCACGGCCCAACGGTTGGTTCGCCGACGACCCCGGTAGCCGAAACGGCACCCACCTCAACGGTGCGGCCCTGGGGACCGAACCGGCCCAGCTGTACGACGGGGACCTGCTTGTCCTCGCCGGGTCGGTGACCCTGCGATTCCGTGACCCGATGGCCACCCCGCTGGCACCCCGGATCGGTCGCTTGGCCGGGGTCTGGATCGACGAGGAGACCGATGCGGTCTGGGTGGACGCGCAGCTGGTGGAACCGCCGCTGACCGAGCGACAGTTCCGGCTGCTCCTCCGTCTGTACCGGGCTGACGGGGCACTGATCTCTCGGCCGGAAGCCATTGCCGCCGCCTGGCACGACTCAGACGGCCAAGGGGTGACGGACGGGGCGCTGACCGCTCTGATCAAGCGGACCAGAAAGCGGCTGGCCGAGTTCGAGCGTGGTGACCCCAACATCGAGATCATCCGCCACCGAGGCATTCGGCTACGCATCGCCGACTGAGCGGGCGACGGCGGATCCGGCCTCCGACCGCGCTCCGCCGTCGGTAAACGTCCACCAGACGTCGGTTTGGCGTCCAGTTGCGGGCCGGCGGTTTCGGTACGTTCCGAAAAATGGACACTCCAAACCGACACACCACCGGGCGGTCCGGCGAACGGGCCGGCCGCAGACCGGTTCGACGATGGCGGAAGCCGACGGCGATCCTGCTCACCCTCACCCTCCTGATCGGCGGTCTTGTCGCCACTGCACCGACGCCGGCCGATGCGGTCGAGCCGGGGGCCTACGTGCTCTACGACGACGAGATCCGCAACGACTTCGACAACTGGTCATGGGCCGTCGTCGACACCGAACACACCGAAACGGTCGCCTCCGGTGACTATGCGGTGTCCGTCGACGCCGGCCCGTGGGAAGCGTTCTTCCTCGGCAAGATCACCAACGACCCGCTGCCGCTCTACGGGACGCTGCGGTTCGAACTGCACGGCGGCACCAGCGACTCGACGATCGGTGTTCGGATGCTGAGCAGAACCGGCGAGAGCGAGTCGATCCCGATCACCCCGACCGCCGGGTCATGGCAGTCGGTGACGATCGACCTTGCCGAGTTCGGCGGGTTCAGCTCGTTCAGCGGTGTCTGGTTCGACAACCTGGACGAGAATCCCCGACCGACGTACTACGTGGACGACGTGCGGGTGGTCGCCGGGGACGCGCCGCCGGCGGCCGCTGGACCGGAACTGCGGGTCGACCTCGGGTCTCGAACCCTGACCAGAACGGTCACGGACCCGGCGTCCGGCGTGGTGTCCAACCAGGTCATCGCCTTCCCCCACCCCATCAGCGAAGGCATCTACGGGATGAACTTCGCCAGCAACGCCGTCCGTGAAGAGCTCGGGGTGACCGTCAACCGGTGGGGCGGGAACAGCACCGAGCGGTTCAACCACGAGATAGCCACCACCAACGCCGCCGCCGACTGGTACTTCATGAACAACCCGGACGAGATGGGCGCCGACCACACGTTCGAGAACGAGAACCAGGCCGACGGCACCGAGACGATCATGACCCTCCCGATGCTCGGCTGGGTCGCCAAGAACCGGGAGGCGAACTGCAGCTATCCGACAGTCGATGTGTTAGGGCCCGGCACGAACGCGGGGCCGCAGGACGGGCAGGAACCGCATTGGCTGAACCCGCAGCTGCTGTGCGGCAACGGGACCGTCGGCGGCACACCACTGGGCGGTGCGGATCCGACGATCACCAGCCGGGCTGCGGATGAGAACTTCGCTGCGGACTGGGTTCGGCATCTGGTTGCCACCCACGGCGACGCGGCCAGCGGCGGTGTGGAGACCTACGCCCTGGGGAACGAGCCGGGGCTCTGGTACTCGACGCATGAGGACGTCCGGCCGGATCCGCTCGGGCGGACCGAGTTGATCGACCGGAACCGGACCTGGGCAACCGCGGTCAAGGACGCCGACCCGACGGCGAACGTGATCGGCCCGGTCCTGTGGAGCGGCTACAGCTACTACGTCACCACCGAGGAGATCCTCCGCGGCGACCGCCCCGGTGATGTGCCGACCTTCGTCGAGGACTACCTCAAAGCGATGCGACAGGCCGGGGAGGCGGCAGGCACCCGACTGCTGGACAGCCTCGCGGTCAACTTCTACGACGATCGGGTCTACGGCACCGGAAGCGACGACCTGCGGCTGGAGTCGACCCGGCAGCTCTGGGACCCGACCTACGCCCCCCAGGACTGGTGGGTGGCCAGGGACTTCCTCAACGGTGATGGTTCGGCGGTGATCCCCCGGCTGAACAGCCTGATCGATCGCCACTACCCGGGGACCGATCTGGCCATCACCGAGTACAACTTCGGCGGGAACGACACCGTCGCCGGTGGCCTGGCCCAGGCCGACGTGCTTGGCATCTTCGGCCGGGAGGGCCTGGACGTGGCCACGGTCTGGGACCCGTTCCTCAGCTGGGTGAACATGACCGAGGACGAGTGGGGTGCCAGACCGTTGATCGATGCGTTCCGGCTGTACCGAAATTACGACGGGCAGGGTGGCAGGTTCGGTGACGTGGCCAACTTCTCCGAGTCGTCCGACGAGGCCCGGGTGGCGGTGCACGCCGGCACCCGTACCGCCGATGGGGCGCTGACCGTTGTGGTCATCAACAAGACCAGGGACAGCTATGTCAGCCCGATCGACCTGGACGGTCGGAGCGGTGTTGCCGAGCGGTGGGACTATTCCGCCGCCACCAACGGAGTGATCGAGCGGGGCGGCGACATCACGGTCACCGACGGAATGGCCGACCTGGTTCTGGCCCCCCGGTCGGCGACCGTGCTGGTGCTCTCATCGAACGGCGACCCGGACCCCGAACCCGAGCCGGATCCCG